>NZ_LMIC01000048.1:0-349062 GCF_001428585.1 Duganella sp. Root198D2 | reverse complement strand
TACAACTACTACAGGGATTATGATCCGCAGACCGGGCGGTATGTGCAATCCGATCCGATTGGGCTCGAAGGTGGGATTAATACGTACGCGTATGTAGGTGGAAATCCTGTTAGCGATTCGGATCCCTATGGTCTTGCTCCCAAAAAGAAACCGCCTAGAGTGACATGCACTTGGTGTGGCGCGAAGCATGGTGGCGTTATGGGCGAGTATTGCCCAGATTGCGACACCAAGTCGCAAGATCCAGATGGACAAATTCCACCGAATCCTTCGAAGCCGGAGCCTGCGACTCCAGATCCAGCGCCTGCTGAAAAGACGACATGTCCGTCGGATAAGAAGGATTGCCAAATGGTGCCAACGGTTGTAAAGGCCGCTGCGGCTGTAGGCGGAACCTACATTATTTATCGCTGTGTCCGCATGCTTCCTTCATTGTTTCCACCGTTGTGGCCAACGATCCCTGCGAATGCTGCAATCCCTTAAATTGGCAGATGCGAAATGACGATATCTGAACAGGGGAATGTTATGGCAAGTCGAAAATTTGTACTTGAGTACATCGATCAATTGACCGATTGCATTAGTGGTGAATTCATCTTTGAGGTCGATGATGTGGCTGCTTTATGCGAGATTGTCGATCCTGAAGCCGTCGATATCCATCCGGCCGCTAGTTACGAGCTGGAGCTTGAGGATATCGAGAAGCTCAAGCTGCGTTTTCAAATCGCCGGACACGACCATAGTCCTGTCGCACAACTGCGTTCTTGGGGTGTGATGGATGAATTGCCATACAAGGTTCATACGAATCGTGAACTGGCATTAATGCTGGCAGGAGAAAAACCATTCGCAGCCTTCTCAGAATACCTCCCATCGGACTTGGACGATGAATGTATTCCAGAGAGCCGCTTTGCACCTTACGTTCAGGATGGCTTGTTCTTGAAGCGAGAGTATGTGATTGCGGCGAAAAACAATCGCAAGACGAGGGTGGTTCTTTACGCGAGAAGCGGCGAAGAGTGGCGCATAGAGGCCTACATACTGTTAAAAAGAACGGCAGAAAAGGCTGGCTGGAGCGAAGGATTTGAGCGTTTAGAAGGCGCGCTTCTGGGATACGAGGAATGGCAAAACGATGTCTACATCGAAAAAATGTTCAAATCGCGCGGGAAGTAAGTCCGCCAGGTAGGTGGTCGGGCCGCGTCAGCACCAGTTGAGGTTGGTCGTATCCCGTTCGTATCTGGTCCGTATCCTATCGTATCCTAGTCGTATCCCAAGCAAGGGCGGGGAAAATCCGTCCTGGTATGAAAACCCGGGCAAACACTGTGGACACGGGGCACGCGGGGAGTCCCCGCAGCCCCCTCCATTTGCTCACACATCACGCAACCCTCCGGGTTGATCGGAACGCCCGCCGTTGCAGGCTTCCTGTGTATTACGGGGTGCGCTTCTCCCGTAATACAGGGTGACGCTAAAACTGAGCGTTTCGACCGCCGTTGCGGGCGATCCGTTGTAACACACCGCCGACTCTCTCTTCCATTAAAAAAAAGCCGTCCCCAACCCGCTGCTTCGCGCGCGGGTTCCGGGTACGGCTTCTATTTTTAGCTGCTAAGAAAAGCAGAACTGCGCTAGCTGCTCAGGTTGCCCATCATCTGTTTGGTTTGGTACTTGATGATCATGCCGTCGAGCAGGGCCTTGATGATGCGGCGCTCCTCGTCGGGCATGTTGCTGACGGCCTCGAACTGCAAGGCCAGGTCGTCGGAGGGGCCGCGCTCGGCCTCGTCGAAGACCAGCATGTCCAGGCTCAGGTGCAGCGCCTTGGCCAGCCTGACCAGCGCCTCCAGGGTCGGCTGCGCGGTGCCCGCCTCGTAGCGCTTGATCTGATTCACGTGAATCTGCGCCGCATCGGCCAGGCCCTGCTGTGTGAAATTCTGAGCCTTGCGAAACTGGATCAAGCGTGACGAGAACATGGGCGGTAGCAAAAGGATGATGGTGCCCATACTGTACCCCCTGGTATCTTAAAAGGTGTTGAGTGTGTCCATTATACGATATAATAAAAGTACAGTATAAGGGTCTTGACAGCTTTTTAGAGAAAGAGGGATTTATGCCCCGCATCCCCGATGCCGACATTGAACGGCTCAAGAATGAAGTGGCGGTCGAGCGCCTGGTGGAGTCGGCCGGCATCGCGCTCAAAAAGTCCGGCAAGGACCGGATCGGCACCTGTCCCTTCCACGAGGACGGCGAGCCGTCGCTGGTGGTCACGCCGGCGAAGAACCTGTGGCACTGCTTCGGCTGCCAGATCGGCGGCGGGCCGATCGACTGGGTGATGAAGCTGCGCGGGGTGTCGTTCCGGCACGCGGTCGAACTGCTCAAGGCCGATCCTGCCTTAGCCGCTCAGGGTGTGCAGGCGCCAGTGAAGTACGCGACGGTGCGCAGCTTGCCGGCGCCGGTAGGCTTCGATGTTGACGAGCAGGCATTGCTGAACCAGGTCGCCGGCTACTATGCCGAGACCTTGAAACAGTCCCCCGAGGCGCTGGCCTACCTGCAGTCGCGCGGCCTGGACCATCCGGAGCTGGTGGCGCACTTCAAGCTGGGCTACGCCAACCGCACCTTGGGCCTGCGCCTGCCCGAGAAAAACCGCAAGGCCGGCGCCGAGATCCGGTCGCAGCTGGAAAAGGTGGGCGTCTACCGCGAGAGCGGGCATGAACACTTCAATGGTTCGCTGGTGGTGCCGATCATGGACGCCGATGGCAACGTGAGCGAAATGTACGGTCGCAAGATTACCGACGGCCTGCGCAAGGGCACGCCGCTGCACCTGTACCTGCCAGGGCCGCACCGCGGCGTGTGGAACGTGGCCGCGCTGGCGGCATCGCCCGAGATCATCCTTTGCGAGTCGCTGATCGACGCCATGACCTTCTGGTGCGCTGGCTATCGCAATGTGACGGCCAGCTATGGCGTGGAGGGATTCACGGACGACCACCTGGCCGCGTTCAAGGGCCACGGCACAAAGCGGGTGCTGATCGCCTACGACCGCGACGACGCCGGCGAGCGTGCCGCCGACCGGCTCGCCGAACGCCTGATCGCTGCCGGCATCGATTGCTACCGCATCCAGTTCCCCAAGGGGATGGACGCTAACGAGTACGCATTAAAGGTGCAGCCGACCAGTAAAAGCCTGGGTGCGCTGATCCGCAAGGCGGTCTGGATGGGCAGCGGCCAGGCGCCGGCGATCGCGATGACGCAGGCCCCGGCGCCATCGGTGACTGTTCCTCCCTTAGCCGCTAAGGAAGAACCCGCGCCGCTGCCGCCGGCGGCGCCACTGCCGGCATCGCCCGCGCCGAGCGGTCCGTCGTTTGCGATGGATGCCGACGTGAAGGATAACGAAGTGGTGCTGGCGTTCGCCGAACGGCGCTACCGGGTGCGGGGGCTGTCGAAAAACCTGGCCTACGATGTGCTCAAGGTGAACGTGCTGGCGTCGAACGGCGATGCCTTCCACGTTGACACCTTCGACCTGTACAACGCCAGGGCGCGGGCCAGCTACATCACGCAGGCCGCCATGGAACTGCGAGTGGCCGAAGACACGCTCAAGACGGACCTGGGCCGGGTGCTGCTAAAGCTCGAGGCGTTGCAGGAGCAGCAGATCCAGGGCGCCTTGAAACCGAAGGAACCGGAAGCGGTGACGATGGACGCGTCCGAGCGCGAGGCGGCGCTGTCCCTGTTGATGGCCCCGGACCTGTTGACGCGGATCGCGGACGACTTCAACGCCTGCGGCATCGTGGGCGAAGCGACCAATAAACTGGTGGGCTACCTGGCAGCGACCAGCCGCCGGCTCGATGCGCCGCTGGCGATCGTGATCCAGTCATCCAGCGCTGCTGGCAAGAGTTCGCTGATGGACGCGGTGCTGGCCATGATGCCAGCGGAAGAACGGGTGAAGTACAGCGCCATGACGGGGCAGTCGCTGTTCTACATGGGCGAGACGAACCTGAAACACAAGATCCTGGCCATCGTGGAAGAGGAAGGTGCGAGCCGTGCCAGCTATGCCTTGAAGCTGCTGCAGTCCGAGGGCGAGCTGACGATCGCCACCACCGGCGCCGATCCCAAGACTGGCAACCTGGTGACGCAGGAATACCGGGTCGAGGGGCCGGTGATGATGTTCCTGACCACGACGGCCATCGACATCGATGAGGAGCTGATGAACCGCTGCCTGGTGCTGACGGTTGACGAGGACCGGGAGCAGACGCGGGCGATTCACCGCCTGCAGCGCGAGAAGCGCACCTTGCAGGGGTTGGTGAGGAAGGAACAGAAGCAGCGCATCCTGGACCTGCATCGCAACGCCCAGCGGCTGTTGAAGAAGCTGGCTGTGGTCAATCCCTACGCCGATCAGTTGACCTTCCTGGACGACCGCACGCGTACCCGCCGCGACCATGAGAAATACCTGACACTGATCGACACCATCGCGCTGCTGCATCAGCACCAAAGGCCGGTCAAACGCGCCATCGTGGCTGGCCAGAGCATCGAGTACATCGAGGTGACGCTGGCCGACATCGAGGCCGCCAACCGGCTGGCGCACGAGGTGCTGGGCCGTAGCCTGGACGAACTGCCGCCGCAGACCCGGCGCGTGCTGGCCGCGCTGCATGGCTGGGTCCTTGGCGTTACACAGGAACGCCAGCAGCGCCGCGCCGACGTGCGCTTCACCCGCAGCGATGTGCGACGGTTGACGAGCCTGTCGGACACGCAGTGCTGCATCCACATTGAGCGCCTGATCGCACTGGAATACGTGCTGGTGCATCGAGGGACGCGGGGCCAGTCGTTCGAATACGAGCTGCTTTACGATGGCTCGGGTGACAATGGCGCGCCGTTCGTGGTCGGACTGATCGGGGTGGATGCACTGAAAAGCAACACTACGACTACGAGTTCACGGGGGCAAACGGGCCAGTTCACGGGGTCATCCCGGCCCCATCATGGGGGTGATTCGGTGCCGTTACGGTGTGTCGAACCGGCCGGCGAGCCAGCAAGCACAGGGCCTAAAGACGAATCGGGCGGAGTGGATCGAGAAACGCACCGCCTAGGCGCTGACGCCAAAATCGTATCGTACCCCCATCTCTCCTTAGCCGCTGCGGCGGTATCGGCGGGCTAGCCATGGCGCGCAGGGGCGAACTTGGGATCAGACAGAAGCAGCGCAAGCTGCGCGCAAAGCCAGTGCAGCCCGTGCGCGAGCGCGTGGCCGATCCGGCGGCCGGTAACCTGCTGCGCTCCTACCAGAAGGCGTTCCTGGAGTGGACGGTGACGAGCGGCCTGGCCGAGTCGACCGCCCAGATTCGCCGGCGCGCGCTCGATGGCTTCATCCTCTGGTGCGACGAACGAGGGCTGGCCCGGCCGCAGGACATCACACGCCCGATCCTGCAGCGCTACCAGGGACACCTGTACCACTACCGTAAGGCGAACGGGGCACCACTGTCGTTCAACACGCAGGCCACGCGGTTGATGCCCATCGTAGCCTTCTTCAAATGGTGCGCGCGAGAGAACCATATCCTGCACAACCCGGCGTCGGACCTGGTGCTGCCGAAACCACCGCGCCAGCTTCCGCGCCATCTCATGAGCGTGGCCGAGATCGAGGCGGTTCTGAACCAGGCCGACATCGATACGCCCTCGGGTGTGCGCAACCGAGCCATGCTGGAGACCTTGTACAGCACCGGCATCCGGCGGGCGGAGATGATCGGCCTCTCCTTGTACGACGTCGATACCGAGCGCGGGACATTGATGGTGCGGCAGGGGAAAGGGCGGCGTGATCGTCTGGTGCCGATCGGCGCCCGGGCCTGCGCATGGGTGGCGCGCTACGTGCAGGAGGTCCGGCCGCTGTTCGCCTTGACGCTGGACCAGCGCACGCTGTTCGTGACCGACTACGGCGAGGCGTTCGAGAACAACCGGCTGTCAGACATGGTGAAGCTGCACATGCGCTATGCGGGATTCGCCAGTGGTGGCTGCCATGCCTTCCGCCATGCGATGGCTACCCACATGCTCGAGAACGGGGCCGATATCCGCTACATCCAGGCGATCCTCGGGCACTCGGAGCTGTCGACCACGCAGATCTACACCCACGTGGCCATTGGCAAGCTGAAGGCGGTGCATGCGCTGACCCATCCGGCGCGATTGGAGCGTGCTGGCGGCGCTCGGGGTGCGGTGGCAGACATGGACGCCGGCGAGGTGCGAAAGCCGCTCCTGGACGCGCTGGAGGCCGAAGCTGCGGACGAGGACTAGACCCACACACGAGGGAGACACATCATGGTCATCATTGAAGTGGAACTGCCGGACGACCAGGCGCTTGCGCTGGCCCAGTTCCTCAAACGGGTAGGCTACAACGACTATCGGGAGCTGGCGGTCGACCAGCAGCAGGCGTACGAGATGGTCGATGCAGGCGAGAAGGTTCGCGCGGCGCTGGCCGACAAGGGTTACGCTCCGCGCTGACGGTCGGGTTCGGTTGTAGAACACCCAGTCAGCCGCTGCGCGGTACTACCAGCCGCGACGCGGAAGGCAACTGCCACGCTTGAATCTAGCTAGGCCTACACAGCGCGCTCGTTCCTCGCTTGCATCCGCGCTTCGCCGTCAGCCAGAAACCGACAACGCAAAGGCACAGCCCCTCCGGGGTAAATCGGCCGCTGCGCGCCCGCTTTAACATAACGCGGCATTCTGCAAAGCCGGTCCATTCGCTGCGCTCGCGCTTCGCTCGGCGGCCCGGCCCCGCGCTGCGCCGGGCCCTGCGGGTTCGCAGAACACGGCGTTATGTCTGGCGCCCCTGCGGGACTGCCAAGCCAGCATGTGCGCCTTGGGGCGCAGGGCTTCGGTCAGGGTTACAGCGCGCGCTCCTCGCGTCGCTTGCGGCCGCGCTCTGCCGTCAGCCAGGTTCAAACCACGCAACCACAACTTCAACCGCCACCCCGGCGGCCGCTGCGCGGCCGCGCCTCTAAAACTGCGCCTTGCACGAGTGTGCTTTGCAGCCCAGAATACGCGTATACGAAAAATTCTATGAAAGCAGGAGGAATATCGGCGCGGGCGCGCGCAAGTCGTTGAAGCGTATAGGGAAATTGCTGCGTCTACGACGAACTCGCGTCAAGGCCAATACATTACAACTACTGTGTCGGACAGGTTGAGCAAGTCGTTCACGAACAGGGGACGGCCCGCAACGAACACGGTGATTAAGGAGGAATATCGGCGCGGGCGCGCGCAAGTCGTTGAAGCGTATAGGGAAATTGCTGCGTCTACGACGAACTCGCGTCAAGGCCAATACATTACAACTATTTCCGCGACTACGATCCGCAGACGGGGCGGTACGTTGAGAGTGATCCAATTGGGCTCAAAGGTGGCATTAATACCTACGGCTATGTTGGGGGAAATCCAGCGAGTAGAACCGACCCAAGCGGGCTCGCTTGGAACTGTATCTCAAACGGGTTTGTAACTACCTGCACGAATACGCCGCCGCCGGGGATGGTTGATCCAGAAATTCCGCCGCCTCAGCCAGCTGCACCTTCGACAAATGACGTTAGTCCATCGGCATGCCAATATTTCCCCACAGCGTGTGCAGTTGCTGGAATTAGCGAATTCGTGACGGATGCAATTGCCGGCGTATGCATGAAAGGTGACAGAGAACGAAAACGATGTGAAAAGGTGAAGGACACTTGCATTAAGCAGTGTAGTGTTGAGACGCTACCGACCAAAGACTATGGTATGGCCTTTGCGGTTTGTCTAAATAGGTGCATGGAAGCCAATGGTTGTAAAGCAGCCTCAGCAGGCGGGAAAAGGTAAAGGATGAATATGAAAACAGAAATCGCTCAGGAAATTAGTACGCAAATGACCGGCATCCTTGCCCAGCTAAATTCATCGATTGAATTCGCGATGGAAAACTGCACTGATAGTGAGTTTCACGCATTTCGTATGGGTGTAGGACGTGTGATGGGCGCCCTGGTTCTCGACGTATTGAATCCGTTATATGAGTCCAATCCAGAAGTCAGGCCGCCGAACTTTGAATAGCGGATTGTGACGAGCGGGGTGGCGGACCTGAGGTGAACTAAACTGGCGGCTGCACGGGTGCCTGCAGACTGTGTGCAGCCATTCTACAACTATTTCAGGGACTATGACCCTGCACTGGGACGATACGTTGAAAGTGATCCGATTGGGTTGAAAGGCGGTGTCAACACATACGCCTATGTTGGCGGAAATCCAACAAGTCGGATTGATCCTCTAGGTTTAGAGCCTCCAAAAGGTGATGGGAACGCTCGTCGTTTACGTCCTTGCGATTCCGAGGAATACTCTACATGCACCCAGCAATGCTCTCCTAACCCAGTAGAAAGTTGCCGTGTTCCGCAAACATTCAAAATTACAAGCATATCCGGCGGATTGAGTTCGCGCGGCTGGGTGGATGGTCCAATGAGCTGTAGCTGCCAAGAACCGAAGAAGAATTTTTGTGAGAGAAATACTAAGACGTGTGCAGTCGGCGGAGCACTGGCTCTGGGGGCCTGCCTAATTTTCGCGCCAGAAGTCACGATACCGGCGGTAGTTGTGGGTGGTGCGGCAGCGCAATAGGAGTGAAAGTAAAATGTCTGAACTGAAGCCGTATGCAGAGCCGATCATGGCGAACCAGCTTAAGCAAGGTGAAATCTACGTTATGGTTTCCTATGTGGACAGCGATATGTTGGTTCCTGAGCTAAGAACACTGATTTTTTTGGGACGAGACGTTACCAATAAGTCCGATGATCTCCTTTATTTTCAGGACATCGGGTCTTATGTCGACTTGGGAGCATTCCCCAAGAACTTGGGTGGTCAAAGCGAACTTTATCATTGCCGAGACAACCAATTAAAGAATATTTTTGTCATCGAGAAGGCGATTGATGAGTTGCGACGTTGTTCTGTAAGACGCCAGGGCCGTCAATCAGATGAATATGATTTTTTGCGTTAGCACTGCCAGAGGGGGGAGAATCAGGTCCGACAACACGCTGAAGAGTACGGGTTCCTTGAGCCAGTGCTATGAACCAGTGCCAGGTCTGTCATTTGGACACGCGAAGTGATTCTTTGATGTGAATCAAGACGGAAAACCTGTGGATTTTGCGTCTTGAGATTAATCAAGCGTGAGTATTTTCTGTCCGAATGACAGACCTGGCACCGTCTTAGCAAGCCCAAGCAACCCAACTGCGCCAGCGGCAGTAACACTCGCTGTCACCGCGACTTCGGATGGGAATCCGGTGATGGCCACGCAAGTGGAGTACTTCAACGGCGCCACTTCGCTGGGTGTGAGCCTTCAGTCGCCATTCTCGCTGACGCTAAACGAGCTCGCCGCAGGCACCTATCAGGTAATCGCAAAGGTCACCACAACCGATCCTGCCAACCCTGTTCTGCAATCGGCGCCGCTGGTAGTCACCGTCGGTAATGCGTCAGGCGCTGCGACAGCCTACTTCATCCACACAGACCAGCTAAATACGCCGCGTGCAATCACCAATGGCAGCGGCAACCTGGTGTGGCAGTGGGACAGCGATCCGTATGGTAAGGATGCAGCCAACGCTCAGCCAGCCGGGCAACTGAATTTCACATTCAATCAACGTTTCCCTGGGCAGCAATTTGACCGCGAAAGCAATCTGCATTACAACTACTACAGGGATTACGATCCTCAGTTCGGCAGATATCTCCAGTCTGATCCGATTGGGCTCGAAGGCGGGATGAATACCTACGGGTATACTGAAGCAAATCCAATTATTTATGCGGATCCAAATGGTCTTTCAGCGCTAGGCTTTGGTGACTCGGGCGGGGACGACGGAAGTGAGGGTGCAGCTGGAACTTGTGGTGTTAAGGACAAATGTAAAGCCCTCTGTACCAGAGTTAGGAAGAATTTGGTTCAAATCTTGGTTTGTGCGGTTTGCCTTGCAAATGATAAGAGGCCGCCACCACCGCCGCCAAAACCGCCAACGCCGACGCGGCCTTCGCCCAAAGATCCAAAGAAGCCGCCCCCAGGCCCATTGCCTGGGCCACCCACAGGTTCGAACTGATCTGTTGATTGATTAGAGACGGAATAAATGAAAATGAATACCTCGGCTGAAATCGAGAAGGCATACATGGCTTTTGAGACGGGAGATTATGTAAGCGCGCGGGCTATTTTTGAATGTTTGGAGAATGAGCATGGCGGGCGCGCGCATCTCTATCTTGGATGGATGTTTGAACGGGGTTTGGGCGGGTGTGAAGATCTCACTAAGGCAGAATATCATTTTCGATGCCTCGCTGAAGTCGGGGATTTGGACGGAAAGTACTACTTGGCTACGGCCCTTCAGCGCAGGGGGGAAGTTCAATCCGCAGCAGCCCTATTCGGAGAGGCAGCCGATTTAGGTCACGTATCTGCCGCATTCTGGGCATATGCGTTGTATAACAAGGAGCTGAGCCACATCGTCGGTGCGCAAGAAAAGGCTCAAAAATATTTGATAAAAGCATCTGAGCTTGGCCATATTTTTGCCCAACGGGACTTGGCTCTCCAGGTAGCAACTAGTGGAAAGAATTTTTGGCAAAGATTCCTTGCTCGCCTGCGATATTGGGTGTCTAAAGTGAATGGATTCGTTCTAATTCTCAAAAATAGTGAGGATCTGAGAATCAGATAAACGATAGCAAGGGCAAGGAACCAGCAAGGAACCAGTGCCAGGTCTGTCATTTGGACACGCGAAGTGACTCTTTGATGTGAATCAAGACGGAGAACCTGTGGATTTTGCGTCTTGAGATTAATCAAGCGTGAGGAACCAGTGCCAGGTCTGTCATTTGGACGCGCGAAGTGACTCTTTGATGTGAATCAAGACGGAGAACCTGTGGATTTTGCGTCTTGAGATTAATCAAGCGTGAGTATTCTCTGTCCGAATGACAGACCTGGCACCGCCTTTTGTGTGAGATTGATCAAGCGTGAGTGTTCTCTGTCCGAATGACAGACCAGGCACCGCCTTTTAAGCTGTTTCGTTGGCGACACCATGGCTTTGAAGGAGCGCGATGAACTCGGTCTGCGACGGGGCACCCGCGCCGAGAAACGCAACCTCCGGGATCACGACCCAGAGCTCGCCGGCCAGCCTGATCAGCAGGATGTGGCCAAGCTTGCGGAAGGACTTGACTGTTGGCCATGGCGCGAACGAGCGTACGCCTTCAACCTCCTCATGCAGGCCTTCGTCGTCGATTCGCAGCGAGATGTCGCGACGGCGCACGCTCTTTTCGGCATGGGCGGCAATTTGAGCCTGAAGCTTGATCTTGTGGTCCCAGGGCGTCAGCACCCGCGCCAAGCCAGCCGTGCCAAGTAGCACCATCAAAATGCGGTTGTTAGCCTGAAACGCCGCGAGGAAGCCAAAAGTGCAGGCGCCGACAAACAACAACGTGTCCTTCCATACTGTGCGCAGCGCTCGGCGTGAGGTATCGCCAATAACGGATTGCTGCTGCGCGAGATACTCGTCGGGTCCAAGCTGGTAGCGCAGGGCAATTGGGGTCATTGATTTGCCAGGGCATCCAGCGCCGGGCCGGTCACGCGGCATACGCGCCAGTCAGGCAGTACATCGGCGCCCATCTGCTCGTAGAACTTGATCGCATTCACATTCCAGTCCAGCACCGACCACTCAAAGCGCCCGCACTGGCGTTCCACTGCGATCTTGGCCAGTGCCGCCAGCATCTGCTTGCCGTAGCCTGCGCCGCGGCGGTTCTGCTTCACGTACAGGTCTTCCAGGTACAGACCCTTCTTGCACAGGAAAGTGGAGAAGTTGTGGAAGTACAGCGCGTAAGTCACCACTTCGCCCGCTTCCTCGCCCACGATGCCTTCTACGCCCGGCTTGGTACCGAACATTTCCTCATGAAGCATGGCTTCATCAGCCACTACCAGGTGTTCCAGCTTCTCGAAAACAGCCAGTTCACGAATCATGGCCATGATGGACGCCACGTCATCTGGACGGGCAGGGCGAATATGCAAATTGCTCATGAGGCTTTCTTCAAAGGTTTAAGGTCAACAGGAGTACGGCTGGCTGGCATCGATGGCGCTTTGAGCGCCCAAGCCACGCTGGCGATACACACCACCATGCCCAGGATTTCCATCCAGCCCGGGCGGTAATTTTCAAGGCGAATACTCATCAGCACGGAAATCACCGGCGTCACCACGCCGATGTACACCGCCTTTTGCGTGCCGATGCGGTCGATCAGGGTGAAGTAGCAGGCGAAGGCAATCACGGATCCCAGCAGCGACAGGTACAGCAAGCCGCCCCAGTACGAGGCCGTGGTCGGCATCACAAAGGCATCGCCGCGCACCAGCGCCCACAGCGCCACCAGCAGCGTGCCCCACAACATGCCCCAGGCCATGGTCAGCAGCACATTCGATTCATGCTGGCGCACTTTGACCACCAGGGTATTGCCGACCGAGCTGGCGATGGTCGCGCCCAGCGCCAGAGCCAGGCCGAGAATGAAATGCCCTTGGCCGCCCGCCATCACGTCGCGCAGCGACTCGGAAATCGAGTGATAGAACAGCAGCACCACACCGGCCACCGCCGCACTGCCGGCGGTCCAGGTACGCCAGGTCAACGGGGTGCCGAAAGCGAAACGGTTCAGGATCGGATTCCAGAACACCATCAGCGCAAACAGTACCGCCACCAGGGCTGATACGACATACTGCTCCGCGTTATACGTGCCGATATAACTCAGGCCAAAGCTGCAGCAGCCCTGCAGAATGGTCCAGCGCTGCGCTTTCCAAGACAGCTTCAGCTTGTCGCCGCGCAGGAAGCACCATGCGAACAGCACGCTCGACGCCAGGGCAAAGCGGTAGACGATGGAGACTGCGGGAGCTATGTCACCCAGTTGCAGGGTAATTGCGAAGAAGGTGGAACCCCAGATAAGGCAGGCGAGAATGAAGAGTATCGGAGAAGGCATCCCGCCAGTATAAGGGTTTCTGCAATATGGCGCAGTGCGACAATCGGTGATTATTCCGGGCGAAAAAATCGGTATGATTCAAGTACTTAACGACTGGAGGCAGGCATGAACATGGGAACGCGCATCTGGGTCGCCTCAGTGCTCGGCTATGTCGCCGCAGCGGTGATCATTCTGTTGGCCGGGGAAGCGCTGCCCCCCGACCATCTCAACGTCGCCCTGTTCTAATAAGCGACATTCAGGCGGCGATACAGCACGCCCAGCACGAACAGGGGCCCGATCAGCAGGAAGCGCAAGTCATCGAAGAACGATGGCTTCTTGCCTTCGATCTTGTGGCCGATGAACTGGCCGATCCAGGCCAATACGAAAATCACAATACTCAGCGGCAGTACCGCTGCCGGCGGCAGTGCGCTCAGCACGGCCAGCATGAATCCGGCCATCACCAGCATCCCCAACGCGAAATTGCGTGACAGTTTGAAGTAGTACACCATCGCAGCCACGACAAGCGCCACCGCCAGCAGCGGGTGGATGGCCCAGATCAGTCCCAGCAGGCTGAACACGATCAGCGGCACACACACGCAGTGGATCGCCTCATTGGTGGGATTCAGGTGACTCTCACTGTATTTCAACAGCAGGGTAACAATGGCACGCTGCTCAGACATGGTTGTGGTCTCCGGTGTGATTATTTGTTTAGCACTACCGTTCGATTCTACACCCGAACTCCCGTTAAAATGCGTGAATGGAACTGAAACGTTGCTTTGATCCCGTCGTCGACCAGAACACCCGCTTGCTGGTGCTGGGCAGCCTGCCGGGCGATAAATCGTTGGCGGTACAAGAGTATTACGGTAACCGGCAAAACAAGTTCTGGGCGCTGATGTCGGAAGTGATTGGACAGGAACTCGTGCCCCTTGCTTATCCGGCGAGACTCGACGTGTTGCTGAAGCATGGCGTCGGGCTTTGGGATGTCGTCGCGGAGGCGCATCGTAAGGGAAGCCTGGACAGCAATATCAAAAATCGTCGAGAGAACGATTTGCGAGTTCTGCTCAAGAGCTTGCCCAACATCAGGGCGATTGCGTTTAACGGTGGGACGGCTGGACAGCTAGGACTCAAGGTACTTGGGGAAATGGCGGGTGATTATCAAATCGTCATACTGCCATCGAGCAGCCCTGCACACACATTGCGATACGCCGACAAGGCGGCGGCCTGGTTGGACTTGCGGCTTCACCTGGCCGCCGACAAGCAGGCGACGGGAGCCCAGCGCTAAATCCGGGCGGGCGGTTTGCCGGTGGTGACAAAGCCGTCGAAGACAGCATGCACTTGTGCGCTGTTCATGACACTGGCCGGCGTCACCGTCTGGCGGTCCCATGGAATCTGCCCGAAGTACCAGTACTTCCAAAAGTCCTGATCTGCTTCCGGATTGCGCGCCAGCAGGGTGGCGAAGGTTTCGGCCTCGCCGACTTCGATGCCGCTCGCCTCGCGCAGCACTTCGTGCACGAAGCGCGAACAGAATTGACGCCTGGAGTGCAGGTCGAAGCCTGTGTCGTAAAAGACTCCCATGCGCGCTTGCGTCGCCTGGATCAGCACGCGCTGTTGTTCTGCCGTTAACGGCGTATTGAGACGGCTCACTTCGACCCGGCCGCCTTCGGAACGTGCCAGGAAGCGTTCAAGGCCGCCGCGCTTTGATACGGGAAAGGTGCTTTCTGCGATCACGGGTTCGGGACCATCAATTGAGACGATGATGCCGACATGGTTGGTCCAGCTATTCGTGGTTGAAGCGACCTTGCGGAAGGGAAGGGCTGGCACGCGGATGAAGAGCAGGTCGCCGACCTGCAATTGCTGCTCCAATGCCGCTTTGGAAATCGAAGGCAGGTCCGATGCCGCAGACGCGTGCAGCGTAAGCATTCCGATTGATAGGATGGCGATAGTATTGCGACAGCGCCGCGCCAATTTTGTTCCCCACATGGTGATCTCCTTTGATGGTGGTGATGGAATTCGAACATGGCGCGGAGTTTGGCCAAAAGGTGTGGAAAGCAGAAGTTTTATTTCCAAGTTATTATCGCCTGCACTGGCTTGGTATCACTAAGCGATACTTATGAGGGAAGTTCAATGCAAGAATACGTCCGCATCAAATCGGTCCAACTGCTGTCAGACAATTGGTACGTGCTCAAGACCACCACCTTCGATTTGAAGCGGCGCGATGGCCGCTGGCAGACCATGAGCAGGGAAACCTATGACCGTGGCAACGGTGCTGTGGCCCTGCTGTATAACCGCGCCCGTCGCACTGTTCTGCTGACGCGCCAGTTCCGTTTTCCCGCCTACGTCAATCAGCACGACGGCTACCTGATCGAAGCCCCCGCCGGCTTGCTCGATGAGGCGCGTCCGGAAGAGCGCATGCATGCCGAGTTGGAAGAGGAGACTGGCTACAAGGTCGAACAGTTGCGCGAGATATTTGATGTCTTCATGAGTCCCGGCTCCGTCACCGAGCGGCTGCACTTTTTCGTCGGCGAGTACGATGCTGGCTCGAAAATCAGCAGCGGTGGCGGTCTGGAGCAGGAAGGCGAGGATATCGAGGTCCTCGAACTGGATGCCGACAAGGCGCTGGCGATGACGGCCAGCGGCGAAATCAAGGACGCCAAGACAGTCATGCTGCTGCAGTACCTGCACCTGCACTTGCTGCCGCCGCGCAGCATGATGATCCTGGTCGCCGGTCCGTACCGCTCCGGCACCGGCGACGACCCGGCGCGCATGGCGGCTAACGTGGCGGCGATGGAGGCCTATGTCCTGCCGTTGTACAAAAAGGGCCATACGCCGGTACTGGGCGAGTGGCTGGCGCTGCCCGTGCTGCACGCCGCCGGCTCGCAAGCTGTCGGCGATGCCGTGTATGAGGAGATCTTCCATCCGCATTGTGAGCGCTTACTCGCCCATTGCAATGCCGTCCTGCGCATAGGCGGCGCCTCCGCCGGCGCCGACGCCATGGTGGCCGAGGCGCGTAAGCGCGGCCTGCTGGTGTACCACGACATCAACGAGATACCTGCCGTATAGCTTATGAAGATTGGAATGCTGACCTGGGGTAGCCACGGCGACATCCGCCCTTTCCTCGCCCTGGCCGATGGCCTGCAGTTGGCCGGCCATGAAGTCCACCTGGTGATCACCAGCCTGGAAGCCGGAACTTACGACAAGGTGCGCTCTGCGGCGGGTGCAAGAATCACCGTCCTCACGCCGCACACGTTCACTCCCGAGCAGGCGGAGGCCGTCGGCCAGACCGCGTATAGCATCCGTGACCCCATGAAGCAGATGGCGGCAATCTTGCGCCTTGCATTTGCCCCGGCCGAAGACGCAATGTTTGAAGCGGCCCAGCGCCTGTGCGCCGAATCGGATTTGCTGGTTGGGCATTACTTCATGCATCCTTTGCAGATCGCTGCGGAACATGCCGGCTTGCCGTATGTCAGCGTGTTGTTGTCCCATGCGGGCGTGCCAAGCGATTACGTCAATCCACTCGGCTTGTCGATGCTGGGGCGAAGCGGCAACCGCCTGTTGTGGTGGCTGACCCGCATCCTCCTGAATCGTACGCTGCGACATTACCCCGACCGGCTGCGCAGGCAATTGGGCATGGCGCCGATGCGCGACATCGTGTCGGAGGTCTGGGTCTCGCGCCACCTTTCGTTGGTGGCGGTCAGTCCACAGCTTTGCCCCAGGCAGCCGGATTGGCCGGAGTCGATCCAGGTCTGCGGTTTCCTTGACCGCCCTAACTGCGAACTGGAAGGAGAATTGCCGCCATCGTTAGCCGGCTTCCTGGCGGCCGGGGAGGCGCCCGTTTACATGACGTTTGGCAGCTGGATGCCCAAGGACCTCAAGGGGCAGGAGGTCGCGTTGCGTTTGCTGACCGATGCGGCGCGCCAGGCGAATTGCCGCGCGATCATCCAGTGCAGTGATTGGCAAGCGTGCGGTTTCAGCTCCGACGAGCGGATCCTGTATGTTGCCGCGGCGCCGCACCACCAGATCTTCCCCCATTGCCTGGCGATTGTTCACCATGGCGGCGCGGGGACGACCCAGTCCGCAACGCTGGCCGGCAAGCCTTCGATTGTAATCGCCAATCTCAGTGAGCAGGAACATTGGGGCCGTGAGCTGCAACGTATCGGTGTTGCAGGCAAGCCTGCCAAACGCCGCGACGTGACGGCGCGCAGCCTGGCTGGGCAGATCCGGCAGTTGCTCGGCACTCCAGCAATGGGCGAGCGGGCGCGCCGCGTAGGCGAGGCCATGCGGCAGGAGGATGGCGTCGCACAAGCGGTGCGGCAAATAGAAATTCGTAGCGGCCGCGAATCATTTTGACATCCCGCCACCTCTTAGCTGGTAATTTCAACCAGTGTAGGAGACGAGATGGATGACCTGAAGTACGCAAAAGACCTGATCCAGTGCGCGCCGCAGGAGGCGAAAGCTTTCCTGGACCTGAAGGCCGCGGCAGAGCGCGCAGACGGGGTTATCCCGGCCAAATACCGTGAGCTGGTATCGATCGGGGTGGCGTTGACCACGCAGTGCGCATACTGTATTGACGCGCACACGAAAAACGCTCTCACGGCAGGCGCCACACGGCAGGAAATCGCGGAAGTGGTCTTTATCGCCGCTGCGCTAAGGGCTGGCGCGGCAGTAGGACATGGCCTGCTGGCCATGAAAAAGGCCAGCGAAGGCTGGCCTGGGGAGGAGTATCAGCGGTAGAACGCGTCTACCTTGCCTTTCAGCTTGATCAGCATCGGCTGGCCGCGGCGGTCTTTGGCCGTCGCGTGCTGGACTTTGATCCAGCCTTCGCTGATGCAGTATTCCTCAACGTCAAAGCGCTCTTTGTCGTTGAAACTGATGCCAATGTCGTGTTCGAACACGGCAGCCACGTGGTGCGGGCTGCGTGGGTCGATCGACAGGTGGTCCGGGAGTTCTGGGCGGGTAGTATCGTTCATGGGGCAGGATTATACCGGATGTCGTCCGCATTCCCCCACGTTGCAGGATCAGGCCTGCACACGGTTTTCCCGTCCAGGCGCTGCGGTGAACTGTGCGTGGAGGAAGCTGGCGATCTTCTGCTGTGTAGCCGGCAGGTAGGGAATATTCAGGTGGTCCGAATCCGGAATGATTTCGTCGTGGTGCAGGCAGGCCAGTTTGCTCACCAGTTCATTGGTGTGCGAATGCGGCACGATATCGTCGCTGGCCGCGCGCAGAACGTAGGTCGGCGCCGCCAATTGCGTCGCGTGCTTGACTGACTCGAAGCGATGCTGCAGCAGCATGGACACCGGCAGGGCAGGGAATTTGCGCTGCGCCAGCGCCAGGATCGAATCGTATGGCGTGATCAGGACCGTAGCCTGCACCCGGCGCTGCATCGACAACTGCACCGCCACGCCGGACCCAAGGCTGCGCCCAACCACGGCAATGCGGGTCGGGTCGACCTTGTGGTGCTTGCATAGCCAGTCGAGCTGCATGCAGGCATCAGCCACCATCATTTCTTCGCCCGGCTCGCCGTGCGACTCGCCATAGCCGCGGTAATTCAGCGTCAATACCGTCATGCCGGGGAACAGGGTGCCGGCATCGCGCACGAGCCAGGACACTTCTTCCGAGCGTCCGCCGAAATACACCACGGCAGGCCGCACGCCCGGTTCGCGCGGCGTCATCAGCCAGCCTGCCAGCCGCGTCCCGTCGCCGCCGCGCAATACGATCGCACGTGTGCGATGGCCGCTGCTGCGCGGGCTTTGCACCTCGCGCTTGACGGTTGGGTTGAACAGCAGCTTGCGCTGGCCGGCCATGAGGAGGGCAGTCAATCCGGCCCATACGAAGCCCACGGCGCCAGCAGCGGCGGCTACTTTGCGTGAATTGTTCATGTGAATTAGTATGCTCCTAATGCTGAGCAAACTGCGTTATGCAACGCACCAATG
Source organism: Duganella sp. Root198D2 (assembly GCF_001428585.1). Classification (NCBI taxonomy): domain Bacteria; kingdom Pseudomonadati; phylum Pseudomonadota; class Betaproteobacteria; order Burkholderiales; family Oxalobacteraceae; genus Duganella; species Duganella sp. Root198D2. Next base: position 330,268 of record NZ_LMIC01000048.1, on the reverse strand, counting down.
TCAGATTGCGGCAACACATTTATGAGGATGGCCATGCCCACAACTGATCCGCGCGTCGACGAATACATCGCCAACGCGGCCGAATTCGCTCAGCCTATCCTCAATTACCTGCGCGAGGTGATTCATGCGGCTTGCCCGGAGGTGAAGGAAACCATCAAGTGGAGCATGCCGAACTTCGAGTACCACGGAATCGTGTGCAGCTTCGCCGCCTTCAAGCAGCATTGCGCGCTGAATTTCTGGAAGGCTGAGTTGCTGATTGCGGCGGAGAGTGACAAAAGCAAGGAGGCCATGGGCCAGTTCGGCCGTATCGCCTCCATCAAGGACTTGCCACCGAAGAAAGAGCTGACCGCGTACATCAAGAAGGCCATGAAGCTCAATGAGCAGGGTGTGAAGGTGACGCGGCAGAAAGCAGCGCCGCGCGAATTGCTGGTGCCGGATTACTTCATCGCGGCGCTGGAAGAGAACCCGGCCGCATACGAAGTCTTCAACGAATTCTCAACCAGCGCCAAGCGCGATTACTGCGACTGGCTGACGGAAGCCAAGACCGAGGCCACGCGCGACAAGCGCATGGCCCAGGCGGTCGAATGGATTGCCGAGGGCAAGAAGCGGCATTGGAAGCACCAGAGCTGCTAAGCCGCCGCTTAAGGCATTACCATCAGTTGCAGGCCCGACGCGGTTCCATGCGCGTGGTAGACGCGCTGGGTGGCCTTCACGAAGTCTTCCGGCTTCGCGTTCGGGATGTTGGTGAAGGTCTGCGGGTTCAGGTCGACCAGCGGGAACCAGCTGCTCTGCACATGCACCATGATGCGGTGGCCGCGGCGGAAGGTGTGCTGCACGTCGCCCAGCTGGTAGCTGAGCGGCTCCACCTTGCCCGGCACGAATGGCTCAGGCTTTTCGAAGCTGTTGCGGAACTTGCCGCGCAGCGGATTGCCGCGCACCAGCTGCTGGTAACCGCCCATCTTCATTGATGGCGGCGCCACGTCCTTGTGATTTTCTTCTTCCTTGTCCTGCGGGTAGTCGCTTGGGTAGACGTCGATCAGCTTGACCACGAAGTCGCTGTCGGTGCCGCTGGTGGAGACGAACAGCTTGGGCGTCACGGGGCCGGCGATGGTCACGTCTTCTTCCAGCACTTCGCTCTGGTATACCAGGACATCCGGGCGGCTGGAAGCGAAGCGCTGGTCGGACACCATGTATTCGCGAGGCACGCCGGTTGCCGGGTAGCCGATGTACGGCACCGGTTTGCGCGGGTCGCTGACATATTCGTCGAAACCAGCGCTGGCGGCGGGTTGGGTCCAGACCAGGGTACCGTTCGGCCCCAGGTACAGCATCTTCGCCTTGGCTTGCACCGGCGGCCAGGCGGTGTATTGGCGCCAGACGTTGGTGCCGGTTTCGAAGATGTTGACCGCTGCAATCGGCTGCGCTGGTTTGACGCCTTTCAGCCGCTCCTCGAAGAAGGGGAACAGCAGCTTCTTGTTGAAGTGTTCGCTGGTCTTGCTGTCGAACTTGACGTGCCCCAGGCGCTTGCCTTCGCCGCTGGCCCAGCCGCCGTGCGCCCATGGGCCCATCACCAGGCCGTTGAAGACGCCGGGATTGTTCTTGCCCACGGCGCGGTAGATCGAGAATGGCCCGGCCGGATCTTCCGCATCGAACCAGCCGCCGACGGTCATCACGGCGGCTTTGACGTTCTTGATGTGCGGCGCCAGGTTGCGCGACTTCCAGAATTCGTCGTAGGTGTCGTGGTCGATGGTCGGCTTCAGGTAGGCGAGCTGCTTGGGCTGCATATCGGCCAGGATGTTCGACAGCGTCAGGCGCTGCAGGAAGTAGTCGTAGCCGCTGGTGGTGCCGTAATCGAATTCGCTCCAGCTCTTGGGCAGGGGCGATGGGTTCTTTTCTTCGGTGAAGGCGGCGTAGAAGTCGAAGTTCGCCGCCAGCATGAAGGCGCCGCCATGATAGGAATCGTCGCCCATGAACAGGTCGGTGGCCGGCGCCTGCGGCGAGGCAGCCTTGATCGCAGGGTGCGAATCGATGATGCTGGCCGAGGTGTAGAAGCCGGGATAGCTGATACCGTAGATGCCGACCTTGCCGTTATTGTTGGCCACGTGCTTGAGCAGCCAGTCGACGGTATCGTGCATGTCGCGGCTCTCGTTGCCTTCGCCTGCTTCCAGCGCGGTCTTGGAATGCGGCGTCATTTCCTGCCATTTGCCCTCTGACATATAGCGGCCGCGCACGTCCTGCTTGACGAAGATGTAGCCGGCGTCGCTGAAGTCGGCGGACGGGCCCAGGCGGCGCGGGAAGAAGTCCGGCCCGTACCGGAGCTGGCCGTCGACGTTCACGCCCGCACTGTAAGGCGTACGTTCGACCAGGAAGGGATAGGCTTTGCTGGCATCCTTCGGCACGTAGACGGCCGTGAACAGGCGCACGCCATCGCGCATCGGGATGCGGAATTCGTATTTGGTGTAAGAGGAGCGAAGCTCCGGCTTTTCATCAGGCGCTGCGTGGGCGGCGCCTGCAAAGGCCAGTGCAAGGGAAAGAGTGATGGGGCTGATTTTGGATTGCATGGGTCTTTATACGGCGATGCCAGGTCCCAACACGCTGCGCGTGTCAGGAGCTGGCACCGGGGTTATCGGGCGATGCCAAGTCCTAACACGCTGCGCGTGTCAGGAGCTGGCACCGTAGGTTATCTAGATTTCTCCCGGTCGAAGACGGGCTCGCGTTTCGTAAAGGCGCAGGTTGGCCAGTTTGCCGGCGTAGATGGCGCTGTCGCCGCGCGTGGTGCTATTCATCAGGGCCAGCGCCATATGCTTGTCGGCTTCCTTCAGGTTGCCCAGTTCGAAAGACGCCTTGGCCAGCCAGAAGTGGAACTCGTGGTAATACGGTGCGCGCTGTACCTCGCGCACGAACATCGAGCGCGCTTTCTGGTAGTCGCCTGCGGCCATTGCTTTCTGGCCGATGTGGAAGAAGTAGAACGGCGGGTAGGGTTCAAGGCGTTCCAGTTCGGCTTTGTACCTGGCCGATTCGTCCTTCTTGCCCAGCGCGTTGGTCACTTCGGACAGGTTGAACAGGATGACCGTATTGAGCGGCTCATGCTGGTGGGCGAAGCGTAGCGTGCTTTCGGCCATCTTGATGTCGCCATGGCGCTGGTAGACGGTGGACAGGGTGTTGTACCCCATGAGGAAATTGGGCTCGTATTCGATGGCGGCGCGGGCCCACCAGTAAGCATCATCCAGCTTGCCCTGTACCAGCGTCTCGGCGGCGCGGTTGTTCATGTACATGGCCACCACGGTGCGCTGCGAAATGATCTCGGTCGGCATCAACTCGGCATCCGGCGGCGGCAGGAAGTCGATGACGATCGAGCGCATGGTATCGTAGGTGCGCTCTGATACGGGATTGGGCTTGCTCAACACCAGGTTGACGTGGCCGCTGCTGAAGTACAGCGAACCGGCTCGGCTCCAGGTGTCTTCACTGGTGATGCGCTGGAATTGCACCTCCAGTCCCAGTTCCTGGGCAAAGGCGGCAGTCATGATCACCAGCGACATGCAGTTGCCGGCGCGGGCGGCAAAGGCCTCGGCGGCGGTGCGCGTTGTCTCGGAATCGTATTCCAGGCGAAGCTGGTCGCGCTGGTACAGCGCTTCATACAGCGCCTGGTGCTTCGACTTTCCGGCTAGCGATGAACGGAGCTTGCCCGCATAGGCCTTCATTTCCGGCGACAGTTCGAAGACCTGTTCCGGCGTGATCAGGTCGGCCGGTTTGCGGAAGGCGGCATCGGTAAAGAGTGCCCTTTCAGGCGCTGTAACTGCCGGCGGACCGCTTGCGCAGCCGGCCAGCAATGCAGCGAACATCAATGTTGACAGTAGTTTCATGGTGGCGTCTCCTCACCTCTATGAAACTAGTATGTGCGCGTCTCAGGGGGCTGTCAATTCAACGCTGATGTCGTCGATTCCAAGGGTCGCCAGGGCGTCGCGCAGGTCGTCGATCTCCGCTTCCACGTCGTCGCCGACATCGAGGCGGCGATCGGCGTGCGCCAGCTCGCCGGTGGCGCCGATCAGTTGCACGCCAAGGGCGGCATCTTCATCAGTTTCCACCAGGGTAATGACGGCGCGGGCAGGTCCATGGCTGTCCAGGGCTGCGCCGAATTCGGCCATCATGGCCAGCATCCAGTGTTCGGCCTTGCCTTGCTGCAGGGCGCCGTAGAACAGGTCCTGGTACAGGAAGTTCAGGCGCAGGTCGCCGGCGCGGCCGGCACCTGCCAGGCAGCGCTGCACCTGCGGGGTGGCGGAAACGGTCCAGTCCTGGTAACGCTGCATGCGCGCTTCGAACCAGGCATCCTGCTTCTTGCCGGCGGCAGGCACGGTGTAGAACGGGTCGTCGGCGCGTTTCAGGGCGAAACCGAGCAGGAAGCGCAGTTCGACTGCCTCGTCCTCGGCGCCGAACGCCGATGGCTGCCAGCCGGCGATGCTGCGCAGCAGGGCGGGGGCGTCGGCCACTTTCTTGTCCATCAAGGCGGCTGCCGCTTCATGCACCATGGCGTTCAACTGGCTGGCGCTGATGCGCTCCATTTCGGCTAGGTCGTAGGCGTGCTGCACCAGCACTACCTTGGCTTTGGGGCCTTCCAGCCCGGCAGTGGTAAAGCTGTCCAGCAGGGCAGCGTAGGCTGCTTCGTCCTGGAAGCCTTCCGCTTCGCGCAGCCCCCCCTGGCTGTGCACGAAGAGCGGGATGGCGAAGGCGTTGATTTCCATTTCCGGGCCATCGCCCTTGCGCAGCACCACGGTGCCGGCGTCTTCTTCGACGGCGTCCTTCAGCGTGCGGTAGGCATCGGCGTCTTCACCGCGGGCCAGTTCGATGGCGCCATACAGGACGGCGTCCTTGCCCTGGCGCAGGTAGCGCCGCACGGCGTGGCGCAGGTCGTCTTCCTGTGCCAGCGCGAGGCTGAACAGTTCCTGGCTCAGGATTTCATCTTTGTCGGCGGGAGGATTATTCGGCTTGCGTGGTGCTGGACGCTTGTTCTTTGTCTTTTGCATGCGGCTCAGTGTTCAATGTGGAAGGTTTCGTGTAGTTCGTCCAGCAGGTCGGCGGATTCGTCCTCGTTCATGCCGAGGTGGCGGCAGGCGGCCTCGCCGCCCTTTTCCCATTCCAGCGAATCGCTGTTGCCGTGATAGCGCTGGATGGCGCGTTCGGCCAGCACCGCACCGGCGACCAGGGCGCGGATCGCGTCGGCGGTGGCGTCGTCGCCCAGCACTTCGTAATCGTGATGGTGCAGGATGGCCCAGGATACGTCCGGCGACAGGCCCCAGTTGCGCGCCAGCAGGCAGCCGATGGCGGCGTGGTTGGTGGTGTGGCGCGCATCTTCGATCTCGGTGAACTTGCGGGTGGCGGCGCCGTTGCAGATGTCCAGCGTCTGGCCGTAATCGTCAAAGCGCGCCATCAGGATCGGGATGCCGATGTCGCAGAACAGGCCGAACGTGTGGGCGATATCGGGCGGCGCCAGGCGCAGCTTGCGCGCAATGAAGACCAGGGCCTGGGCGCGGCAGGACGACACTTCCCAGAACTGGTTCAGGGCCGGGTTGTTGGCGCCGACCGCGTCGCGCGCCAGGATGCCGGTCAACATGGCGGCGCACTGGTTAATGCCGAGGAAGTTAATGGCCTGCTCAACCGATTTGGCCTTGCGTGCCGCGCCGTAGAACGGCGAATTGGCCAACTTCAGCAGGGCGCCCGACATGCCCACGTCGTTGCCGATGATGCGCGCGATGGCGCGCGGCGACGGATCTGGTTGCGCCAGTTCGCGCTGCAGGTCGACCAACAGGCTGGGACGCGGCGGGATGCGGATGGAGCGCAACAGCGCGTCTTCTGCGGTCGTATTGTGGGCCGGGAGCCGGGTTGCTGCTGTTGTCATTTTGCTTCGAGGGTTGTGCTGCTGGGCGGGCAACGCCATTATCGCCTGTTTTTTGCCTGCAACCCGGGGCACGAATGGGTTTTTTTTCATGCCGAAATGGCAGGATTGCTACAATCGATAGCATGTCTCCCCACATTTTGGCCGGTATCGATTTCAGTGCTCCTGCACAGCAAGTGGCGCGCCGCCTGATCGGCGTGACAGTGCTCGTCAATGGCGTGGGCGGCCGTATTGTCGAGGTGGAGGCGTATGACCGCGAAGATCCGGCTTCGCACGCCTTTGCCGGCAGGACGGCGCGCAATTTCGCCATGTTCGGGCCGCCGGCCCATGCTTATGTCTACCTGTCGCACGGCATCCACTGGTGCATGAACTTTGTCTGCCAGGAGGAGGGGCATGGGGCCGGGGTGCTGATCCGGGCCATCGAGCCGCTGGAGGGCATCGCGCAGATGCAGGCGCGGCGCGGCATCGAGGATGTGCGGCTGCTGTGCTCAGGACCGGGGCGGCTGGCGCAGGCGATGGGCGTGACGCGCGAACTGAATGCCATGTCGCTCGGCGCGGCGCCGTTCGAACTGCTGCCGCGCAAGGGGCGGGTGCAGGTCGTGGTCGGGCCGCGCATCGGGATTTCAAAGGCGGTGGACGTGCCGTGGCGCTTCGGCCTGGCCGGCTCGCCGTTTGTCAGCCGCCCATTTCGCTAAGCCCTGCCGCGCGCGCATCGGGCTGTTAGCGGTGCGCCGGTCGCCTTTCGGCGCTGTCTTACCATGATCGACGGCGGCCAGGTTCGTATCCGCTTGCGGTGACGCTTCATCTCCGAGTTCAAACACGGCAACCGCCTGCGCCAGCCCGGCGGCCTGCTCCTGCAAGCTCGCTGCCGCCGCTGCTGCCTGTTCGACCAAGGCGGCATTCTGCTGGGTGACATCATCAATCTGCCCCACTGCCTGGTTGACCTCAGTAATCCCGCGTGCCTGCTCCGCGCTGGCATCGCTGATGCGCTGGATGATGCTGCCAACTTGCCGTACCGAGGCCACGATATCGCCCATGCTGCCGCCAGCCTCGCCAACCGACTCCGCGCCGCGGTCGATCGTCGCCACCGATGCATTGATCAGCGCCTTGATTTCATGCGCCGCAGTCCCACTGCGCTGTGCCAGCGTCCGCACTTCAGCCGCAACGACAGCAAACCCGCGCCCCTGTTCGCCGGCCCGCGCCGCTTCCACTGCGGCATTCAAAGCCAGGATATTGGTCTGGAACGCGATCCCGTCAATTACCCCGATGATTTCGACGATCTTGCGGGAAGAGGCGCGAATCGCTTCCATGGTCTGCACCGCATCGGACACCGCTGCGCCGCCGCGCGCCGCGAGTTCGTTGGCGTTGGCGGCTACCTGGCAAGCCTCGCGCGCATGTTCCGCATTGCTGCGCACCGCCGCCGCCAGGCTGTCGACCGCGCTGGCGGTTTCCTCCAGCGAGCTTGCCTGCAATTCGGTGCGTGCCGACAGATCCATATTTCCGGTCGCGATCTCGCGCGCGGCAAGGTCGATCTGCTGCACCGCGCCGCGAATCGCGCGGATGGTGCCGTTCAACTGGGCTACGCTGCCGTCCAGCGCGCGCGCCGTATCGCCGATCTCGTCGCGTCCCTTTGCCGGCGGCCTTGGCGCCAACTGTCCCGATGCCAGGCTGCGCACGCCGTCGCCGATGGACTGGATATCCCGCAGCAGCGCGCGCCTCACCAGCATCGACACTGCCAGCGACAAGGCTACCGATAGCGCCAGCAAGCCCGCCATCGTCATCCCCAGCAAGCGGAACTCCTGCCGCGCCCCTGCGTAGGCCGCCTCGCTCAGCGACTTCTCCAGGGCAGCCAGTTGCGACAACTGCATATCCAGGGCCGCGAACTGGCGCTCCGCCTTCGCCATGGCGTTGGTCGCAATCGACTGGTCCACTTGCGCCAGCTCGATGGTCTCCTGCACCGCCTTGCGGTAGCTTGCCAGCGCTTCTTGCGAAACAGCCAGCAAAGCGCGCTCGTCGGCCGCCGCCGCGCGCGCAAGGTGCTGCAGCCGCGTGCCGACTGCGCCATGCCGGTTGCGGATTTGCGCCGTCAGCGCATCGAGCCGCGCCTGCGCAAAGCTGCCGTTGATCCAGGCCAGGAGCTGGTAAATATTGGCGTGCGCCATGCGCGCCTCGCCCGCCACATCCGCCACCGCCTGCAGCCGCGCCGCCCGCAACTGCACCAGGTTTTCCATTGATGCGTTCTGCCGCACCATGCCGAACCAGGCGCATGCCGCTGTCGCCAGCAGCAGCGCCAGTACCACGCCCGGCGCCAGCAGCAGCTTGGGTCCAATCCGCAGTCGGTTCAGCATGGCCGTCTCCTACTTTTTGTAGATGCCTGCTTCCAGCACCGCATCGCCGACGCGCTGGATATAGGTGGTCTTCGGCTCGATCTTGCCGGTGGTGGGATTCTTGTACATGTAGTCGACCCAGCCCTTGCCCTTTTTTGCGGCCAGCTCGATGATCTCGCGCCGGTATTTCTTGCCGCTGGCATCCGGCACGTCGGTCAGGTCCTTGCCGACGATGGTGGGATTGACCGGATGCGCCAGCACGATGCCCGACTGCAGGTCGCGGATATCGACGTACAAAGCGCCCTGGATGAATTCGGGATCCTTGGCGGAGATCTTCTCGATGAATTTGTCCTTGCCATGCTGCTTGATGAAGCTAGCGCCTTTTTCCACCATGGCGATGGCGTCCTTCTCGGTCGGTTCGCTGGCGTCGGCCGCCGCCACGGAGAGGAAGAGCAGTGATGCGGTCAGGATGCGTTTCATGCCGGGCTCCTTGGGTGGGATGGAAGCCCAACTGTACGTCTGCGCACCTGGTCGGGAGTTGCGCAAACGCAAGCTCGTAGGATTTTTCCGGCTGGGTATTGAGCTACGGCAATAGGCCGTTTCTTAAGCGGACCATCATGAAGTCCTAGCCCACCCACCCAGGAGTACGTCATGACCGCCGATGCCCTGCCCAAGTTCAAGCCATACACCCGCCAAACCATCCGCCAGGCGCCGCAGTGGGAGTTGCTGACGCCCGAGCAGCAGGAGGCAGTGCAGGTCATCTCGCATGTGCTGCCGTTCCGCACCAACCAGTATGTGCTGGAGCAGCTGATCGACTGGGACAATATCCCGGACGATCCGATCTACCGCCTGGTATTCCCGCACCGCGACATGCTGCCCGCGCACGAGTACTGGCAGCTGCGCGACCTGGTGCTGGTGAAGCAGGATGACGCGGCCGCGCAACAGTTGGCGCGGCAGATCCGCCTGCGCATGAATCCCCATCCGGCGGGGCAGATGACGCACAACGTGCCGCGTGTGAACGATGCCCCGTTGCGCGGCTTGCAGCACAAATACAAGGAAACAGTGCTGTTCTTCCCCAGCGCCGGCCAGACCTGCCACGCTTACTGCACCTTCTGCTTCCGCTGGCCGCAGTTCGTCGGCATGGACGATATGAAGTTCGATGCGCGCGAAACCACGCAGCTGGTGGAATACCTGAAGACGCACAAGGATGTGACGGACGTGCTGATCACGGGCGGCGACCCGATGATCATGAATACGCGCTCGATGGAGGAGATCATCACGCCGCTGCTTGGGCCGGGACTGGAGCATATCCAGAATATCCGCGTCGGCACCAAGTCCGTATCGTACTGGCCGCAGCGCTATGTCAGCGACCGCGATGCCGACGATTTGCTGCGCCTGTTCGAGCGTGTCGTTGCGTCGGGCAAGAACATGGCGATCATGGGGCATTACAGCCATGCGGTGGAGTTGAGGCAGGAAGTGGCGCAGCAGGCCGTCAAGCGGATCGTCGGCACCGGCGCCACCCTGCGCATGCAAGGGCCCTTGATCAGGCATATCAACGAGGACCCGGCCAGCTGGGCCGAACTGTGGCGCACCGGGGTGAGGCTGGGGGCGATCCCCTACTACATGTTCGTGGAACGCGATACCGGGCCGCGCGAGTATTTCCAGTTGCCGCTGGCGCGTGCGCACGAAGTGTTCCAGCAGGCTTACCAGATGGTCTCCGGCCTGGCGCGCACCGTGCGTGGGCCCTCCATGAGCGCCTTCCCCGGCAAGGTGGTGATTGACGGCGTGGCGCAGGTCGGCGGCGAAAAGGTGTTCGCGCTGCAGTTCCTTCAGGCGCGCAACGCGGATTGGGTACGCAAGCCGTTCTACGCCAAGTACGACCCGACCGCGACCTGGTTCGACCAGCTTCGTCCGGCATTCGGCCGCGATAAATTCTTCTTTGAGGAGGGCGGGCAGGGACCCGGGCATGTGCCGGGTGCGGCGACCGTGCCGGTACTGCCGCGCCGCGTGATTCCGCTGGTCGCCTAGGAGCATGCGATGCGCTCGCCCGCCGCCGCTCCCGATACTCCTGCAGCAGCGGTGGCGCCAGTGCGCTGGTGGCGCGGGCGCGAGCGTATGCCGGGCACCCTGTCAGGTCCCGCCACGCTGTTCCTGGTGTTCATTCCCTTCGCGCTGGGGCACTACGTCTCATGGCTGCTGCGCAGTGTGAACGCCATGCTGGCGCCGCAGCTCGTGGCGCAGGCGAACCTGACGTCCGCGCAGCTCGGCATGCTGACCAGCACCTATTTCCTCGCCTTCGCATTTGCCCAGATCCCGATCGGCATTGCCCTGGACCGGTATGGGCCGCGCCGCGTGCAATTCGTGCTGCTGCTGGTTGCCGCAGTCGGCACGCTTGCCTTTGCAGGCGGCCGGGACTTCGCGGGCCTGGCGATTGCCCGCGCGCTGATGGGGTTCGGGCTCGGGGCGTGCTTCATGTCCGCCATCAAGGCCCTCACCACCTGGCTGCCCGCGCACAAAGTTCCGTCGGTACAGGGCTACCTGATCGCTGCCGGCGGGCTTGGCGCCGCAACCGCCACCTTGCCGGTGCGCCTGGCCTTGCAGCATATGAGCTGGCAATGGCTGATGATCGGATTGGCCGGCGCCTGTATTCTCGTCGCGCTGCTGATCCTCCTTCTTGCGCCGACGCCGCCAGCCGCGCCGCCGCGTCCATTCACCCGCAACGCGCTGGTGGAGATATTCGGCCACCCGGTGTTTCGCGAGACGGCAATGCTGGTACTGCTGCCGCACACTGTATTCTTCGGCGTGCAGGGGCTGTGGATCGCCCGTTGGCTGGCCGACGTGCCGCGCTACGGTGAACAAGCGATCGCCTGGCTGCTTTACCTCGGCATGGCGGCCGTGATCTTCGGCTCGATCGCGGTCGGTCAGTTGACCGAGTTCGCGACGAAGCGGGGCTGGCGCACGCTGGATGTGGCGGCGGCCGGCGTGCTGTTGTTCTTGCTGCTGCAATGCGTTTTTGTATCCGGATGGCGGCCAGCGCAACAGGTGCTGCCGGTGCTGTTCATGCTGGTGGGCTGCGTCACCGGCATGGAATATTCAATTGTTTCGCAGGCCATGCCGCCAGCATTGACGGGCCGCGCTTCGACTTGCCTGAACTTGCTGATCTTCGTTGGCGCCTTCGTGGTGCAGGCCGGCTTCGGCCAGGTGATCGGCCTGTGGCAGCCATCGCCCCTCGGGCATTACCCCATCGCCGCCTATCAATACGCCTTCGCTTTGCTGGTGCTGATCCAGTTGCCGGGCCTGTGCCGCTACCTGCTCCGGCGCTTCCGGTAAAATGTCGCCTTCAACAAGAAGGAAGATAGTATGAAACTGGTTCGTTACGGCCGTATAGGCAAAGAAAAACCTGGCCTGATCGATGAATTCGGCAAACTGCGCGACCTGTCCGGCGAAATCAGCGACTTCGCTGGCGCCAACCTGTCCGACAAGGTGCTGCGCAAGCTGGCCAAGATCGATCCCGAAACGCTGCCGGTAGTGCGCGGCAACCCGCGGTTCGGCGTACCGGTTGCCAAGGTGGGAAAATTTATCGGTGTAGGCCTGAACTACGCCGACCACGCGAAGGAAGCCGGCCTGCCGATTCCGAGTGAACCGATTATTTTCATGAAGGCGATCACCTGCCTGTCCGGCGCGGACGATCCGATCATGCTGCCCAAAGGCTCGAAGAAGACCGATTGGGAAGTGGAGCTGGGCGTGGTGATCGGCACCCGCGCGCGCAACGTCAGCGAGGAAGACGCGGAAAAGCATATCGCCGGCTACTGCGTGGTGAATGATGTGTCGGAACGCGAATTCCAGCTGGAGAACGGCGGCACCTGGGACAAGGGCAAGGGTTGCGATACTTTCGGCCCGGTTGGCCCGTGGCTGGTGACACGCGACGAAGTGTGGGACCTGGACAAGCTGGACCTCTACCTTGAGGTGAACGACAAGCGCATGCAGACCGGCTGCACCGAGACCATGATTTTCAAGGTACCGCAGCTGATTGCATATATCTCGCGCTTCATGACGCTGGAGCCGGGCGATATCATCGCCACCGGCACGCCGCCCGGTGTGGGGCTGGCGCGCAAACGGTTCCTGAAGAAGGGGGATTTTGTGCGGCTGGGTATTGCCGGCCTGGGCGAGCAGCAGCAGGACGTGATCGGCTACCAGGAGTTCTAATCCTGGCCCGCGGCCGCCGCACGTCACTGTCAGGCCGGCCGCACCCGCAGCAACGCCCGCTCCAAGCCATCACTCAAGCGCCCCACAATCTGTTGCAGGTCCGCCTCCGTCGCAATAAACGGAGGCGCCAGCAGCACATGATCTCCGCGCCTGCCATCGATGGTCCCACCCATCGGATACACCATCAAGCCGCACTCCATGCAGGCATCCTTCACCGCCGCATGGAGCCGCAAGTCCGGGTCAAACGGCCGCTTGGCCTCCCTGTCCTGCACCAGCTCCAACGCCAGCAGCATCCCGCGCCCCCGGATATCCCCCACATTCGGATGCATCGAAAATGCATCGCGCAGCATGCGCTTGAACGAAGCACCGCGCACGGTCACCGCCCCCAGCAGCGAATCGCGCCGGATCACCTTCTGCACCGCCAGCGCCGCCGCCGCCGCCACCGGATGCCCGACATAAGTATGCCCATGCTGGAACACCCCGCTGCCTGAGCGCAGCCGCTGCACGATATGGTCGCGTGCAAGCACCGCGCCGATCGGCTGGTAGCCCGCACCCAGTCCCTTGCCCAGCGCAACGATATCGGGCACCACGCCTTCCTGCTCGATCGCATACAGCGTCCCGGTACGCCCCATGCCGCACATCACCTCATCGGCGATCATCAAAATGCCATACTTGTCGCACAGCGAACGCACGCCCTTGAAATAGCCCGGCGTCGGCGGTACCGCGCCGCTGGTGGCGCCCACCACCGTCTCGGCGCAGAAGCCGATCACATGCTGCGGCCCCAGGTCGAGGATCCTGGCCTCCAGTTCCTGCAACAGGTTGGCCGTGTATTCGTGGACATCCTGCCCGGCGCGCCGCTCGCGGTATTCGAAGCAGGGCGACACGCGCGCCACGTCCATCAGCAGAGGCTCGAAATGGCGCCGGCGATACTCGTTGCCGCCCAGGGCCAGCGCGCCTAGCGTGTTGCCGTGATAACTCTGGCGCCGCGCGATGAAAACGCGCCGCTCTGTTTCGCCATGCTCGACGAAATACTGGCGCGCCAGTTTCAGCGCGGCCTCGATGGCTTCCGACCCGCCCGATACCAGGTAGGCATAATTCAAATCGCCCGGCGCATCCTGTGCCAGCCGCTCACCCAACTCTTCGGCCGCCTCGGTAGTAAAAAAGGAGGTATGCGCGTAAGCCGCCACCTTGAGCTGCGACTGCATCGCCGCCAGCACATCCGGATGGCTATGCCCCAGCGAGGACACCGCAGCGCCGCCGCTGGCATCGATATAGGTTTTGCCATCGCTGTCGCGCACTTGCATGCCGAAAGCGGCGGCGGCGACGGGTGGGGTGCGGCGCAGGTCACGGTGGATCAGGTGGGTCATGGCAGCTCCTTGCTTGGTTGGTCGTGCAAGGACATTAGCGCGCGTGCGGCGGCGGCGTTTTGATTTTTCTCCTGTCCTGTGCGACCATTTGCCGCTATGAGCGAACGACTAGGACCTATTTCCCCTTCCGATATGACAGCCGAGCAGCGCGCCGCCGCACAGGCAGTCATCGATGGACCGCGCGGCGCGTTGTACGGCCCTTTCGTGCCTTTGCTGCACAGCCCTGAACTGATGGCCTGTACCCAGCGGCTGGGCGAATACCTGCGTTACCGCAGTGCGATCGGAACGCGGCTGACCGAACTGGCCATCCTGGTCACGTCGCGGCAGTGGAACCAGCAAGTTGAATGGGCAATCCATGCGCCCATCGCGGCGCAGGAAGGAATCCCGCAGCCTGTCATCGACGCCATCGCAGCCCGCCAGGCGCCGCGGGATCTGAAGCCGGACGAGCAGGCCGTCTACGATTTCTGCCACGAACTGCACACCACAAAACAAGTGAGCGACGCCACCTGGGCGGCGGCCATGCTGCAATTCGGCGAAAAGGGCGTGACCGACCTGATGGGCATCAACGGCTATTACACTTTGCTGGCCATGGTCATGAATGGCGCTCGCTCGGCAGTACCGCCCACAACCGCAACTCCCCTCACTGAATAACGTTTGTGTGCGCGGGCTAACGGAAGCCCGGCGCGCGACGCGGCACCATCGATAGCGCTGCTTTTTCCGGAGAGCGAACGATGCCTGACCGCAGAAGTTTCCTGCAATCCGCGCTGGCTGTTGTCGGCGCCACCCAAGTGCCAAACGCTGACAGCGCCCCTGCGCCCGCTGCACCGGCGGCTCCCGCCGCACCAGCGCGGCCCGTACACCTGAACATCAATGGCCGCGATTACAGCCTGTCGCTGGAACCGCGCGTAACGCTGCTCGATGCCCTGCGCGAGCATATCGGCCTGGCCGGGACCAAGAAGGGCTGCGACCGCGGCCAGTGCGGCGCCTGCACCGTGCTGGTGGATGGACGCCGCATCAACGCTTGCCTGACATTGGCGATCATGCACGAGGGCCAGCGCGTCACCACTATCGAAGGGCTGGCCCAGGGCGACACGCTGTCGCCGCTGCAGCAAGCCTTCCTCGAGCACGACGCTTTCCAGTGCGGCTACTGTACGCCGGGGCAGATTTGCTCGGCGACGGCGCTGCTGGAGGAGGTGCGTGCCGACGGCGCCGGCTTCACCGACGACGAAATCCGCGAGCGCATGAGCGGCAATATCTGCCGCTGCGGCGCCTATCCCAATATCGTCGCCGCCATCCGCGAAGTGGCGCTGCGGCGCAGCTAAGCGAGCGCGCCATGCAATCCATCTATTACGAACGTGCCAGCGATGCGGCCGATGCCTTGCGCCTTGCGCAACAGGGCGGCGCGCGCTTCATCGGCGGCGGCACCAACCTGCTGGACTTGATGAAAGGCGACGTCGAGCATCCGTTGCGGCTGGTCGACATCACTCACGCGGGCCTTGACCGGATCGAAGAATTGCCCGGCGGCGGCCTGCGTATCGGCGCTGGCGTGCGCAACGCCGATGCCGCGCGACATGGGCTGGTACGCGAGCGCTATCCCTTGCTGGCGCAAGCCATGCTGTCAGGCGCCTCGGCGCAGTTGCGCAATATGGCGACCATGGGCGGCAACCTGATGCAGCGCACGCGCTGTCCTTATTTCACCGATACGGCCTTCAGTCATTGCAACAAACGCCAGCCCGGCTCCGGCTGCGATGCGCGCGAGGGAATCCAGCGCATGCATGCGATCCTCGGCGCCAGCCCGGCCTGTGTGGCTGTCAATCCCTCCGACATGAGCGTTGCGCTGGCGGCGCTGGACGCTGTGGTGCTGTTGCGCGGCCCGCAAGGAAATCGCGAAGTTGCGCTGGGCGACTTCCATCGGCTGCCGGGCGATACGCCGCAGCGCGACACGGTGTTGCAGCCCGGTGAACTGATCATCGCCATTGACCTGCCGCCATCGCGCATGGCGCGTCACAGCCATTACCTCAAGCTGCGCGATCGCGCCAGCTATGCCTTTGCTCTGGTGTCGGTGGCGGCAGCACTGGAGATGGATGGCGGCACCGTGCGCGAAGCGCGCCTTGCGCTGGGCGGCGTGGCGCACAAGCCATGGCGCCGCCCGGAGGCCGAGGCTCTACTGAAAGGCCGGCCGCTCGATGACGCGCAATGCCGCGCCGCCGCCCAGCAGCTTTTGGAAGGTGCGCAGCCGCTGGAAGGAAACCGCTTCAAAGTCGATCTCGCGCAGCGCGCAATCATGCGTGCCCTGCGCATAGCCGGGGAGGGCGCATGAAACAGGTTGGACAAGCAATTCCCCGCACCGACGGCCGCCTGAAAGTCACCGGTGCCGCCACGTTCGCCGCCGAGCATCCCTTGCCGCGTATGGCGCACGCCGTGCTGGTGCTCAGTACGATCGCCAAGGGACGTATCAGCGTGATCGATACGGTGCGCGCCGGCAGCATGCGCGGTGTGTTGGCAGTCATGACGCACAGGAACGCCCCGCGACTGCCGCGCGAGAAGCCGGGTGGCGAGGAGCAGAAGCCGCCGCCGCCGAAACTGAACCTGCTGCAGGATGACGAAATCAAATACAACGGCCAGCCGATTGCGGTCGTGGTAGCCGAAACACTGGAGCAAGCGCAGGACGCGGCGCGCGCACTCAAGGTGCGTTATGCACCGCAGCCGGCGCTCCTGGATATCCAGGCTGCGAAAGGAAAGCTGCGCAAGCCGAAGGAGCAACCAGACCGCCCCATGCAGACGCAGCGCGGCAATGTGCAGGCGAACCTGTCGCAAGCAGCCCAGCGCATCGACGTTTTGTACACCACGCCAGTCGAGAACCATAACCCGATGGAGCCGCATGCCACCATCGCTGCCTGGGACGGCGACCGCCTCACGCTGTACGACGCCACGCAGTATGTCACCGGCGTGAAAAAGAACTGCGCCCGTGCGCTCGGCATCCCGCCGGAAAAGGTGAGGGTGGTGTCGCCCTATGTCGGCGGCGGCTTTGGCTGCAAGGGCAATATGTGGTCGCACGTGGTGCTGGCCGCCATGGCTGCGCGCATGGCAGGTCGCCCGGTCAAGCTGGCGCTCGAGCGGCCGCAGATGTTTGCACCGGTCGGCGCGCGGCCGATGACGGAGCAGCGCTTCCGCCTTGGCGCCAGCGCCGATGGCCGGCTGCTGGCGGTGGCGCATGACACCATTTCGCATACTTCCGTGCAGGACGATTTCACCGAGCCATGCAGTTCGCCGACCCGCATCCTGTACGCCAGCGACAGCCTGCAGACCACGCAGCAACTGGCCACGCTGAACGTCGGCGTTCCGACCTATATGCGCGCACCGGGAGAGGCAACGGGCAGCTTTGCCCTCGAATGCGCCATCGATGAAATGGCATATGCACTCGACATGGACCCGGTTGCCCTGCGGCTGCGCAACTACGCCGAGCAGGATCCTGAGAAGAACATCCCCTTTTCGGCCAAGCAGCTGCGCGAGTGCTACAAGGTGGCGGCGGAACGCTTCGGCTGGGCCAGGCGCACTTCAACGCCGCGCTCGATGAAGGCCGGCCGCACGCTGGTTGGCTGGGGCATGGCCACCGCCACCTACCCGGCCAACCGCATGCCGGCGAAAGCCTGGGCCAGCATCGCGCCCGACGGCACGGCGCAGGTGCGCTGCGGCTCGCAGGATATCGGCACCGGTACCTACACCATCATGACCCAGGTGGCGGCGGACGCGCTCGGCCTGCCGCTGGAGAAAGTACACTTTGAGCTGGGTGATACGGAGATGCCCGAAGCGCCCGTATCGGGCGGTTCGATGACCGCTGCCAGCGTGGGGCCGGCTGTCCACCGCGCCTGTACAGCTGCACGCGAAAAACTGGTGGCGATGGCGGTGGCCGACCAGGCTTCGCCCCTGCACGGCTTCAATGCTGCGGAAGTGGAAGCGGCAGGTGGCTGGCTGCGCCTGCGAGCCACGCCGGAACGCGGCGAGCCGGTAGCGGCAGTCATTGCGCGTAATGGCGGGCAGGCCATAACCGGCGACGCCGAAGCCAAGCCGGGCGAGGAGAAGAAGCAGTACTCCATGCACTCCTTCGGCGCGGTCTTCGTGGAGGTCAATGTGGACCCAGACCTTGGCACGGTGCGGGTGCCGCGCATCGTGGCCTGCTATGACGTGGGCACGGTACTGAATGCGAAAACCGCGCGCAGCCAGTTCATCGGCGGCATTGTATGGGGGCTGGGCATGGCCCTGATGGAAAAGACCGAAATGGATTGGCGCTATGGCCGAGCCACCAACGCCAACCTGGCCGACTACCACGTGCCGGTGAACGCGGACATTGGCGACATCGACGTGGTGGCGTTGCCTGGCAATGACACCCATTTCAACGAACTGGGTGCGCGCGGCATCGGTGAAATCGGCATCGTTGGCGTGGCCGCTGCCGTAGCGAATGCGGTCTACCACGCCACCGGCAAGCGCCTGCGCGACCTGCCGCTTACCCTCGACAAGCTAGTTTGAGACTTTGTTGTAGGCGACCTTGCAGCTCGGGCATTGCCAGGCTGGCGCGTAATCGTCGGCTTTGCGTGTGTACCGGCACTTGGGACATGTCGACACGCGCGGCAGGTCTTCGAGCCGCGTGTTCGGTGCCGGTTTCGCGTTGGCATTCGCTCGTTGTGATGTTCGTTGCGAAGCGTTCCTGTAATCGTCCATCGCCCAGCGCCTGGCGAACCAGCGCAGCGTGTGGGGGAGCAGGGCCATGGCGCATAACAGTGCAGCTTTCCAGCCCGAGCCCTCGCCTTTATCCAGCAAGGTGAGCAGCGTGATAAAGCTGATGACGTATGCCCAGGTCCGCAGCACCTGGCCGATGTCGATCGGGTAATCCATGATCACCTGGTAACTTGTGCCGGACGAGAAGAATCCGTTTTCTTCGCCCGCATACCTGACGCGCATGCTGGCTGTGGGGATGATTGGCAGGTAAGCGAAAATGACCCATTTGGTCGTGATGAACGATCCATCCGGTTCGAAACCCGCTTGACCGTAGAAAGTAGTGCCGATGCCGTTGATCGATGTTGCCATAATGAAGATTGTGTAGCTAAAAAGATAATCAGTGATTATCACATGTGAAGTCAGGTCTTAAAATGTAATTGAGCAAGAAAACGGGAAATGATGCGGAAATCGCCACAATCATGCGATCTGAGCGGCCCGCTAAGCACCATCGAACGGTCGTTTCGTAAAAATAATTTGCGCACTAACGATTAGTGCGCTATATTTCAGTCCATGCGCTGAGCGCGCTAATCATTAATACACTAAACATAAGGAGCTTTGCCATGAAATCGTCCATCAAATCCGCCCTGATCGCTGCTTCCCTGGTTGCCGGCGCCGCCCTGGTTCCTGCCCACGCTGCCGAAGACACCACTGTCGTGCTGGTGCATGGCGCCTTCGCCGACGGTTCCGCCTGGAACAAGGTGATCCCGATCCTGCAGAAGCAAGGTGTGAAAGTGGTGTCGGTGCAGAACCCGCTGACTTCCCTGGCGGACGACGTAGCCTTTGCCCAGCGCGTGATCGATGCGCAAAGCGGCAAGGTGGTGCTGGTGGGGCACTCCTGGGGCGGTGCCGTGATCACCCAGGCTGGCGCCAGCGACAAGGTGAAATCGCTGGTCTACGTCGCGGCTTTCGCGCCGTCGGAAGGCGAAGTGGTTGGCGAACTGGGTAAGGACTTCCCGCTGCCACCGGGTATCGCGACCCTGAAGCCTGACAGCAACGGTTTTATCTACTTGTCCGCAGAATCGATGGCGGTCAACTTTGCGCAAGACCTGACGCCTGCCGAACACCGTCTGATGACCGTCACCCAGGGCCCGATCAAGGCCAGCGCCTTTGGCGACAAGGTCGACGTGGCGGCGTGGAAGACCAAACCAAGCTACTACATCGTCGCTTCCAAGGACCGCATGATCGATCCAGGCCTGCAGAAATCCTTCGCTGCGAAGATCAATGCGACCACCACCACGCTGCCCACCAGCCACGTGCCGATGGCATCGCAACCGGAAGCTGTGGCCAAGGTGATCCTGGCTGCGGTCAAACGCTAATCCACCAAAGGGGGCTGTGCTACAGTACGCGCCATGGAAAAACGCACGCCCCCTACGCTGGACCAGCACCTCTGCTTCAAGCTGTATTCGACTTCACTGAAGATGACGCAGCTTTACAAGCCCATCCTGGCCCCGCTCAACCTGACCTATCCCCAATACCTGGTAATGGTTGTGTTGTGGGAGGAAGAGGGCTTGGGCATCAAGGGGCTGGCCGAGCGTTTGCAGCAGGATCCGGGCTCGATCACGCCGCTGGTCAAACGATTGGAGACGGAAGGCTATCTGCTGCGCGACCGCGATCCGAATGATGAACGCAACCGCGTGCTGACGCTGACCGATCAAGGCCGCAAGCTGCGTGCCGCGGGTTTGAAGGTGAGCCAGCAGATTGCCGAGGCTTGCGCCATCACGGCGGGCGACGTGGAACGGCTGGCGGCAGGCCTCGACAAATTGAGCAGCAACCTCGGCGCCAGGGATGGAGGCTGAGTGATCGACCGTTTTCGCACCGACGTACTGGCCAACCGTAACAACCGCGCCATTCTCGAGCGATGGGCTGACCTGAATCTTCCTGACAGCTGGCTGGTGGCCGGCTGCTTGTTCCAGACGGTATGGAATCTTCAGTCCGGGCGCGCGCCCGAGGCCGATATCAAGGACTATGACCTGTTCTACTTCGATCCAGCCGATCCTAGCGAGAAAGGCGAGCAGGATGTACAGGCACGTGCCGACGAAATATTGTCCGACCTGGGCGTTCCTATCGAAGTTGCAAACCAGGCCCGGGTTCATACATGGTACGAGTCCTACTTTGGCCATCCATACCCGCCGCTGCAAAGCGCGAGCGATGGGATCGACCGTTTCCTGATGCCGGCCACTTGCGTCGGCATTTGCCCGGAAGCGATTTACGCGCCAAACGGTCTCGAAATACTCTACGAGGGCGTACTGAGTTCTAACCCGTTGACGCCCTATCTCGACCTGTTCGAACAGAAAGCAGCATCGTATAGCGCACGCTGGCCATGGCTGCGCGTGGCCGGCAACCGGCCTTGACGTTAATCCATTCCAGCATGTCTGCAACCGGGGTTCCAACGGTGGGAAGGCACGCGGCCAGCCCGGCGCACAAGGCCCGGCTGGCGCGTGTGGGATGCTGTTTTAGGCGAGCACTTTCTTCAGCCATGCCGAGATATGCGCAAGTTCTTCGGCGCAAGCCGAGTGCTGCATCGGGTAATCATGCCATTCGATCTGGTAGCCCAGCGTTGCCAGCAGGTCGCGCGATGCGACCGCGCGCTCGATCGGGATCACAGGGTCCATGCGGCCGTGCACCATGAAGATCGGCGTCTCCTGGTTGGCAGCCTGGCGTTCGGCGGCTACCTTGTCGGCCAGCGGCACATAGCCGGAGAGGCACATCAGGCCAGCCAGCTTTTGCGGATAGCGCAGGCCGGCCTGCAATGTCATTGCACAGCCTTGCGAGAAGCCGCCCAGCACGATGCGGTTCGCCGGAATTCCGCGCGCGATTTCGCGTTCGATCAGCGCGTCGACCAGGATCTGCGACTCGCGCAGGCCTTTTTCATCTTCCTGGCGACCCAGGTCGGTATGCACGATGTCGTACCACGAGCGCATGACGTAGCCGCCATTGATCGTCACCGGCATCGTGTTCGCATGCGGGAAGATGAAGCGGATGCCCGGCAGGTCGCTCAGGTTCAGTTCATTGACGATCGGCGCCCAGCCTTCACCGCTGTCGCCCAGTCCGTGCATCCAGATCACGGAGACTCCAGGATTGGGCTTGCTGTCGATGACGATGGAATCCAGCAGGTGGGTCATGCGTTGTCCTTCTTGCGAATGGCGGATTTGGGGCGGAATGCCTTGCACACGGCGTCGTTGGTTTCAGCGTAAGGGCCGCCGATCAGGTCGATGCAGTAAGGGACGGCTGCAAACACGCCGCCAATTAATTGCTTGCCATCGGCATCTTTCAGGCCTTCCAGCGTTTCCTTGATGGCTTTCGGCTGGCCCGGCAGGTTGATCACCAGGGCTGCGTGGTCCGCGGTTTCGCGGATCACGGCGACCTGGCGCGACAGGATGGCGGTCGGCACGAAGGCCAGGCTGACCTGGCGCATCTGCTCGCCGAAGCCCGGCATTTCCCTGGTGCCGATGGATAAAGTCGCTTCCGGCGTCACGTCGCGGCGCGCCGGGCCGGTGCCGCCGGTGGTCAGCACCAGGTGGCAGCGCACTTGGTCGACCAGGTCCACCAGGGTCGATTCGATCTGTGCTCGCTCGTCGGGAATCAGGCGCGTTTCGAAGCGCAGCGGAGTGGTCAGCGCACTGCGCAGCCACTCTTCCAGCGCCGGAATGCCCTGGTCCTGGTACACACCGCCGCTGGCGCGGTCGGAAATCGATACCAGGCCGACGACGAGCGTCTCGTCACTCATCTTCTTCGC
Organism: Duganella sp. Root198D2; assembly: GCF_001428585.1. Classification (NCBI taxonomy): domain Bacteria; kingdom Pseudomonadati; phylum Pseudomonadota; class Betaproteobacteria; order Burkholderiales; family Oxalobacteraceae; genus Duganella; species Duganella sp. Root198D2. Next base: position 307,969 of record NZ_LMIC01000048.1, on the reverse strand, counting down.
CTTCAGGCGCGTCGACGTCAACTTCCTCGCCTGGGGACGGAGCCTTGGCTGCCGACTTGTCCAGGTCCTTCAGGATCTGGAAGATCTCGCGGTAGGCTTTCGGCGGCTTGTTCTCGGCCTGTTCCTTGCGGGCGTTGCGGATCAGGGTGCGCAGGTGCTGCACGTCCAGGTGCGGCGCTTCTGCCAGCAGCACGGTCAGTGCCTTGTCGTCGGCCAGCAGCTTGTCGCGGCGGCGTTCCAGCGCGTGCAAGGCGGCGGTATCGGCTTTGGAGGCGCCTTTCCAGCCCTCGATGGTGCGCTTGATGGCAGCCACTTCCTCTTCGGACAGGGTGCGCATCTTCTTGCCGATGAATTGCATCTGGCGGCGGCGGCCTTCGTGGTTGTTGATATTTTGGCATTCCAAAATAACATCTCGCACATCTTCCGGCATCGGTACGCGCTTGACGCGGTCGCGCGGTGCTTCAACGAGTTCCTTGCCCAGCGCCTGCAGGGCGTCGGACAGGCGTTTCAGCTCGGTTTTGGATGGGCGTTCGTATTCTTGTTCGAACTCGCTGGACTGGAAGCCCACCGAGCCACGGTTTGGATTTGGCATGATATGGACGGCAGGGGTTACACACCCTACCTGTAAAAACGGTAAACGGCTGCTATGATAACTGTTTTAACGCCCAGCCCCCCAAAAAGACCCCATGAGCGAATCCGCCTTCTCCTATTCCCAGGACCAGCTGAAACAGCTGGCACGCGACGTTTTGCAGTACGCGCGCCAGCAGGGCGGTAGCGACGCTGCCGTCGAAATCAGCGAAGGCAGCGGTCTTTCGGTCTCGGTCCGCAAGAGCAAGATCGAGACGATCGAGCAAAACCGCGACAAGGGCATCGGCGTTACGGTGTTCATCGGCCAGAAACGCGGCAACGCCAGCACTTCCGATTTCTCGCAGTCCTCGCTGAAGGCGACCGTGGAAGCGGCCTACAACATCGCCCGCTTCACGGCGGAAGACGATTGCGCCGGACTGGCGGAAGAAGAGCTGCTGGAAAAGAACCCGCAAGACCTGCAACTGTTCTATCCATGGACGATTTCCACGGAAGAAGCCGTGGCCCTGGCGCAGCGCGCCGAAGCAGCGGCCTTCGCGGTCGACCCGCGCGTGACCAATAGCGAAGGCGCCGGCGTGCACGTGCAGCAGTCGCATTTCGTGTCGGCCAACTCGCGCGGTTTCATCGGCGGTTATCCTTACTCGCGCCACACGCTGTCGGTGACCCCGATCGCCGGCAAGGGCGCCAAGATGCAGCGCGACGACTGGTATACCTCGGTGCGCGATCCAAAGAAAATGGCCAGCGCCGAAGCTGTCGGCCGCTATGCCGCGGAACGTTCGCTGGCGCGCCTGAATGCGCGCAAGCTGGCCACCCGCACCTGCCCGGTGCTGTTCGAGGCGCCTCTGGCTGCCGGCCTGCTGGGCGCCTTTGTCCAGGCGACTTCGGGTGGCGCGCTGTACCGCAAATCGTCCTTCCTGGTCGACTCGCTGGGCAAGGACATCTTCCCGTCGCATATCCAGGTCAAGGAAGACCCGCATGTGGTGGGCGCCATCGGCTCCGCTCCTTTCGACGAAGAAGGCGTGCGTACCCAAAAGCGCGAGGTGGTCAAGAATGGCGTGCTGCAGGGCTACTTCCTGTCGACCTACTCGGCGCGCAAGTTGGGCATGAAGACCACCGGCAATGCCGGCGGCTCGCACAACCTCACCATCAGCTCTTCGCAGACCAGGAAGGACGACGACTTCGCCGGCATGCTGCGCAAGATGGGCACCGGCCTGCTGGTCACTGAGTTGATGGGCCAGGGCACCAACTATGTCACCGGCGATTACAGCCGCGGCGCGTCCGGTTACTGGGTGGAGAATGGTGTGATCCAGTACCCGGTGGAGGAAATCACCATCGCCGGCAATATGAAGGATATGTTCAAGGACATCGTCGGCATCGGCACTGATACCCTGGTGCGCGGGACCAAGCAAACCGGCTCGATCCTGATCGAAAAGATGGTGGTTGCCGGGAACTAAATATTTCCATACACTGTCCCGAGATAAAACCCTCATAAGGAGACAGTACGTATGGAACGTCGTTCCTTTATCAAGAAGGCCGCAGCAGGTGCGGGCGCAGGAGTTATCGCCGCACCGGCTATCGCAGCCGAATCGCCTGCCATCACCTGGCGCCTGGCATCCAGCTTCCCCAAATCCCTCGACACCATTTACGGCGCTGCCGACACGTTCACCAAACGCGTCGCGCAGCTGACTGGTGGCAAATTCAATATCCGCGTATTCGCCGCCGGTGAAATCGTGCCCGGCCTGCAGGTGCTGGACGCGGTGCAAGCGGGTACGGTGGAATGCGGCCATAGCGCTTCGTACTACTACTACGGCAAGGATGCGACGTTCTCCCTCGACTGCGCGGTGCCGTTCGGCCTGACCTCGCGCCAGCACACCGCCTGGTATGACCAGGGCGGCGGCAAGGAGCTGCTGCGCGCCTTTTACAAAGACTATGGCGTGATGAACTTCATCGCCGGCAACTCGGGCACCCAGATGGGCGGCTGGTTCCGCAAGGAAGTCAAATCCGTGGCCGACCTGAAAGGCACCAAGATGCGCATCGCCGGCCTGGCCGGCAAGGTGATGGAGCGCCTGGGCGCGGTGCCGCAGCAGCTGGCTGGCGGCGACATCTATCCCGCACTGGAAAAAGGCACCATCGATGCGGCGGAATGGGTTGGCCCATACGACGACGAGAAGCTGGGCTTCTACAAGGTCGCCCCTTACTACTACTACCCGGGCTGGTGGGAGCCGGGCGCATCGTTCACGCTGTACGTGAACATCAAGGAGTGGGAAAAGCTGCCGAAGGAATACCAGGCCGCGCTGGAATGCGCTTCCTACGAAGCCCACGTGGTGATGCAGGCCGAGTACGACTTCAAGAACCCGACCGCGCTGGGCCGCCTGATGAAGAACGGCGTCAAGCTGCGCAACTACTCCAACGACATCATGGAAGCGGCTTACAAGGCATCCAATGAGCTGATGGCGGAAGAAGCGGCGAAGAATGCCAAGTTCGCCAAGATCTACGAACCGTGGAAGCGCTTCCGCAACGACCAGAACCAGTGGGCGTCGGTGGCGGAATCCACCATGCAGAACTTCCTGATCAAGGCTGGCCGAGGAAACAAGTAGGCAAGGTACGCGCCGCAGCCGCCCTGAGGCGCTGCGGCGTGTGAACAGCGTCCGCTAACGCCCCGTTACGCGCAATCAGCCAGTCATGGGGAGTGCCATTGGCCGCCAGTGGCGTCGGATGGCCAACAAACATTTACTTTCTAGCTGCCGATTGAAGACACAACTGGAGCATACCCAGTGCTCTTGAGCCAGTCGTGGCCTCGTGCATCCATAGCAGCATCGATGACTTCCGGAGGCAAACTGTAAACAGTAGCCCAGGTCGCGCGGCCATCAGCGGCAGTGGAGGGGAAACTGATGGTTTCAATTGGCCAGTGGTATTTGCGTTTCAGGGCTTTTACGATGGCAGCTAGTGTTACCCGTCCTCGCAGCGGCTCACTACCGGTTTGGTCCGCGTTGGATAGTAGTACCGCTAGTACAGCACCGCGCATGGTACGAGGGCCGGGAAAAATTGGGGGCTTGGATGACATGCCTATATTGTAAATGCCGGCCATCTTGGGTGCTGAAGCGGATCCACTGCGGAGCAGACAAATAGCTTCTCGTGCAATCCTATAGGCCTAAACAACTGGGCCTCCCCGCCCGCGTGCGTAAATTCGCGCCAATGGACTTCTTTCCACTGATCTGGAAACGCGTTTGCCAAATTATAAAGAAGATCGCCTCGTTCGCTCCAATCGGCACGAACTACCGATCGCCAGCCATGTTGCACCAATGTTTTCTTACGACCGAATCAAGAAGACTTCCGGATGACGTACAGTGTTTCCTGGGCAGTTAAACCACGGCAGCGCTGAACGACTCGGGGCGCCGTGCAAGCAGGTGAGACAGACGTTGAAGTCCCGCCTGCAGTCGTCCACGGTCCTTAATGCTCCCCAAACAGATCCGAATCGCATTCGCGGAACCGCTGCCAGCTGCGAATGCCTCCGCCGGCGTGACTGCGATACCCTCGCTGTCGGCTGCACGCGCAAGCTGCAAGGAGTTCCAATACGCCGGCAACTCGAGCCAGACATGCAGGCCGTCTCCGGCGCCGCTGTAGCGCCCTGCAAGAATATCCCGAGCAATCCGGTGGCGCAGGCGCGCCTCTTTGCGCACGCCGGCCATCAACGCGTCGGCCGAACCGTCGAATATCCACTGGGTGGCCAGTGCGGCCGTCAGGGGTGCGGCCATCAGCGCAAATGATCTTAGCGCGACCAGGAAACGTTCGCGTTCTTGCGGGTCGCGTATTAGCACGAAGGCGACACGCAAGCCGGGCGTCAGGCATTTCGACAGGGTCGAGATGTAGTACACCTGTTCGGGGGCAAGCGTGGCAATAGGTGGTGGCGGGGCATCGGCAAGGAGCCAGTATGGATCATCCTCGACGATGCGTAGCTTGCAGCGCTTCGCGATGCTGGCGAGCTCCCTGCGCCGGCGTTCCGGCATCGTGATGGCGGTCGGGTTCTGTAAGGTCGGATTGAGGTAGACCAGCTTAGGCTTGTGCTTGCGGCACGCTGCCTCAAGCATCCCTGGCACCATTCCGTGCTTGTCCGCCTCCACCGTAATGAGGCGTCGACCGAATTGGGACGCTGCGGCACGCAAGCCGGGATAATTCATTGGCTCTGCCAGGATAACGTCACCAGGCTCCGTCAGCGCGAGGATCAATGCGGCGATTGCCGCCTGCGCTCCGGGACAGACAACAAGCTGTCGCGAATCCAGGCGTTCAAACATTGGTTCGAGCCATTTGGCTCCAGCCTGACGGTCGGATTCGCTTCCTCCGGCCAGGTGGTAAGTCATCAACAAGTCGCTATCTGCCCGCATCAGGACTTGGGACAAACCTTGCTTCAGCATGTCGCCGAAGTCCGCGCCATCGGGCGGTGGCGGGGTATTCATGCTCAGGTCGAGGATCGAGGTCAATTCGACTTTCGGTGCCGCAACATATGTGCCGCGAGCGCCGCGGCCTTCCAACAAGTTGCGGCGCCGCGCCTCGTCGTATGCGCGCGTGACCGTCGTCAGGTCGACGTCCAGCTGTGCCGCCAACCGGCGCTGCGGAGGTAGGCGCTCACCCGGTTTCAGCGATCCTTCCGCTACCGCTGCCTGCAACGCATCCGCAATCTGCAAGAAGCGTGGCCCGCCTTGCGCGGTCAACTGCGGCAACCAGTTTGGCAAATTTTCATCTTGTATGGTTTTTACCTGGGACATTTTGTCTCAATGTATGGAAATTGCTTTCAAGTAGTATGCGTTAGAGCATGTAGCAATACCAATTAAATGGCCTGGAAATACTCAAAAAGATGGATTGGATCCCTGTAGTTTTAGTTACGTTCAAATTTCTCGTGCTTGGCACGGGCATGTTCTACGCCGTCAAGTGGCATTACGATCAAGGGAAGAAGGAGAAAGAGACGGGGAAGGAGCGGCGCGCGGTGCTACGCGCGAGCGGCAAGGTGGCCGCAGTTTTCATGCTATCGCTTCTGGGCTTGGGATTCGTCACCATTGTCCTATGCAGGATGCTCGGTTTGGACTTGAACATATCATGATGGTCAGGATCCCTATTCCGTGACGCAGCCTGGAGGCGATCTGCTCGTTCTTTTGTGAGGCCTTCCTTGCACGAGAGGTTATACAACCCCTCGGCCGTGCCATCACCTGCCCCCATTTCTCCTTCAAAGGCCCATGTGGCATCACGATAGGCAATCCAGGCACGTGTGAGACAGGATCATATTCTCCCACCTATGCCGGCGCGAGGACGCAGGTAATAAAGGCACGCGCCGCAGCCGTCATCCGGCGCTGCGGCGTGTAGATCAAGGAGAAGGGCCGGCTGCGGCCCTTCAATTCGGGTAGCACTTCCACCAGTACGCCGCGTTCAAGACGATCCTGTGCGATGAAGCGGAAGGTCTGGCATATGCCCAGGCCAGCCTCCGCCAGCGTTACCGTTCCCAAAGCATCATCCGTCACCTGCAGCGCCGATTCAGGCGGCCAGTCCAGCTCTTCGTCGGCGCGCATGAATTGCCAGGGGAAGGAGCGACCCGTGCTGGGTAGCAGGAAGGTCAGGCAGTCATGCGTCGACAGCGCATCAATGTCGCGTGGTAAGCCGCGCCGCTGCACATACTCCGGCGAGCACACCAGCACAAGCTGTGCGTCTTCCAGCTTGCGGGCGATCATGCCGCTGTCTTTCAGGACGCCCTGGCGGATGGCGAAGTCGAAGTTCTCCGCCGCCAGGTCGACGTTGCGGTTGGTGATGTTCAGTTCCACGCGCACCGCCGGATAGCGCTCGGCAAACTGTCGCAGCAGGGCCGGCAGCCGGTAATGGCCGAACGTGGTGGGGGCGCTGATGCGAAGTCGTCCGGTAACTTCGCCGCCGTCAGCCTGCACGGCGCGCTCGGCGTCGTCGATCAGGGACAGCGCGGCGCGCGTCTGTTCCAGGTACAGGCGGCCGGCATCGGTCAGGCCAAGACTGCGCGTGGTCCGGCGCAGGAGCTGGGTGCCGAGGCGCGCTTCCAGCCTGGCCAGCGCGCGGCTGATGACCGAGGGCGTGGTCGACATGGCGACGGCTGCCGCTGTCAGTGAGCCGCGCTCGACGACGGTGACGAAGGTTTCGACGTCGCTCAGGTGGTCGTACTTACGGCTCATTATTGCCTTTAAGGGAAAAATGGTTTGGTCTGGCGGTAGTTTATCGCCGTTTAAGGTTTGAATAAAGTAGCACCATCAACTTCCACAAGGAGCAAACCATGATCAAGAACCTTACCGCCATCGCCCTCGCCGCCGCCGCAATGAACGCCAGCGCCGGCAACGTGCTGGTCGTGCTGTCCGACGAAGCCACGCTGGACCTGAAGGCCGGCAAGACCTTTCAGACCGGCTTTTACCTGAATGAACTGATGCAGCCGGTGAAAATGCTGCTGGACGCCGGGCACACCATCACATTCGCCACCCCGAACGGCAAGGCGCCGACGCTGGACAAAGACTCGGTCAACCCGATGTTCTTTGGCGGCGACCAGGCCGCACTGGACGCGCACCACAAGCTGCTGGAACAACTGCGACTGACTGACAGCACCAATTCACCGGTAGTGAGCCTGGCGCGCGTTGAGCAGCAGGGCTACGGCAAATACGATGCGGTCTATGTACCCGGCGGCCACGCGCCGATGCAGGACTTGCTGGCCAGTCCCGCATTGGGCAAGGTGCTGGCCGCCTTCCACCATGATGGCAAGCCGACCGCACTGGTATGCCACGGCCCGATCGCACTGCTGTCGGCCATGCCGGATGCCAAGGGCTTCAGCATGAAGCTGGCGCAAGGCGCCACGCCAACCCAGCCGAAATGGATCTACTCCGGCTACAAGGTCACCGTCTTCACCAACGATGAAGAGGAGGCCTCCAAAGGACAGCTGGGCGGCGGCGAAATGAAGTTCTACCCGCAGACCGCGTTGCAGAAGGCCGGCCTGCAGTTCTCCAAGGCCGCCAACTGGCAGGGCAATATGGTGATCGACCGTGAACTGATCACCGGCCAGAATCCTGCTTCGGCACCGCTGGTAGGCAAGGAATTGCTGGCACGCCTTCAAAAGTAATATGATTGGTGCATGAGTTATGCGCCCAATCCCGAAGGACTGCGCTCCGCCTTTGCTGCGGAGCGCTTTACGTTTGAAGAGACCTCTGTTCAATTCTCGCTGGTCGAAACCGGCCGGCTGTCAGTCACCTCCGGCAGGATTGCCGCCGGCGATGCAGCGGCCGAAGTGGGACCGCAGCCCTTCACGCAATGCGTGCCGAATGGAGAATATCCCGTCACGCTGCTGATTGCACGGTTTGAAAATGGCGACGAGCGCCTTGCCTATGCCAGCGTGCAGCTAGCCGACACGCCGGTCGCACACTGGTATCCCGCATTGGTCGCCACGCAAGACGCCCGCACGCTCAAGCCGGGCGATATCTTCGGCTACGGCGTGGAGTCGGGCGCCGCCTGCTTCATGGACCCGCAAGCCGGGCCGGAAAGCGCCATCTCATTTGCCGCCGCTAATGGCGGCCCGTATGCCTCCTACTTTGGCTACGGCGCGGATGGCCGCGTAGCCAGCCTGGTAAGCGACTTCGCTGTCGTTCCCGCCATTCACGATGCAGCGCCAAGCGGTCGAAGCTGGTGGAAACGCTTACTGTTCTTCTGGAAGTGACAATCTGCCAGAATTAAAGGCGCTACTGCCGGGTAAGATGGCGGCATGGACAATTTGTCGATCAATGAACGCGTCTTATGGAGCGGCGCCCCGCGCCAGGGTCTGATGCTGCGCGCTTCCGATTTGTTGATGGTCCCATTCAGCTTGATGTGGGGCGGCTTTGCCCTGTTCTGGGAATACTCCGTCTTCAGCTCCGATGCGCCGCTGGTATTTCGCCTGTGGGGCATACCTTTCGTGCTGGTGGGGCTGTACATGGCTGCAGGCCGCTTTGCGGTCGAAGCTTGGCAACGCGCTTATACCGACTACGCGGTCACCAATGAACGCATCATCATCCGCTCCGGAGTTTTCAAGCGCAGGATGAAAAGCCTGAACTTGCGCGCAATGGGCGAGTTTTCGCTGACGGAGAACGGCAAGGGCGAGGGCACCATTGCCTTTGGCGTTTCACCGGCAGGCAATATGTTCAGCGGACTGGCCTCCTGGCCTGGCGTTGAAGAGCTGCCGCGCTTCGACACCATCGCTGAAGCGCGCAAGGTCTACGCGATCATTCGCAACGCGCACTCCGCGGCTCACCACACGCGACCATTCGGGCAACGTCTGGGTTGAGCAGGTAGTTGGTGTGCGCGTGATCGGGGCGCTCCAACAGGCCAAACCAGGTGGCCGCATTTGATACCAGTACATTCACTACATTCACCCCGAAGCCCGCATAGCGTTCTCTTTCCAGCGTATAGGTCAGCAGGTCATTCGGGTCGCTGAACGCTACCAGGCTTAAGCTACCGGTGTTGGTGCTGCGCGGCGTGACGCCTGCACGGCGTTTGCGCAAGACTGCGTGCAGGCTGTCCAGCGGACGGGCGACGGTCTCCGACATGCCCGGCGCGGTAGCTGGCACCTGCTGGTCGGCCAGCGCGAGCAGGGGGATCTGGTTGGCAGCCATCACCAGGTAGGCCATGCGGTCAATGGTGCCTTGCGCGGCGCTGTCCATACGCAGCAGGGTATCGAACAGGATCTTGCTGCCAAGGCTGGACGATAGCACCAGCAGCGGCGCGTCCGGCGGTCCATCTCCGGTCGCACGCAGGATCGCCTGCGCCATGTGCCGCTGGATGGCGTCGCGCGCTATGCCCTGGTAGATCAGGGCGTCCGGGATGCAATCGTCCAGCAGCTTGTCTTTTGCCTGCGCGTTCAGCTTCGCGCGCGTGGTCCTCAGGTGCGCGCTGAGGTCATAGTCCAGCTGACGCTTGAGGGGCGTCGTCAGCGGCGACCAGACCAGGGCCTTGATGCGCAACTGGCCCTGACGCAGCTTGATGGTGCGCTCGACTATTTCTATGCCATCCATATCAGCAGCTGGCGCCGCGCCTGCTGCGCGCAGCGGTTGGGCATTGAGCGCATCGCCCAATTGCGCTACCGTTTCATCAGCCCAGCGGACGTCGTGGGTGCACATGCCATGTACCAGTAGTACATCGACGCTTTGCCCAGGCGCGGTGGCGGCAAAGTCCACCAGGCCAGGGAAGGCGCCGTCCGATTGTGCCGGGCGGTAGGGCAGCGCCGTGCAGCCGACGAGCAAGGCGCAAGCCAACAGGGGGAAAAATAGCTTCATGTTCGCCTCCATAAAGGCCCATGATCGGCGCAGATCGCAGCACCGTCTTTGCGCCAGCACAAAACTGGCAACTTCCGGGGTCCGAGCCTAACATGAAGCATGACCAGCAAACGCCAAATCGAGCGCCTGCCTGCGCTGTATTTCGAGCCGGAGGCGCCCAATCTCCCACCGCACCTGCGCGCGCCTGGCCAGCCGGGCTACCCGCAGGCGCGCGAGCTTGAACGGCTGCGCCGCAAGCACGTGACGCGCGTTCGTAAGCTCAGCCGTAAGTAATCACAGTTCGATCACACGCGCGCCGCGATCGTAGCTGCGCACGAACTTCTCGATCTCATCCACCGTGATGGTGTCGAAGTGGCCGCGGATGCGCGGTCCGGTCGGGTGGTCGTCAAAGGCGACGTTGGCGCGGAACAGGCGCGCTCCAACGCGCGAACCGAGGCCGATATCGATCCCGGAGGGGCGAAAGCCCGCGTCGTTCAGCCACTTCTGCGCCTCGGCGCGGGTTTCCACTTTGCCCGGGGCGGCACTGGCGGCGGCCAGCGTCTCCAGCGCCCATTGGTTGGAATTCTGGTAGCGCGTCGACCAGGCATAAGACAGCATGCTGTATTTCGGTTCATGCATGCGCACCGGCGTACGTGAAGCCAGTACCTGCGCCAGCCGTTCCTGCACCTCGGGCGACGGCAGGATCAGTTGCGACTTGTATTGATACAGGCCGCTAAGGAAGAAGTTACCCAGGCCGTCGTTGTACAGCGCCGAATTCGCCGTGCCGCAATCGTTCAGCAGCTGGACCACCACCCAGCGGCCCGCCGGATGGTCGCGCCACGCCAGGCCGACGTGGGAGTAGCGCAGGCCGAACTTCGACAGGTCCTGTCCGGCGCGGGCGATGATCGCAACCTGGGCGCCGCTGTCATCGAGCTTTTTCATGCTGCGCTGGGCCAGGTCCAGCGAACGTTCCACTTCGTTCACCGACATCGGCTTGTTTTCACAGTGCTGGCCTGCGTGGGCCGCGCCGGCCATCGCACAGGCCAGCGAGAATGCAAGGAGCATGCGTTTCATGATTCAGCTCACGCGGCTATGGTGCAGCAGGGCCTTGCCCAGTTCGTTCGGGATGAAAGCGATCACCTTGCCCGATACTACCAGCGCATGGCCGGCCGACATGGCCACGGCGCTGACCGCGGTGCCGGCAACCACGGAGACGCCTTCCAGCGCCTTGCCGCTGAATTCCACGGTGGCCTTGCTGCCATCGCCAACGGCCTTCAGCACGACGACCATGCCGTCGCCGATCACCTCGACGGATTCCACCACCAGCGAACCGCCCGCTAATACGGTCAGCGCGGAACCCGCCACGACGACGCCGGACAAGGCGCCAACACCCTTGCTCAAAGTTTGCGAACCATCCGCCGCCTGGCTGCTGGCGCAAGCGGCAGCAAGCAGTGCGGCGATCAGGGTGCGTTTCATTTTTTGCTCCACAGGTTAAAGGAGTGGCCATCTTGCTGCGGCCACCGGTCCGCGGCAATCGCCGGTGCGCACTGTAGCGCCAACCCGTGCTGGTGGTATCATTATTCGATACTTATTGCAGGAATTTCAAGCATGTCCAACGTTATCCGCCTGGTCGACGCGCTCAAACGCCAACTCAAGGCGCGCGGCATCACCTACGCTGTCCTCGGGCAGAAGATCGGCCTCTCCGAACCCAGCATCAAACGCATGTTCGCAGCCCGCAATTTCACGCTTGACCGGCTGGAGCAGGTACTGGCCGTGCTTGAAATGGACTTCGCCGAACTGGCGCAAGCCAGCGCCGACACGCCGCACCTGGTCTCGCAGCTCACCTACGCGCAGGAAAAGGAAATCATCAGCGATACCAAGCTGCTGGTGGTAGCCGTGCTGGCGCTGAACCAGGTTCCGATCGAGGAAGTGGTGGCCAACTACAAGATCAGCGCCGCCGAAGCGACGGCCTGCCTGCTAAGGCTGGACAAGATCGGCTTCCTGATGCTGAAGCCGAACAACAAGGTCAAGCTGCTGGTGTCGCGCACCTTCAGCTGGCTGCCGAATGGCCCGATCCAGGGCTTCTTCCGCGACGAGGCGTACAGCGACTATTTCGACAGCCGCTTCGACGGCCATCATGAGGTGCAGCGGCTGGTGAGCGTGATGCTGTCGCAGCAATCGACGCGTCTCTTGCTGGATCGTTTGAAGCAGGTGGCAGACGAATTCTCGCTGCAGCACCAGGATGATGCGCGGCTGCCGTGGGAACAGCGCCGCGCCGTGACCATCATGCTGGCAGCACGCCCGTGGATACCGAAGGCATTCCGGGCGCTGCTGCGCGGATAAGGATTAGAAGTTGCGCAGGGTGCGCAGCACCGGCTGCAGCACGTCCGCACCCAGCTTGGCGGAACGGGCGCCGTTCCAGCCAACCAGTTCGTCCGGATCGTTGGCATTGTCCTTGAACGGCAGTTCCAGGGTCAGCGACAGGCAGCCGAACAGGTGGGAGATGTGCGGCGAACCCATGGTCAGCACTTCCGGAGTGTATGGCGAGTCAGGATAGCCATGCTCGGACTGGAAGTCCGGCGACGCCAGCTTGAAGTCGGCGATGAACTTGTCCTGCGCGGCCTTGTGCTCCTTGGTGAAAGTCGGCAGGGCGTCGCTGCCGGCCACGAAGACGTAAGGCAGGCCTTCGTCGCCGTGCACGTCCAGGAACAGGTCGCAGCCGATTTCCTTCATCTTCTCGCGGACCAGGAAGACTTCCGGCGAACGTTCCATGGTCGGCTCGTTCCACTCGCGGTTCAGGTTCGCGCCGGCAGCGTTGGTGCGCAGGTTGCCGCGCACGGAGCCGTCCGGGTTCATGTTCGGCACGATGTAGAAGCAGGCATCCTGCAGGCACTGGCGGGCGTACGGGTTGGACGCGTCGAGCAGGGCTTCGACCATCCCTTCCACAAACCATTCAGCCATGGTCTCGCCCGGGTGCTGGCGCGCGATGACCCACACCTTTTTCTCGGCTTGCTGGTCGCCGATGACCAGCATGTTCATGTCGCGGCCTTCGACCGAGCTGCCCAGGTCGACCAGTTCGGCCAGCGGGTGCATTTGTGCGGAATCCAGCAGGGACAGGTGGCGCTCCCACGAATACGGCTCGAAGTAGGCGTAGTAGACCGAGTCATGTTCCGGCGCGTGCTCGATGGTCATCACTTCGCCATCGAAGGAGGTCGGGACGCGGAACCAGTGATCACGGTCGTAAGAAGCTACAGCGTTGTAGCCCTTCCAGCCCTCAGCATAAGCAGCCTTGCCAGCGTTCAGGAAACGGATGGACAGCGGCACCGCCTGCGCGCCCTGCACACGGAAATAGAACCACTGGATGATATCCGCGTGGGAGTCCTTGCGGATATTGACGTCGATGTCGCCAGCGGTGGTAACGCTGACCACATCGATGGCGCCGGCATCGAACTGGCTGCTGATCTTGATAGACATTGTGTGTCCTGTCGGAAATGAAGCGCTACGCGCGAAGCCCGACATGATACACCAGCCCCTACAGCCGCGCCCGTGTCACACCATGGGGTCACACCCTAAGTGTGACACGAGCGCGACCGTGACTGCGGATGTGTCCGTGTCACACCTGGGGTGTGACCCCAAGGTGACCCCAAGGTGTGACACGGGCTCTGCTATAGGCTGCCGAAGCGTTGGTGGAAGCTGGTTTCGGGTTGCGGGGCGCTGGGGTCTTCGCGGCGCAGGGCGGTGAGGATGTGCTGTTCGGCGGGGATTGTGAGCTGGCGGTAGAGCTGGCTGGCCAAGTCGTAGGCGCGGGCGCCGGGCCAGGGCTCGGGCAACAGTTCGATCGGCAGCTGCGGGTCGTGCAGTTGCACGCGGCGGTAGGCGTGGATCAGCAGGGTGCGCAGCACGAATGCTTGCTCGGGGTCGATCTCGCCTGCCTCGGCCAGCAGGCCAGGCAGGGCGCCGAAGGCGGCCACGAACTTCTGGTAGCCGGCGGCCACCTCGCTCAGGTCCCAGCCCTCTGCCACCATCTCGCCCAGCGGCCGTGCGTGCAGGCCGGGTACTTCGCTGGCCTGCACCACATACACTTTTTGCAGCAGGCCGAGGCGCGACAGCAGCGCTTCCAGTGCTTCCATATCGCCGGCGGGGTGGCCCGCAATGCCAGGGGCAATCACGCTGTAGCCTTCCCACAGCAGCTCCTTGCGCAACTGGCTGCGCGCGGGGGCATCGAGGCCGTCGGCGGCCAGCACCAGGGTCCACTGGCCGTTCCAGTGCACGTTCAGCGGCGCGTAGATGCGACGGAAGGCGCGGCTGAAGCGGCGCATGGCGTCGGGCGTGATCGCGTAGCTGCTGCGGCGGCCGTCGCGCTGGGCGCCCAGCCAGCCTTCCTGCGCCAGGCGGAAAACGGAGGTGCGCAGCAGGCGGTCATTGACGCCAAAGGGAGCCAGCAATTCGATCAGGCTGCCAGTCCACACCATGCCGCCATGCGGGACGATGGCGTCGCCGAAGATGGTCATCACCAGCGATTTGGAGCGCGGCGGGTCGCTGGCCAGGATTTCTTCAATCCAGCCATTGATTTTCTGGTTTTTTTGCATAGACCGAGTTTATACCCTGTCATTGATCTGGATACAGATTTTTTAAATGACACATAAAATTCGTTTGCAAAGCAGTTTTTGTATCGTATTATGAGTCTATCCCGAACCAGGAGGCCCTGCTTATGTACGCACAAATGGTGGAAACTGGCCTGAAAAAGGTCCAGACCGCAGAAGATATGGACGCGCAGGAGCGCGAATTCCAGGCGCGCATCGACGCCGGCATCAAGATCGAGCCTAAGGATTGGATGCCGGAGGCTTACCGCAAGACCTTGATCCGCCAGATTTCCCAGCACGCCCACTCTGAAATCGTCGGTCAGTTGCCTGAAGGTAACTGGGTGACCCGTGCGCCGACGCTGAAGCGCAAATCGATCCTGCTGGCCAAGATCCAGGACGAAGCGGGCCATGGCCTCTACCTGTACAGCGCGGCCGAAACCCTGGGCGTATCGCGTGACGAACTGCTGGCGGCCCTGCACAGCGGCAAAGCAAAGTACTCGTCCATCTTCAACTACCCGACCCTGAGCTGGGCCGACATGGGCGCCATCGGCTGGCTGGTGGATGGCTCGGCCATCATCAACCAGATCCCGCTGTGCCGCTGCTCGTACGGCCCGTACTCGCGCGCCATGATCCGCGTCTGCAAGGAGGAGTCCTTTCACGCGCGCCAGGGCTACGACATCATGATGTCGCTGGCTAAAGGCACGCCGGAACAGAAGGCGATGGCGCAGGATGCGCTGAACCGCTGGTGGTGGCCGTCGCTGATGATGTTCGGCCCGTCCGACGCTGCTTCCGTCAACAGCGCGCAATCGAGCGCGTGGCGCATCAAGCTGTTCTCCAACGATGAACTGCGCCAGCGCATGGTCGACCAGACCGTGCCGCAGGCCGAGTTCCTGGGCCTGACGGTGCCCGACCCGGACCTGAAGTGGAACGAGGAGCGCGGCTCCTACGATTTCGGCGAAATCGATTGGGATGAATTCCACCAGGTCTTGAAGGGCAACGGCCCTTGCAACCGCGAGCGCCTGCGCACCCGCGTCAAAGCCTACGATGATGGCGAGTGGTTCCGCGACGCGCTGGTTGCCTACGCCGACAAACACAATAAGGAGCAGGCTGCGGCCTGAGAGGAGACAAGATGAGCAAAGAATGGCCACTGTGGGAAGTCTTCATTCGCAGCCAGCATGGCCTGGCGCACAAGCATGTGGGCAGCCTGCATGCTCCGGATGCGGAGATGGCAATCAACAACGCGCGCGATGTCTACACGCGCCGCAATGAAGGCGTCAGCATCTGGGTGGTGCGCGCCGCCGATATCGTCGCCAGCGCGCCGGCCGACAAGGGCCCGCTGTTCGAGCCATCCAACAGCAAGGTGTATCGCCACCCGACCTTCTTCCCGATGCCGGAAGAAGTGAAGAACCTGTAAGGCTCCCGACATGGATAACAAGGTCAATTACCTGCTGCGCCTGGGCGATAACGCCATGGTGCTGAGCCAGCGCCTGTGCGAATTGTGCGGCAAGGGTCCGGCGCTGGAAGAGGATATGGCGCTGTCGAATGTGTCGCTGGACCTGCTGGGCCAGACCCGCATGTGGTACACCTACGCCTCCGAACTGGAGGGCGCTGGCCGCGACGAGGACAAGCTGGCTTACCTGCGCGATGCGCAAGACTACAAGAACGTGCTGCTGGTTGAACAGCCGAACGGCAACTACGCCCACACTCTGGTGCGCCAGTTCTTCTTCGATACCTGGCATTACTTCCTGATCGGGGCGCTGACCAAGTGCAGCGATGCGCGCATTGCGGAAATCGCCGAAAAATCGCTGAAGGAGGTGACCTATCACCTGCGCCGCAGCGGCGACCTGATTGTGCGCTTGGGCGACGGCACCGATGTCTCGCATCAGTTCACGCAGACTGCCGTCGATGAACTGTGGATGTATAGCGGCGAGGTATTCAACTACGACGCGGTGGATGAGGCCATGGTGGCGGAAGGCGTTGCGCCAGCGGCGTCGATGCTGCGCGAACAGTGGCTGTCGCACGTGTCCGATATCCTCGGCGAAGCGACGCTCACCATGCCGCCAGCCGATGCGTGGATGCAGAAAGGCGGCAAGCAAGGCCGCCACTCCGAGCACCTGGGCTACTTGTTGGCCGAGATGCAGTTCCTGCAGCGCGCTTACCCTGGTTCGGAGTGGTGATGGACGCAGCGCGTGTCTGGTCGTTGCTGGAGCAGGTCTCCGATCCGGAAATCCCTGTGATCTCCGTGGTCGATCTTGGCATCGTGCGCGATGTCCAGGTTACCGGGACATCGTCTTGCGCGGTCACGATCACGCCGACGTATTCCGGCTGCCCGGCCATGCAAGTCATCGCCGATGCGGTACAAGGCGCGCTGCACGATGCGGGTATCAGGCAGGTCGACATCATCACCCGCCTGTCGCCTGCCTGGACCACGGACTGGATGAGCGATTCCGGCAAGGCCAAGCTGAAGGGCTACGGCATCGCCCCGCCGGCGCAGAAGGTGGTCGATATCAGCGGCCTGCGCACCCCGCGTCCCGCTGTCGCGCCGCTCGATCCGCTGAAGGCCGGTATTGCGCGCGGCGCGGTGCCTGCGCCGACAGTGATCTGCCCGCACTGCGGCTCCAGCCATACCGAAATCACCAGCCAGTTCGGCTCCACGCCCTGCAAGGCGCTGTACAAGTGCCTCGATTGCCGCGAGCCCTTTGACTACTTCAAGTGCCACTGACACCATGAGCAAATTCTATCCACTGTCCGTCGCCAAGGTGCAGCAGGAGACCCGCGACTGTATCGCCGTCACCTTCGCCGTGCCTGCCGAACTGCAGGAAAGCTTCAAATACCAGCAAGGCCAGCACCTGACCCTGCGCACGAATATCGATAACGAAGACGTGCGCCGCTCCTACTCGATTTGCTCCGCCGTGCAGGACGGGTCCTTGCGCGTGGCGATCAAGCGGACCCCGGGCGGCATGTTCTCGACCTGGGCCAACGAGTCGCTCAAACCTGGCGCCACTATTGAAGTGATGCCGCCAATGGGCCATTTCAATGTGCCGCTGGATGCCGGCCAGAGCAAAAATTACCTGGCATTCGCTGCCGGCAGCGGCATCACGCCTATCCTGTCGATCATCAAGACCACCCTGCTGACGGAGCCGACCAGCCGCTTTACCCTGTTCTACGGTAACCGCGCTTCGTCGTCGGTCATCTTCAAGACGGAGCTGATGGAGCTGAAGGATGCTTATCTCGAACGCTTGAACATCGTCTACGTGATGTCGCGCGAGCAGCAGGATATTGAGCTGTTCAACGGCCGCATCACCAAGGAGAAAACCGAGCAGTTCCTGCAGCACTGGATCGATATCAAGGATTACGACACCGCATTTATCTGCGGCCCGGAAGACATGATGCTTGGCGTTTCCGCCGCGCTGCAGGAAGCGGGCATGCCGAAGCCGAATATCAAGATCGAGCTGTTCGCGGCCAGCATTCCAAAGCACCAGCACAAGCCGCGCGTGCAGGCCGACGCGGCGCCGCACCTGACCGAAGTTACCGTGATCATGGACGGCAATGCGGCTTCGTTCACCATGGAGAAGGACAAGGAATCGATCCTCGATGCCGGCCTGCGCGCGGGGCTGGACATGCGCTATTCCTGCAAAGGCGGCGTATGCTCCACCTGCCGCTGCAAGATGGTGGAAGGAAAAGTGGATATGGACGTCAACTATGCGCTGGAAGACTACGAGATTGCACGTGGGTTCGTGTTGAGCTGCCAGGCTTTCCCGGTCACTGATAAAGTGGTTGTCGATTTCGACCAGGCTGAATAATCCGGCACTGCAGTGTCTGACCCTGCGGGTCAGACACCGGGTTACCGGTTCAAAAGGAGACAAGAGTGACCTACCAAAACATCAAATTTGAAATCGAAGCAGGCGTCGCAACCCTGACCCTGAACCGTCCCGACAAGTTGAACAGCTTCACGCAGGCCATGCACCTGGAAGTGCGCGAAGCGCTCGGGCAGCTGCGCGCCGACAAGTCCGTGCGCGTGCTGGTGCTGACCGGCGCCGGCCGCGGCTTCTGCGCCGGCCAGGACCTGGGCGACCGCGCAGTCGCACCGGGCGGCGCCTGCGTGGACCTGGGCGAATCCGTCGAAAAATTCTATGCCCCGCTGGTGCTGGCGCTGCGCGAACTGCCAATGCCGGTCATCTGCGCCGTGAACGGCGTCGCCGCCGGCGCTGGCGCCAACCTGGCCCTGGCCTGCGACATCGTGCTGGCCGCCAAATCCGCCAGCTTCATCGAAGCTTTCTGCAAACTGGGCCTGATCCCCGACACTGGCGGCACCTGGCACTTGCCGCGCCTGATCGGCCACGCCCGCGCCACCGGCCTCGCCATGCTGGGCGAAAAGCTCTCCGCGGAACGCGCCGAACAATGGGGCCTGATCTGGAAAGCGGTTCCCGATGAAGAACTGATGAACGAAACCATGGCCATGGCCAAGCACTTCGCCACCGCACCAACCAAGGGCCTGGCGTTCACCAAGCACGCGCTGCAAGCCAGCTACGGCAACACCCTGGCCGACCAGCTGAAGCTGGAAGGTGAAATGATGCGCGAGCTTGGCTACAGCCATGATTACCGCGAGGGCGTGGACGCCTTCATCAACAAGCGCGCTCCAAACTTCAAGGGGGAATAAGCATGGCGGCTCTGGCGAAAGGCAGTGTTGTTGCCGTGATCGGCAGCGGGGCAATGGGTTCCGGCATCGCGCAGGTCGCTGCGGCTTCCGGCTATACGGTCAAGCTGTTCGATACCCGTGCGGAAGCGGTCGACAAGGCGATTGCCGATATCGGCAAGGTGTACGGCAAGCTGGTTGAAAAAGGCAGGATGTCCGGCGCCGATGCAGATGCCGCCCGCAGCCGCCTGCATGGCGTTGCCGGCTTGGCCGAAGTGGCCGACGCCAGGCTGGTAGTCGAAGCCATCGTTGAAAACCTGGACGTCAAGCGCAGCCTGTTCGCTGAGCTGGAAGCCATCGTCGGCGACGACGCCATCCTCGCCACCAATACCTCCTCGATCTCCGTTACCGCCATTGCCGCCAAACTGCGCAAGCCGCAGCGCCTGGTCGGCATGCACTTCTTCAACCCCGTGCCGCTGATGGCGCTGGTGGAGGTGATCAGCGGCCTGGCGACCGATGCCGCTGTCGCCGGGACTGTATATGACACTTCTATCGCTTGGGGCAAGAACCCGGTGCATGCCAAGTCCACGCCCGGCTTTATCGTCAACCGCGTGGCGCGCCCTTACTATGCTGAAGGCTGGCGCCTGCTGAACGAGCAGGCCTCCGATGCCGCTACGATCGACGCCGTAATGCGCGAGGGCGGCGGTTTCCGCATGGGGCCATTCGAACTGATGGACCTGATCGGCCACGACGTGAATTACTCCGTCACCGAATCCGTCTTCCGTGCCTATTACAATGATCCGCGCTTTACCCCGTCCGTGATGCAGCTGGAGATGGTGAATGCCGGCTTCCTCGGCCGTAAATCCGGTCGCGGCTTTTACGACTACGGCGAAGGCGCGGTCGCACCGCAGCCGTGCTCTGAAGCGCCGCAGCCGCTGCCCGAATACATCGGCTACAGTTTCGAGCCGGGCGATCATACCGCCATCGCGACGATGCTGATCGAACGCCTGAAGGCGCGCGGCATCAGCGTAACCAAGCGCAATTCCGCTGAAGGCCACCGTTCGTCGGAAGCACCGGCCTTCCACTGTAACGGCGCCGCCATCTACCTGACCGATGGGCGCTCCGCCACCCGGCGCGCACGCGACGACAAGCACGATGACATGGTGGTGTATGACCTGGTGTTCGACTTCAATGCGTCGCCGCGCATCGCCATCGCTTGCAGCGACCAATGCAACCCGCGCGCCATGGATTCTGCCATCGGCATGTTCCAGGCCGCCGGCTTCACCGTTACCCGCCTGGACGATGTGCCGGGGCTGGCCGTGATGCGTACGGTCGCCATGCTGGCCAACGAAGCCGCCGACGCTGTCAACCAGGGCGTGTGCAGTGCACAGGCGGCCGACGTGGCGATGCAAAAGGGTGTCAACTATCCGCGCGGCCCGCTGGCCTGGGCGGACATGGTGGGCGTCAAGCATATTGTGACAGTGCTGGAGAACCTGGCAAGCAGCTACGGCGAAGACCGCTACCGCGTGTCGCCGCTGTTGCGCCGCCGTGAGCAAAGCGGAGCCAGGATCCATGCATAACCCCAAGATGCACCCGCAGGCCCTGGCCGAAGCGGCCGGCGCGGCAATGTTCGCGCGCGACGCCGCCAGCCAGGCCCTGGGTATGAAGTTGGTAGAAATCCGCCCCGGATATGCGCGCATGACCATGCCGGTGCGGAGCGATATGCTGAACGGGCACCAGACTTGCCATGGCGGTTTTATCTTTGCGTTGGCCGATAGTGCTTTCGCATTCGCGTGCAACAGCCATAACCACACGACGGTTGGCGCGGGCTGCACGATCGACTACCTCGCCCCGGGGCGGATGGATGACTTGCTCACGGCGGAGGCGGTTGAGCGCACGCTGGTGGGCAAGACCGGCATCTACGATGTCACCGTCTGCAACCAGGAGGGCAAGATGATCGCCACCTTCCGCGGAAAATCTCACCGCGTGTCCGGAGAGGTGGTTCCAACCCGTAGCTAGTTGATGGAGGTAGCACCGTGGTCCAACGCATTCCCGCCCCTTCCGACCTGGAGCCGATCGAGCGCGCCAGCCGTGATGAATTGCAGTCGCTCCAGCTGGAACGCCTGAAATGGTCGCTGATGCACGCTTATGAAAACGTGCCGCACTACCGCAAGGCCTTTGACGAGAAGGGTGTGCATCCGAACGACCTGAAGTCGCTGTCCGACCTGGCCAGGTTCCCGTTCACGGACAAGAAGGTCCTGCGCGACAACTATCCCTTCGGCCTGTTTGCCGTGCCGCGCGAAAAAGTCGTGCGGGTGCATGCGTCCAGCGGCACTACCGGCAGGCCGACCGTGGTTGGCTACACCCAGCGCGATGTCGACATGTGGGCCGACGTCGTGGCGCGGTCCATCCGCGCCGCCGGCGGCCGCGCCGGCGATATGGTGCACATCTCCTACGGCTATGGCCTGTTTACCGGCGGCCTGGGGGCGCACTACGGCGCCGAACGCCTCGGCTGCACGGTGATCCCGATGTCCGGCGGCCAGACTGAAAAGCAGGTGCAGCTGATCCAGGACTTCAAGCCATCGATCATCATGGTGACGCCGTCCTACATGCTGAATATCGTCGAGGAATACCAGCGCCAGGGACTCGATTGCGCCGAATCCTCGCTGCGGGTCGGCATCTTCGGCGCCGAGCCGTGGACCAACGCCATGCGCGGCGAGATCGAACGCCGTGCCGGCATCGACGCGGTGGACATTTACGGGCTGTCGGAAGTGATCGGGCCGGGCGTGGCCAGCGAATGCATCGAATCGAAAGACGGCCCGGTGATATGGGAAGACCATTTCTATCCCGAGATCATCGACCCGGAAACCGGCGAAGTGCTGCCGGACGGCGAGGAGGGCGAACTGGTATTCACTTCCCTGAGCAAGGAAGCCATGCCGGTAGTCCGCTACCGCACGCGCGACCTTACCCGCCTGCTGCCGCCGACTTCGCGCTCCATGCGCCGTATCGGCAAGATCACCGGCCGTTCGGACGACATGCTGATCATCCGCGGCGTGAACGTCTTCCCGACCCAGATCGAAGAACAGATCTGCAAGCTGCCCAAGCTCGAGCCGCAATACCAGCTCGTCGTGACCCGCGACGGCCACCTCGACAAGCTGGAAGTGCTGGTGGAGCTGCGCGCCGGGCTGGCCCGCGCCGATGCCGGCGACGTGGCGCGCGAACTGGAGCAACGTATCAAGACCAATGTCGGCGTGAGTACGACCGTTACACTGGTAGGCGTGGGCGGCATCGAGCGCACCGCGACCGGCAAGGCCAAACGAGTAATCGATAAACGACCTAAGGAACAACAATGACCGAAGCATTCATCTGCGACGCCGTTCGCACACCATTCGGCCGCTACGGCGGCGCGCTGGCTGGCGTACGCGCCGACGACCTGGCTGCAATTCCGATCGCTGCCCTGATGGCGCGCAACCCTTCCGTCGACTGGAAGCAGGTGGACGACGTGTACTGCGGCTGCGCCAACGGCGCCGGCGAAGACAATCGCAATGTGGGCCGCATGGCTGGCCTGCTGGCGGGTTTGCCGGTGGAAGTGCCCGGTAATACCATCAACCGCCTGTGCGGCTCTTCGCTGGATGCCGTGGGCATCGCGGCGCGCGCCATCAAGTCAGGCGAAGCACAGCTGTTGATCGCCGCTGGCGTCGAGAGCATGACCCGCGCGCCCTTCGTGATGGGCAAGGCCGATAGCGCCTTCTCGCGCAGTGCAAAAATCGAGGACACCACCATCGGCTGGCGCTTCGTCAATCCGCTGATGAAGGCGCAGTATGGCATCGACTCCATGCCGGAGACGGCGGAGAACGTGGCCGAGCAATGGGCGGTTGCACGCGCCGACCAGGATGCTTTCGCCATCCGCAGCCAGCAGCGCTGGGCAGCCGCCCACGCGGCAGGTTTCTTCAAAGGCGAGATCGTGCCGGTCACCATTCCGCAAAAGAAAGGCGATCCAAAAGTCATCGACACTGACGAACACCCGCGTCCCGACACCACCATCGAGGCACTGGCCAAGCTGAAGGGCGTGGTCAAGCCGGACGGCACGGTCACCGCCGGCAACGCCTCCGGCGTCAACGACGGCGCCTGCGCGCTGTTGCTGGCGTCGGCCGCGGCAGTCGACAAGTTCGGCTTGAAGCCGCGTGCCAAGGTGCTTGGCATGGCGACTGCCGGCCTGGCGCCGCGCATCATGGGTTTCGGCCCATCGCCGGCCAGCAAGAAGCTGCTGGCGCAACTGGGCATGACCATCGAGCAGATGGATGTGATTGAGTTGAATGAAGCCTTTGCCGCGCAGGGCCTGGCCGTGACGCGCGACCTGGGACTGAAAGACGACGATGCCCGCGTCAACCCGAATGGCGGCGCCATTGCCATCGGCCACCCGCTGGGCGCGTCGGGCGCACGCCTGGTGACCACGGCGTTGAACCAGCTGGAGCGCACCGGCGGCCGCTACGCACTGTGCACCATGTGCATCGGCGTCGGCCAGGGCATCGCGCTGGTGATCGAGCGGGTCTGACCATGCCTTGCTACGAAATCAATGGCGTGCGGCCGGTTGTGCATCCGACGGCCTACGTGCACCCGACCGCGGTGCTGATCGGCGACGTGATCGTCGGTCCGCGCTGCTATGTAGCGCCGCTGGCGTCGCTGCGCGGCGACTTTGGGCGCCTGATCCTGGAAGAGGGCGCCAATGTGCAGGACACCTGCGTGATGCACGGCTTCCCGGGCGGCGACACGGTGGTCGAGCAGGATGGCCATATCGGCCACGGCGCCGTGCTGCATGGTTGCCGCATCGGCCGCAATGCACTGGTGGGCATGAACGCGGTGGTGATGGATAACGCAGTGGTCGGCGCCGAGAGCATTGTGGGCGCCGCGGCCTTCGTCAAGGCAGGCATGGATATCCCGCCACGCAGCCTGGTAGTCGGCGCACCGGCCCGGATCCTGCGCCAGGTCAGCGACAGCGAGATCGCGTGGAAGACGCTGGGCACCGGCCAGTACCACGAGCTGGCCGTGCGCTCGATGCAGACGATGGTGGAGTGCCAGCCCCACACCGAGGCGGCGCCTGGCCGCCAGCGCATGCAATGGGACACTTCGCTGCCAATGCACCTGCACAAGCAAGCATTCGACAATAAACAGTAATCGGAGACTACAAATGGTACACACCCTGCAAAGCTTCATCGGCGGCCGCTGGCAAGGCAAGGAAGCGGCAACCGCGCTGCACAGCGCCCTGGACAACCGCGTCATCTACCACACCCACGCCGAACAGCTGGATTTCGCCGAAGCCGTACATTACGGCCGCAAGACCGGTATCCCGGCCCTGATGAAGCTGGACTTCCAGACCCGCGCCCAGCGCCTGAAAGCCCTGGCGATGTACCTGATGGAGCGCAAGGAGGAACTGTACGCGATCTCGCACCTGACCGGCGCCACCCGCCCGGATAGCTGGGTCGACGTGGAAGGCGGCATCGGCACCCTGTTCGCCTATGCCAGCATGGGCAGCCGCGAGCTGCCGTCGTCGAACGTGCTGCACGAAGGCCCGGCCATGGCGCTGGGCAAGCGCGGCGGCTTCTCCGGCACCCACATCCTGGTGCCGCGCGGCGGCATTGCCGTGCACATCAACGCTTTCAACTTCCCGATCTGGGGCTTGCTGGAAAAGTTCGCGCCATCCTTCCTGGCGGCCATGCCGTGCATCGGCAAGCCTGCCAGCGCGACTTCCTATCTGACCGAAGCCCTGATCCGCATGATCAACGATTCCGGCCTGCTGCCGGAAGGCTCGCTGCAACTGGTGATCGGCAGCACCGGCGACCTGCTGGACCGCCTGGGCGGCGCGGACGCAGTCACCTTCACCGGTTCCGCCGATACGGCTGCCAAGCTGCGCTCCAACCGCAACCTGATTGCCAATTCGGTGCCGTTCACCGCCGAAGCCGATTCGCTGAACTGCGCCATCCTGGCGCCGGACGTCACGCCGGACGATCCGGAGTTCGACCTGTTCGTGAAGGAAGTACAGCGTGAAATGACCACCAAGGCGGGCCAGAAATGTACCGCAGTACGCCGTATCATCGTGCCGCGCCAGCATGCGGACGCGGTGGCGGAGAAGCTGCGCGAGCGCCTGGCCAAAGTCGTGGTGGGAGATCCGTCGGTGGAAGGCGTGCGCATGGGCGCATTGGCTTCGAAAGACCAGCAGCGCGACGTCGCTGAGCGCGTGACGCAACTGGCGAAGGGCAATGAGATCCTGTTCGGCGGTGCTGGCGCGCTGAAGCTGGTCGGCGAGGGAGTCGAGAATGGGGCCTTCTTCCCGCCAACCCTGCTGTTGTGCCGCAACGCCCTAAGCAACGACGCGGTACATGAGGTGGAAGCCTTCGGCCCGGTCAGCACCATGATGACCTACGAATCCATCGATGAAGCGCTGGAACTGGCGGCGCGCGGCAAAGGTTCCCTGGTGTCTTCGCTGATTACCAAGGACCCTGCTATCGCTGCTTACGCGGTGCCGATTGCTGCCGCATCGCACGGCCGCGTGCATGTGCTGGACCGTGAATCCGCTGTCGATTCCACCGGACACGGCTCGCCGCTGCCGCAGCTGAAACACGGCGGTCCTGGCCGTGCCGGCGGCGGTGAAGAACTGGGCGGCATCCGCGCAGTGCGCCACTTCCTGCAGCGCGCTGCTGTGCAGGGCTCGCCGACCATGCTGACTGCCATCACCGGCGAGTACGTGCGCGGCGGCGCAGTCAGGGAAGGCGATATCCATCCGTTCCGCAAGTGCTTTGAAGACCTGGAAATCTGCGATTCGCTGCTGACCCATCGCCGCACCGTGAGCGAGGCTGACATCGTCAACTTCGGCGGCATTTCGGGCGACTACTTCTACATGCATTTCGACGAGATCGCGGCCAGGGATACCCAGTTCGGCAAGCGCATCGCCCACGGCTACTTCGTGCTGTCGGCGGCGGCCGGCCTGTTCGTGTCGCCGGCGCCGGGACCCGTGCTGGCCAACTACGGGCTGGACAACCTGCGCTTCATCACCCCGGTGGCAATCGGCGACACCATCCGCGCCCGCCTGACCTGCAAGCGCAAGGTCGACCGCAACCGCACCGACGACAAAGGCCGCGGCCAGGGCGTGGTGGCGTGGGACGTGCAGGTGACCAACCAGAACGATGAACTGGTGGCCAGCTACGACATCCTCACCCTGGTGTCCAAGCGCGCCTGACGCTGCAGCACGTACCAGCAAGCGGCGCCGCCGGCGGCCCCGCTTGCTGCGAGGTGAAGGGCAAGTTCAAAAAACATCTCCAGTGGCGCGGGCTCATCGCCGCAGGCGGCGGAGGCCGTGACGGCGGCAAGATATGCTGCACAAGCGCGGCGGAAGGTGATGGTGTTTTTCATGTCCCGCACTGTAGCGGGCGAATGTGCTGCGAGTATGAAGTGGCTGCGAAACGCCGCTACATCGCCATTATGTAGACGACGCCGGCAAAGGCCATAACGATCAATGCCACGGCGGACCACTTCAATTTGTAGTGGCGCGCATGGCAGCGCTGGCAAACCCGCATCTTCGCACCGCCGCCGCTTGCCAGCGGCAGCTCCTCGTAGGTATTCCAATTGATTTCAGCGGCGCACAGCGCACAGGCGCCGCGTTCATTCCGTCTCCCGCCGCGCCACTGCCGCAGCCGGTCCGTCACCAGCGCCGCGACCAGCAGCGCGCTAAATAGCAGGAACAGTATCTTCATAATGCGCCGACTTTAGCACAAGCCAGCAAGAGCTACCCGCTGCCAGCCCGGCAAGGAAAAGCATGGGGGCCAGCCGCACCAGGTGGCGCGGGGAGTAGGCGCACGCCAGCAAAGGCAGGAATGCCATGGCCGTAAGGATCGCACCGCCAATGAAGAAGCTGGGGCTGCGAATGTTGCGGCGCACAGCCAGGGTCATGGCGCCGGCATAGGGCAGGACCGAGGCCGCGAAAGCCATGACCCATGCCAGTACCACGGTGGCAAGCGGGAAGCGGAAGGTTTTGTCGCCGTTCACGACGAAGTCCCACAGCTCATTGCCGAAGACGAAGGTCACAGCGGCGCAGCTGACCGCAAGAAGGTGGGCGTACATGACGCGCTGCATGGAGGTAGGGATGTTCATGGCCTGCACTGTAGCGGGCCTGAATGCGCTCAGAATGAAACGACGGTGAAGTGCCACAAGCGGGCAAGGATTCGCTACACTGCGGGCTGCTCTGCTCTTAACATCATAAGGTTAGTCATGAAATGTGTATCGCTGGCGGGGATTGCCGCCATGGCCCTGCTTACCGGCTGCACGGCGGTATCCGGCACCAGGTTCGCGCAGCAGGAAGCCGTCATGCCGAAGCTGTCGGCCGGCCAGGGCCGCGTGTATTTCTACCGCGTTGACGCCTTCACCGGGGGCGGCATGGCCGCTCCGGTCATGCTGGACGGGATGGTGGCAGGGGATTCGCTTCCAGGCGGCTATTTCTTTGTTGATGCCGCTGCCGGCAAGCACGAAGCGTCAGCCACCACCCGTGTCACCAGGAAGCTCAATTTCGTTCTTGAGCCAGGGGAAACCAAATACGTACGCACCAAGGCGCAGTTTGAAGAGAAAGTCGGCCGCGTGGTGCTGGAATTGGTAGGCGCCGAAGAAGCCCGCAGGGAACTGCCTTCCCTGAACTTCACCGGCGCGCCCAAGGCCAACTGATCAGGCTTGCAAGCCGAACGGATCGTCGATGGAGTGGGACGGCTTGGTGAACCAGCGCGGGCCATCATCCGCCATGTAGAAGTGGTCTTCGTGGCGCACGCCGAATTCGCCAGGCACCACGATCATCGGCTCGTTCGAGAACGTCATGCCGACGTCCAGCGGGGTCTTGTCGCCGCCCACCAGGTATGGCCATTCGTGGATGTCCAGGCCGATGCCGTGGCCGGTGCGGTGCGGCAGGCCCGGCAGTTTGTATTCAGGGCCGAAGCCGGCCGCCTGCAGTGAACGGCGCGCGGCCTGGTCCACTTCTTCGCACGGCACGCCCAGTTGGGCAGCTTCGAACGCGGCCAGTTGCGCCGCCTTCTCCGCATTCCATACCGCGCGCTGGCGCTCGCTCGCTGCGCCGTACACGTACGTGCGGGTAATGTCGGAAATGTAGTTGTGGAGTTTGCAGCCGGTGTCGATCAGCACCGTGTCGCCTTGCTTCAGCGTCTGCACGTACGACACGCCGTGCGGGAAGGAGCTGGCCACGCCGAACAGCACGATCACGAAATAGGAGCCGGCCGGCGCACCGACCTTGCGATGCGCCTTGTCGATGAACTCCGCCACCTCGGTGGTGGTGATGCCCTCGCGCAGGATGCTGGCGGTGGCGACGTGCACGGCCAGGGTCATGTCCTTGGCGCGCTGCATCAGGGCGATTTCCGTCTTCGACTTGCGCGTACGGCAGTGGGCCGTGACCGCTCGTGCATTTTCCAGCGCATAGCCTTCGGCCAGCGGGCGTATGCCATCGTAGATGAAGAAGGCGGCGCTTTCGTCGATGCCGATGCGCGGCGGCTGTGCGGCATTCGGCACAATGCCCATCTTTTTCAGGACCGCGATGAACAGGGCGGAGGGACTTTCGTGCTCGTGCCAGCAGTTGACCGTACCTTCCACCAGCATGAAGTCCTGCAGTGTGTTTTCTTCGAAAGCAGGGGCGATGTATTCCACCGCGCCGCTGGCGGGCAGGATGGCGCCGACCATGCGTTCGCTCGGGTACCACTTGGTGCCGGTGAAGTAGAGCAGGCTGGAGCCGGCATTGATGTAGATGGCCGCGATGCCTTGTTGGCGCATGAAGACTTGTGCCTTTTCGATGCGTGCCAGGTGCTCATCCTTGCCGATCGGCGTTGCGCCCGCAGTCATGTCCGACAGGGATGCCAATGCCTCTTCGATTGTCTTGCCGCCAATGCCAATGCCCATGCTGCCTCCTTAAAAACAAGGGGAACATCATAGCATCGCCAGGACGCAAAAAAGCCGGCTATGCAGCTATCGTATCCGGGGATGACGATAGCCGCATACCGGCCAGGATGGTGCAGCTTATTGGACTTGCAGGCTTACCTTGTCAACAACGAAGGAAGTCTGCAGCGAGTAGTCTTCCGTCATGTTGAAGTGGATGCGCACGGTCTGGCCCTTGTACGGCAGCAGGTTGAAGCTGCGCACCTGGTAGCCGCTGGCAGGCATGGTGTTGTTGTAGGTCGCCAGGGTGCCCAGGGTGGTGCCGGAGCTGTTCTTCACGGTCACGACCATCTTGTCATACACGGTGCTGCCGGTTTCGGCAGTATCGATATGCAGTGCGAACGACAGCGTGGCCGCCGTTGCAGTCGATGGGATGGTGACGGTCTGGTACAGCGATTCGGTAGCAGTGCTGCCGTTACCGCCCAGCCATGCGAAGCGCGAACCTTCGTACGCCGTCTGGCCGCTGTAGTTGCCGATCACGCCGGTGGTGCCAGCCCATGGCGTAGTGCCGGACTCGAAGCCGCCGTTGACGATCAGCTCGCTTTGCGGAGGGATCGTGCCTACGGTCAGGGTGGCGTTGTTCGAGGTGGCGGTCTTCGCCGGCGACGAAGAGTCGCTGACGATGGCCTTGAACACGGCACCGTTGTCCGCAGTCTGCGCGGTGAACGAGTAGGTAGCCGATGAGGCGCCCGAAATCTGGGTGCCGTTGCGGTACCAGGCGTAGCTGTAAGGCGCGGTGCCGCCGGTGGCGCCAACGGAGAAGGTAGCGGTGCCGCCGGGAGCTACCGTGACGTTGTTCGGCTGCGTGGTGATGGTTACCGTGTTCGGGTTGGCTTCGTCCACGTCGGTGCCGACGTTGATCGCCGCGTAAGCGCGCTTGACGGCAGTCGATTCAACGCTGCCCACGCCGTACAGCTGTTCCGCCGACTCGATCATCTTCAGGCGTGCGTTGGCGTAGTTGGTGGAGGCGGTGAACTTGGTGGTGTTAGCCTTGAACCAGATGCGGAACGCCTTGTCGCTGCCGATACCGCTCATCGCCAGCGGCTGCTTGTTCAAGTAAGAGCTGTACATCTCGCTCGAGGACGAGGAGTTGGAGCCGTTGGCCAGGAAGTAGAACATGCGGTTGTTCGGCCCCGAGGAGTAGTGCACGTCGATATTGCCCAGGGTGCTGCTCCAGGCATCGCGCGATGCGCCGTCCTTGGACGGCTTCCACATCCAGCGCAGAGGCTGGCCGTTTTTGGCGATCTCCTTGCCCATCATCCAGTCGTTGCCGGTCGGGATGGTGGTGCCGGTACCGCCATTGCGGGCATAGGCTTCCACCATTTCACCGGTGATGTCGGAGTTCGACTCATTCAGGCCGCCGGATTCGCCGGAGTAGGTCAGGTTGGACGTGGCGTCGGTTACTCCGTGGCCCATTTCGTGGCCGATCACGTCGATCGAACCCAGGCTGTAGAAGCTGGAGCCGTCGCCGATGTACATGCACTTGCAGCTCGGGTCGAAGAAGGCGTTGTCGTAGTTGTTGTCGACGTGGACCGCGATATAGGTCGCGGTGTTGTTGCCGTCCAGCGAAGACCAGCCCATCACGTTTTTCAGCGTGTCGTAAGTGTTCATCAGGCCCCACAGCGCATTCACTGCGGCGGTCTGGCCGTTGGCGTTGGTGGTGCTGCCGCCGTTGTATTGCTGGCCGTCGCCCCAGGTGTTGGTGGTGTTGGTGTAGATCGCGCCCGGGCTCGGGTTGTTGGCCGACGAGTGGTTGGCATTGGTGATGGCCATGCCGCCATAGGTGCCGCCGGTGCCGCGCGACGAATCCAGCATCTTGTAGGTGGAGCCGGACAGGGTGGTGTTGATCGGCACGTCGCCGTTGTACTGGCTATGGCCGACGCCGACCACGGTCTGCAGGGCGTTCCATTGCTTGATCACGGCGCCGGTCTTGGCGCTGATCACGGTGTCGCGGAAGACCGGACGGCCGTCCTTGTTCATGCGGGTCTTGACCAGGTAGGCCAACTCGTAGTGGTCGACTACTTCTTCCACGTCGGTCGCATTCAGCGCACTTTCGGTTTTATTGGCGGCGGCTGCGGTGCGCTGGGTCTTCACCACAGGCCAGATCAGCAGCTCGGCTTCCGGCTTGATGCGATGCTGGTTGCCAGGGGTGCGCGAGACAGCGACGCGGATCGCTTCGTCGGCGCTGAAGGCCGCGGTGGTGTCGGGAGCGCCCTTGCCGGCGGCCTTGGCGGC
The DNA here is from genome assembly GCF_001428585.1 of Duganella sp. Root198D2. Taxonomy (NCBI): domain Bacteria; kingdom Pseudomonadati; phylum Pseudomonadota; class Betaproteobacteria; order Burkholderiales; family Oxalobacteraceae; genus Duganella; species Duganella sp. Root198D2. The sequence goes on along the minus strand of NZ_LMIC01000048.1, from coordinate 276,677 downwards.
GCGTGAAGCGTCCAGTCCATCGCGGCGGTCGGAAGCCGACTCGCTGACGATATTGCCGTTTTCATCGGTGACAACGACGGACTCGGAACCGAATACGCGCAGGCCCTGGAAGGTATGGTCGGCGCGCAGGATGCGCTGGCCGTTGACGCCCGGGTGCTGTTCGCGCAGCTTATATCCATGCTCGCTATCGAGGCCGGCCGCGGCGCGCAGCGAATCCAGGCGCGATACCAGGTTCGCCTTTGCTTCGACGCTCATCGGCTGAGCGGGAGAGGCCATCAAGGTATCAGGCAGGACGCCTGCAAATGCAGGGGCGAACGAGGCGGCTACGGCTGCGGCCAACAGGCTTTTGCGAAGTTTCATCGACTCTCCTAGGGAACTTGGGTTGGTGGGAGAGACGACGTTATGCCTGTTTTTTGTGCAAGTCAAAAAACTTATGAAATGAGTCAGTTTTACAGATTTTGTATATTTTTAGACAATAGATTACAGTTCCATAGTCACCAAATGAAACGGGGCGGCCCCCCTCGGCGCCACCCCGTTTTGCTTGCTTTGACCGTGTATTACTGGACTTGCAGGCTGACCTTATCCACCACGAACGAAGTCTGCAGCGACGAGTCTTCGGTCATGTTGAAGTGCAGGCGCACGGTCTGGCCTTTGTACGGCAGCAGGTTGAAGCTGCGCACCTGGTAGCCGCTGGCGGCGTTCGCGTTGCTGTAGGTTGCCAGGGTGCCCAGGGTGGTGCCGGCGCTGTTCTTCACAGTCACCACCAGCTTGTCGTACGCGGTGCTGCCCGATTCCGCGGTGTCGATATGCAGCGCGAACGAGAAGTTCGCCGACGTTGCGGTCGATGGGATGGCCACGGACTGGTACAGGGTTTCGGTCGCGGTGGCGCCGTTACCGCCGAGCCATGCGAAGCGGGTACCTTCGTATGCCGACTGGCCGCTGTAGTTGCCGATCACGCCGGTGCTGCCGGCCCATGGCGTAGTGCCGGACTCGAAGCCGCCGTTGACGACCAGCTCGGATTGCTGGGTGGTGCCCACGGTCAGGGTCGCGTTGTTCGAGGTCGCGGTCTTCACCGGCGACGACGAATCGGTGACCTCGGCCTTGAACACGGCGCCGTTGTCGGCAGCCTGCGCGGTGAACGAGTAGGTGGCCGAGGAGGCGCCCGAGATCTGGGTGCCGTTGCGGTACCACTTGTAGCTGTAAGGCGAAGTGCCGCCGCTCGCGCCCACGGTGAAGCTGGCGGTGCCGCCTGCTGCCACGGTGATGTTGTTCGGCTGGGTGCTGATCGACACGCCGGTGCCGGCGCCGGTTTCGTCGACGTCGGTGCCTACGTTGATTGCTGCGTATGCGCGCTTGACGGCGATCGATTCCTTGCTGCCTACGCCGTACAGTTCTTCAGCCGACTGGATCACCTTGGTGCGTGCATCGGCGTAATTGGTCGATGCGGTGAACTTGGTGGTGTTGGCCTTGAACCAGATGCGGAACGCCTTGTCGCTGCCGATACCGGTCATCGCCAATGGCTGCTTGTTCAGGTAAGAGCTGTACATCTCGCTCGAGGACGAGGAGTTGGAGCCGTTGGCCAGGAAGTAGAACATGCGGTTGTTCGGGCCCGAGGAGAAGTGCACGTTCAGGTTGCCCAGGGTGCTGCTCCAGGCGTCCTTCGACGAGCCGTCCTTGGATGGCTTCCACATCCAGCGCAGCGGCTGGCCGTTTTTGGCAATCTCCTTGCCCATCATCCAGTCGTTGCCGGTCGGGATGGTGGTGCCGGTACCGCCATTGCGGGCATAGGCTTCCACCATTTCGCCGGTGATGTCGGAGTTCGACTCATTCAGGCCGCCGGATTCGCCGGAGTAGGTCAGGTTGGACGTGGCGTCGGTTACGCCGTGGCCCATTTCGTGGCCGATCACGTCGATCGAACCCAGGCTGTTGAAGCTGGAACCGTCGCCGATGTACATGCACTTGCAGTTCGGGTCGAAGAAGGCGTTGTCGTAGTTGTTGTCGACGTGGACCGCGATATAGGTTGCGGTGTTGTTGCCGTCCAGCGAAGACCAGCCCATCACGTTTTTCAGCGTGTCGTAGGTGTTCATCAGGCCCCACAGCGCATTCACTGCGGCGGTCTGGCCGTTGGCGTTGGTGGTGCTGCCGCCGCTGATGTACTGCTGGCCGTCGCCCCAGGTATTGCTGCTGTTGGTGTAGATCGAGCCGGCCTGTGGATTCGATTCAGGCGAGTGGTTGGCGTTGGTGATCGCCATGCCGCCGAAGGTGCCGCCTACGCCGCGGGTCGAGTCCAGCATCTTGTAGGTGGAGCCGGACAGGGTGGTGTTGATCGGTACGTCGCCGTTGTACTGGCTATGGCCGACGCCGACCACGGTTTGCAGCGCATCCCATTGCTTGATCACGGCGCCGGTGGTAGCGCTGATCACGGTGTCGCGGAACACTGGACGGCCGTCCTTGTTCATGCGGGTCTTGACCAGGTAGGCCAGCTCGTAGTGGTCGACCACGTCTTCCACGTCGGTCGCATTGAGCGCGCTTTCTGCCTTGTTGGCGGCAGCGGCGGTGCGCTGGGTCTTGACCACTGGCCAGATCAGCAGTTCGGCTTCCGGCTTGACGCGGTGCGTTTTGCCTGCAGTGCGTGAAACAGCGACGCGGATCGCTTCGTCGGCGCTGAAAGCTGCGGTGGTGTCAGGCGCGCCTTTGCCGGTCGCCCGGGCGGAGCGGTGTGCATCCAGGCCGTTGCGGCGGTCGGAAGCGGATTCGCTCACGATATCGCCGTTTTCGTCGGTGACAACGACGGACTCGGAACCGAACACGCGCAGGCCCTGGAAGGTATGGTCGGCGCGCAGGATGCGCTGGCCGCCGGCACCAGGGTGCTGTTCACGCACTTTGTAGCCGTGCTCGCTATCCAGGCCAGCAGCGGAGCGGCGCGCGTCCAGGCGTGCAGCCAGGTTGGCCCTGGCTTCAAGGCCCATCGGCTGGGCCGGTGCGGCCATCATGTTTTCTGGCAGGACGCCTGCAAATGCAGGGGCGAAAGAGGCGGCTACGGCTGCAGCCAGCAGGCTTTTGCGAAGGTTCATCAGCTCTCCTTGTGAGCGGTGGGGGTGGTAGGGAGAGCGGGAAGTTATGCCTGTTCTTTATGCAAGTCAAAAAAGTTGCAAAATAAGTCGGTTCTACACTTTTTGTTCAGTTTTAGACATTTGATTACATTTGGGTGGTTCTTGAACTAGCTCGCTTTGCGACCAAATGGCGCACGATTGGCGCGATTTGTAGGGAAGTTACAACGAAATAGAGGTGTTTTTCTAGTTTCGTGTTGGATGCAACAGAAATATGTATCTAATTGTCACACTCATGTTGCACTAGTTGAATTTTGCGTTTTACACTAGCCCGTCGTTTGTTTGACGTACCACTTAGTGAGGGCGCATCACTCATGTTGTCTATTTCTACCAAAGTTGAAAGGATCGTCGCGGAGTCGCCCTTCCTGAGCGAAGGTCTGCGCCGTGGCTTGATCAACCTGTCGGAACTGGCGCGCCAGCTGCAGCCGCAGCTCCAGAACGACCTGTGGAAGCCCGTCGGCCAGGCGGCCGTGGTCATGGCCTTGCGCCGTGTCGCCGGACGCCTGCCGGACAAGGATGCCCAGGAACTCGTGCTGGCCCAGCAGTCCGGCCAGCTGACCGCACGCACCGACCTGGTCGAATTCACCTTCCGCCGTTCGGACCGCATTGACGAATGCCACCGCCAGCTGCTGGAGCGCTCGGGGACCGGCCATGGCCTGTACCTGACCGTGACCCGTGGCAGCGAAGAGGTGGTGGTGATCTGCAGCCGCCCCTTCATCGGCCTGGTCGAACAGATCTTCGCCGGCGAACGCCTGCTGGCGCGGCTGGAGAACCTGAACGCCGTCACGCTGCAGCTGACCGCCGATTCCTGGCGCACGCCGGGCATCTACCACGCCATCCTGAAAAAGCTGGCATGGGACAAGGTCAACCTGATCAACCTGATCTCGACCCATACCGAACTCACCCTGCTGCTGGAGAAGGAACACACAGGCGCCGCTTTCAGCGTCCTCTCCAACATGATCGCGCACAAGCACTGATGTACACTCCCGGTAGGGCAAACCTACAGGGAGTCAGCATGGGCTTGAAAGACACGCAGCGGGTGGTGCCGGCATTGCGGGTGGCGAACTACGCCGCCAGCAAGCCTTTCTATGAATCGCTCGGCTTCCGCGAAGAGTGGGCCCACCAATTCGAACCCGGCTTGCCGGCCTTTGCCTCGATGATGCTCGACGGCATGGAAATTTTCCTATCTGAACATTCGGGCGACTGCCAACCCGGCGGGCTGGTACACTTTTATGTTCCGGACGTCGACGCCCTCTTTGACGACTTCCTGGAGTATGGCGTGAACGTCGAGCAAGCGCCGAACAATGACTTGGGAGCGGACCTGCGTGTCATGTCCGTTCTCGATCCAGACAATAACCGGCTCAAATTTTTGACCCAGACCCATTGGGAGTAAGCGCAATGAAGAAAGCGCTGTTGTTCGCATTCCTTGGCATGGCCGCCGCATCGCAGGCCAGTGCGCAGGGACTATTCAAGTGTTCGATAGATGGCAAGGTGACTTACCAGTCCATGCCCTGTCCCAAAAACGGCGGCGCGTCGCTCGACTACCCGCCGCCGCCGACTGCTGCCCAGGCGAAAGCGGCCCAGGCGCGCGCCCAGGAAGACCGCGAGCGCGTGAATCAGCTGGCCGAGAACAACCGCCGGGCACGCGAGAAAAAGGCCAACGTGGATGCGGAAGAGGCCAAGGAAGAAGCGGCCAGCAAGCGCGTGGCCAAGAGCAGCTGCGATTCGCTGCGTACCCGCCGTGAAGAGCTGTACGGCCAGCGCAATGAGAACCGCCGCAATTCCCAGCTCGATGCGATGTCCAAGACCCAGAACGATATCGACAAGCTGGAGGCCGAATACACCAAGGGCGCCTGCGGCCCGCTCGACTGAGGGGCCGCCCTGGCGGCGCCGCTTATTGCGGTGCCGCGCCTGCAGCCGGCGCTGCGGGATTTTCCTGCACTGCCAGCGCAACGGCCTGCACCGAAAGCTCGCGCAATTTGCCAAGCACGGCCTGGTCTTTGACCACCGTCAGCGTGGTGATCTTGCCCATGTCCTTGTTCACCAGGTATGCCACCAGTGCGCCGGCGACGGCACCTCCGGCGGCTGCCTGCCCGTAGCTGAGGCTGCTGTTCTTGACCACCGCACGGCCTGCTGCACCACCCAGGCCGCCAGCTGTTGCCATCAGTCCGACACTGAGTTTGTGGGTGACGGGGTCCTTGGTGTAGCCGACATTGGCGCAGCCGGTGCCTTCGGCCGGCACTTCCGGCGCTACGCCTTCCATCGACGTATACAGGTAGATGGACGGCATTTTTGACGGGTCCTTGGGCATGAAGAAGCCGCCGTCACTGTGGCTTCGCTTGGCGCCGGGATTTCCAGGCTGGAAGATGGAGATGCCGCCTTGCGGTGCGCGGAAATAAGTGCCTTGCGCATCTTCTTTTTCCGATACATATGGGCCGCGTTCCAGGCGGGTCTCAGTCACCAGTTTCAGCATACCGGCAGTATCGCTGGCTGTGAGCGCTTGAGGCAGCTGGATGCAAGTGATGGACGCTGGCGCTGCCAGTCGATCCGGTTCGACCAGCGGAGTGCTTGCGCAGCCGCCCAGCATTGCGCTGGCGGCGAGTGGGAACAGCAGTTTCTTGTACATTGTTCATCCTGTGGTGTCGGCCCTGCAGGCGGACCGTAAACCACAGGATAGTTACTTCACGACAAGGTTGCAATATAAATAATCAGGCACCCTTGGCTTACTTCTTCTTCTCTTCTTCAGGCTGCGAGAAATTCAGCTCCGGCTGCTGTTCCTCGTCCTGCTTTTGCGCCGGCAGCGATTCCGGCGGCGCCGGCTGCTCGATGCGCAGGTCGCCTGATTCCACCTTGCCGCCAGTACTGCGGTCGAGGAAGGCGGTGACGGTTTGCGGCAGCGCAGCCACCAGCAGCACCATCAGCATCTGCAGGCCCACCCAAGGCAGCGCGCCCCAGTAAATATCGGACGACTTCACTTCTTTCGGCGCCACGCCGCGCAGGTAGAACAGCGCGAAACCGAAGGGCGGGTGCATGAAAGAGGTCTGCATGTTCACGCACAACATCACGCCGAACCACACCAGGGACGCCGATGCCGCGGCTTCAGGGCTGCCCATGAGCGGTTCCAGCTGCGGCGCCAGCACCTTTTGCGCCACCGGCGCCAGCATCGGCACCACGATGAAGGCGATCTCGAAGAAGTCGAGGAAGAAGGCCAGGAAGAACACGAACAGGTTCACCACCAGCAGGAAGCCGATCCAGCCGCCTGGAATGCCGTTGAACAGGTGCTCGACCCACAGCCCGCCATCCACACCCTGGAACACCACCGAGAAGCAGGTGGAGCCGATCAGGATGAACACCACCATCGCGGTCAGGCGCATGGTGGACTGGTAGCTCAGGACGATCAGGTCGCGCAATGGCTTGATCTGGCTGGCGCGGATCACGATCCAGGCCACGCATACGTACAGCACGCCCAGCGCGGCCTGCACCACCGGCTTGGCGCCTTCGACAAAGGCGCCGGTCAGCGCTGCCGCCAGCAGGGCCAGCATGCCGACGCGGAACACGATCTTGTCGCGCCGGTTGAATTCCGGATGGCGCAAGGCGGCCAGGATCACCGCGCCCAGCGCGCCCATGGCGCCCGATTCGGTGGGCGTGGCGACACCCAGCATCATCGTGCCCAGCACCATGAAGATCAGCACCGCGGCCGGCACGATGCCTTGCAGGCACTGCTTCCACAGTGCCCAGCCGCGCGGCCCGAGTTCGTTCTGCGGCGCGGCCGGCAGCCACTCCGGCTTCACGCGCGACAGGGCAAAGGTGTATAGCGCGAACAGGCCGATCTGCACCAGCGACGGGCCCCAGGCGCCCAGGTACATGCTGCCGACGTCGGCGGCGGCAGTGGGGGTCTTGAGCTGGTCGGCCAGCACCACCAGTACCAGCGATGGCGGCACCAGCTGCGTGATGGTGCCGGAGGCGGCCAGCACGCCGGTGGCGTAGCGCATGTGGTAACCGTAGCGCATCATCACCGGCAGCGAGATCATGGCCATCGCGATCACCTGCGCCGCCACGGTGCCGGTGATCGCGCCGAGGATGAAGCCGACGATGATCACCGAATAGCCCAGGCCTCCGCGCACGCCGCCGAACAGGCGGCCCATGGAGTCGAGCATGTCCTCCGCCAGGCGGCACTTCTCCAGCACTGCGCCCATGAAGGTAAAGAAGGGGATCGCCAGCAGCAGGTCGTTGGCCAGCACGCTGCCGAAAATCCTTTGCGGCACCGCCTGCAGGAAGGGCACGCCGAAGAAGCCTTCCGTAATGGCGATAAAACCGAAGAACAGGCCGACCGCCAGCAGCGAGAACGCTACCGGGAAGCCGACCAGCATGAATACGACCAGGCCGCCGAACATCAGCGGCGGCATCATCTCCAAGGGGATCATTGCACTGGCCTTTCGTATTTGCTGTCCAACAGGGCCCGGCCGGTGAGGTGGGCGATGCGCTTGATCAGTTCAGACAGGCCTTGCAGCGCGAGCAGGGCAAAGCCGACAGGCACCACGAGCTTGATCGGCCAGCGCGGCAGGCCGCCGGCGTTGCTCGATTGCTCCATGATGGCCCAGGAAGGCAGGAACAGCGATTCCCATGACAGCCAGGCAAACAGGATGCAGGCCGGGAACAGGAAGAAAATGATGCCGAAGATGTCGATCCACAATTGCTTGCGTTCGGAGACATGGCCGTAGACCAGGTCGACGCGCACGTGTTCATTGCGCTGGAAGGTATAGCTGGCGCCAAGCATGACGGCAGCGCCAAACAGGTACCACTGCATTTCAAGCAGCGAATTGGAGCTCCAGTCGAAGCCATAACGGATCATGGCGTTGCTGGCGCTGATGAAGCATGAGGCGAGAATCATCACGTTGGCCAGCTGCCCGCTGCGGTAGCCGATGCGGTCAAGCCAATGCGACAGGCGAAGAAAACCCTGCATTGCGTCTCCTGGTAATTGGATTAGTTGTTGCAAGGATATTAGCTGAGAATCCCTTCAAATTGAATCGGGGCAGGAAAAAACTGGACGGATGACAATTAAGCATTTAAGATATTAGTTAAATGCTTAATTAGTAAAAAAGTAGTCCTCCAGCATTGGCTGGAGCGTCCTTCGGGTATAGACTAGAGGCTTGCGCCGCATTGCGGCGTCCCTCAACAGAAAACCAGCATGTCGGACAAAGTTTTTGAAGCATTGGCATCGTCGCCGCGGCGACTGATCCTCGCCTACCTCTCGGAACATGAGATGACGGCAGGGGAGGTTGCCTCACGCTTTGAAATGAGTGCGCCTGCGGTTTCCCGTCATTTGTCCGTCCTCGAAGGCGCAGGATTGGTCAGCAGCGAGCGTCGCGGCCAGTTTGTGTATTACAAGCTGATGTCCGACAACCTCGTGAACACGCTGACGCAGTTTGCCTTTGCGCTGTGCCCGGTAGCCGGGCCGCTCAAACGCGAAAGCAAGGCCAAGAAAAAGGCCAGCGAAGCGTAATACGCCAGTACACCCGGGCACGATGTTGGCCATTTTCAGGCCAGGGGTCTCTGCGCGCTTTTTTTCAGGAAGGGGCAGTGCATGGACGTTGGAACCTACCGTCACGGGATCAAGGCCTATACGCCTTTTTTCCTCCGCCTTTACGATTTCCTGGTGATCGGGATCTTCACCCGCATCTTCTGGAAATGCGAAGGGCGGCATTACATCGGGATCTACCGGCGCCACGCCGGGCAGCGCCACGCCGATATCGGCGTGGGCACCGGTTATTTCCTGGACCATGCCGGGCTTGACGAAAGCAGGCAGCAGATCGCCCTGGTCGACTTGAACCGGAACTGCCTGCGCCACGCTGCGCAGCGCCTGCAGCGTTTTGCGCCGGAATGCCATGTGCGCAATGCCTTCGAACCGATCGCCATCGGGCACAAGGTGGACTCGATCTGCATCGGCGGCCTGATTCACTGCGCACCGGGAACGATGCAGGAAAAGGGCCGGATTTTCGACGCCATCGCGCCTCTGTGCGGGCCGGGGACGACGCTGTTCGGCTACACGCTGCTTGGCACGGGCGCCCCCATGTCGTGGTACGCCAGGGCCTTGATGGGCTTCATGAACCGGCTGCAGGTGGTCAACAACCGCGGCGACTCGCTGCAATCACTGCAGGCCGAACTTTCACAACGATTCAGCCAGGTCGAAGTCTGGCTGGTCGGATGCAACGCTTTCTTCACTGCCAAAAACCATAGGGGTGCTACAAAATGAATATCGCTCAAACGGAACGCATCATCGATGCCGACATCGCGGAAGTATGGGAAAAGGTGTGTTTTTATGAGGAGGTGAAAGGCCGGCCCAACTGGTTCCTGCGCTGGGCCCTGCCATTGCCGGTGAGGACGGTCGGCGATCACAAGACGGTCGGCACGCTATGCCGCTGCGAGTACGGGGACCAGCAGTTCATCCTGAAGCGCATCACCAGGTCGAGCCACAATGCGGCGCTTGAATTCAGCGTGACGCAGGCTAGCGAGCAGTTCCAGCGGCATCTGGCGCTGCTGGGCGGCAGCATCTACCTGTCCCGCCTGCCGGACGGGCGCACGCTGGTGAGCATGGCGACCAGCTATGCGCCGAAAGGCGCGGACAATATGCTGCGGCGCTTCCTGGTGGACCAGGTGATCCGGTCGATGCACCGCTTTGTGATGGGGGACATGGCGAACAGCATCCGCCATGCCCGCAAGGCTCAACCGGCCAACTGCTGACGCACGCGCGTAATTGCGCTGCGCACCTGGTTCGGCGCGGTACCGCCGATATGGTCGCGTGCCGCCACCGAGCCTTCCAAGGTCAGCACTGCAAACACATCCTCGCCCACCAGCGGCGAGAACGCGCGCAGCTGCTCCAGCGACATCTGCGCCAGGTCGATCTTCAGGTCATCGCAAGCACGCACCGCATGCGCCACGGCCTCGTGCGCATCGCGGAACGGCAGGCCTTTCTTCACCAGGTAGTCGGCCAGGTCGGTCGCGGTGGCATAGCCCTGCAACGCCGCCGAACGCATCGCTTCCGGCTTGACGGTAATGCCGCCTGCCATGTCGGCGAAAATGCGCAGGGTATCGACCACGGTATCGACGGTGTCGAACAGCGGCTCTTTGTCTTCCTGGTTGTCCTTGTTGTAAGCCAGCGGCTGGCCCTTCATCAGGGTCAGGAGGCCCATCAGGTGGCCGTAGACGCGGCCGGTCTTGCCGCGCGCCAGTTCCGGCACGTCCGGGTTCTTCTTCTGCGGCATGATCGAGGAGCCGGTGCAGAAGCGGTCGGCGATGTCGATAAAGCCAACCCGTGGGCTCATCCAGATGATCAGTTCTTCCGACATGCGCGACACGTGCATCATCAGCAGCGAGGCCGCTGCGGTGAATTCGATCGCGAAGTCGCGGTCCGAGACGGCATCCAGCGAGTTGTGGCAGACGTCGTCGAAGCCCAGGGTCTTGGCCACGCGCAGGCGGTCGATCGGGAAGGTGGTGCCGGCCAGTGCGGCGGCGCCCAGCGGCAGGCGGTTGACACGCTTGCGGCAATCCTGCATGCGCTCGACGTCGCGGCCGAACATTTCAACGTAAGCCAGCATATGGTGGCCGAAGGTGATCGGCTGCGCTACCTGCATGTGGGTGAAGCCCGGCAGGATCACGCCGGCGTTCTTCTCCGCCAGGTCGACCAGGGCGCCGCGCAGCTGCTGCAGCAGGCCGCTGATGTCGTCGATGGCAGAGCGCACGTAGAGGCGGATATCGGTGGCCACCTGGTCGTTGCGGGAGCGGCCGGTGTGCAGGCGCTTGCCGGCGTCGCCAACCAGTTCGGTCAGGCGTTTTTCGATATTCAGGTGCACGTCTTCCAGGTCCAGCTGCCATTCGAACTGGCCGCCGTCGATTTCGGCGCTGACCTGGGCCAGGCCATTCTGGATCGCAGCCAGGTCGGCGGCCGGGATGATGCCTTGCGCTGCCAGCATGTCGGCGTGGGCCAGGGAACCCTGGATGTCGGCCTTGGCCATGCGCTTGTCAAAAAACACCGAGGCGGTGTAACGTTTCACGAGGTCGGAAACAGGTTCGGAGAAACGAGCGGACCAGGCTTCCGCCTTCTTGGAGAATTGATCTGTCATAGTGGCTTTGCGGTGAGATTTGCACGAGAAATTCAAACGATTATAAATTAGTAGGAGAGTCAATGAAGAAGTTAGCAAGTTTGCTACTGTTGGTGCTGGCCAGCGGTAGCGCGTTCGCGCAGGGCGCGCGGGCGTCCGATGCGGCATCGGTGGACAGCATCGTGGCGGCCCTGTACGACAGCATTTCCGGCCCGGCCGGCAAGGCGCGCGACTGGGAGCGCCTGCGTTCCCTGTTCCGCAGCGATGGCCGCATGGTGGTGCATAGCACGGGCAAGGATGGCGCGCTCAACACGCGCGTACTGTCGCTGGAAGACTACATCACCCGCGTGACGCCGGTTTTTGCAAAGGAGGGCTTCTACGAATCCGAACTGGCGCGCAAGGGCGAGGAATTTGGACAGATTGCCCAGGTTTTCAGTACCTATGAGGCGCGCCATGCGCCGTCGGAACAGCCTTTTGTACGCGGCATCAACTCGATCCAGCTGGTGAACGACGGCAAACGGTGGTGGATTTCGCAACTCCTGTGGCAGCCGGAAGGCGAAAAGACCCCGCTGCCGGAGCGCTACCTGAAGCCGCAATAAACAAAGTGTGCACGGACGCGCGATAGGGTTTTACTCCGCCGTTGCGTCCGGCTACACTGATGGAAAGGTGTTACCCAGATGTCTAGCAGCGATGCCAGCGAGCAAGCTGAACAGGAGGCCATCGTGAAGCTGCACTCCCCCGCCGGCCTGGCCCGTTTGGGCCTGGCTTTGCTAGCCGCATGCGGCCTTCCGATCCATGCCCGCGAAGCGCCGCCCAGGAATCCCGTTCCTGCCCGCACCAGCACCACGCCACCGGACGCGCCGGCCAAACCTCCCACTGCACCGCCCTTGACGCCGCCGCTGCCCGATACCGCCGCCCCGGTGCGCATCGTGGCCGGCGCCAGTGCGACCGTCAGCGGCGGATCGGCAGCCATCGCGCCGTCGCCCGTAGCGGCCCACCAAGGCTCGCTGGTCATCATTGGCGGCGGCCTGCGCGGCGATAATGCGGATGTGTGGCAGCGCGTTGTGAAACTGGCTGGCGGCAAGGGTTCGCGCATTGCGGTCTTTCCTTCCGCTGCGGGCAATCCGGAACGTTCGGCCCAGACCATCATCGGCTACCTGCGCAAGTGGGGCGCGGATGCCTTCCTGGTGCCCGTTGCCGTGCGCCTGGCCGGCAGCGATTACAAGAAGAACGCGGACGATGCGGCGCTGGCCAGGAGAATCCGGGAATCGGACGGCGTCTACTTCGCCGGCGGCGACCAGGGACGCATCACCAAAGCACTGCTGCGCGAAGACGGCACCCAGACTGCAGTGCTGGAAGCGGTGTGGGACGTGTACCGCCGCGGCGGCGTCGTTGCGGGTTCCTCTGCCGGTGCCGCCATCATGAGCAGCACCATGTTCGCCAACCCGAAGGCAATCCTTTCCATGCTGCAGACCGGTATCGCGGATGGCCGTGAACTGGGGCCGGGCCTGGGCTTCATCGGCGACGACGTATTCGTGGACCAGCACTTGCTGGTGCGCGGGCGCTTTGCGCGCATGATCCCGGCCATGCTGGCCAAGGGTTACCAGATCGGCCTTGGCATCGACGAAGACAGCGCCATGGTGGTGAATGCGCAACGTGAAGTGGAAATCATCGGCTACAAGGGCGCTTTGCTGATCGACCTGTCGCGGGCCGAATGGGACAGGGAGGCGCCGCACTTCGGGGTGCGCAATGCCGTGATCAGCTATCTCGACCGGGGCGACAAGTTCAATATCGGCACCCACATGTTCCTGCCGTCCAACGACAAGGCCGGCGGGCGTATCGACCCTACCCGCACGCTGGGCCGGGGGGCAGTGTTCAGCAACGACGTGCTGGGCAACAACGCCGTGATCGACCTGATGGAGCGCCTGATCGACAGCAACCAGGAAGAGGCGATCGGCATTGCCAGCGGCAACCCGCGCGCCAGCGGCACCGAGCTTGGTTTCGAGTTCCGCTTCACCAAGACGGCCGATACGGTGGGCTATGTTTCCAGCGTGGCTGAGGCGTATTCGGTGCTGAATATCCGCCTCGATATCCGGCCTATCGAAATCACGCGGCCGCTATATAAATATAAATGAAGATCTGAATCCGGCGCGGCATCCGCCGCGTATATGCCATGGCAAGCAACCACACGGGAGGAAACCATGGCACCCATCAAGCAAGCTGCTGTCCAGTTAGCCCTGCTGTCGGCCCTGGCGCCGTCGGCGCAGGCGTCCAGTCACCGCGAAGCACCATTCATCACGCGCGAACCCAAGGTCGACGGCACGGACTTCTATATGTTCCGCAGCTACGAACCGGGGCGCGGGCAATTCGTGACCCTGATCGCCAATTACGTGCCTTTGCAGGATGCATATGGCGGCCCGAACTTCTTCACCATGGATCCCGATGCGCTATACGAAATCCATATCGATAACAATGGCGATGCGCGGGAAGACCTGACGTTCCAGTTCCGCTTTACCAACACGTTCAAAAACGCCGCGTTCATGGTGGGCGGCAAGAAGGTGCCGATTCCGCTGGTGATCAACGGCGGGCCGATTAACGACGTCAATGCGGCCGGACTGAATGTGCGCGAGACATACACGGTGGACGTGGTGCGCGGCGAGCGGCGCAGCACGCGCCAGCCGGTGCGCATGGCCGGCAACGGCGCCACGGTGTTCGACAAGCCGATCGACAATATCGGCAACAAATCGATTCCCGATTACGCGGGGTATGCGGGCAAGCATGTGTACAGCGTGAATATTCCGGGTTGTGCGGTACCGGCGCGCATGTTTGTCGGGCAGCGCAAGGATTCGTTCGTGGTCAACCTGGGCGAGACCTTCGACCTGATCAACATCAAGGCGCCGGCGGTGGAATTCCTCGCCAACGCGGAGAAGAATGCGCGCGACGACCTGGACGACAAGAACGTGACTTCCATCGAACTGGAAGTGGCGGCGTCGTGCCTGACATCCGGTACGGAGCCGGTGATCGGCGGCTGGACCACGGCCAGCTTGCGCCAGGGCCGTTTGATCAATCCCAGCGGCGGCTCGAAGGAGGGCGGGGCGTGGACCCAGGTGTCGCGGCTCGGCATGCCGCTGGTGAACGAGGTGGTGATCGGCTTGAAGGACAAAGACCGCTTCAACCACAGCAAGCCGGCGCAGGATGGCCAGTTCGCAGACTACGTCACCAACCCGACCTTGCCGGCGCTGGTGGAGGTATTGTTCGGCAGCGCCGGCGCCAAAGCGCCCACCAACTTCCCGCGCAACGACCTGGTGACTACCTTCCTTACCGGCGTGCCTGGATTGAACCAGCCGGCGCGCGTGAAGGCTTCCGAGATGCTGCGACTGAATACCTTGATTGCGCCGCTTGCGAAGGGCGCGCAGAAGCGGCTGGGTGTGATCGACGGCGACAACGCGGGTTTCCCCAATGGGCGCAGGCCGGGCGATGACGTGGTGGATATCGCCTTGCGCGTGGTGATGGGTAAGCTGTGCACACTGAATATCGGCTGCGCGCCGAGCGATGCGCCGGCGGGTGCGATTCGCTTCACCGACGGGGCATACCTGGACGACAGCTATTTCAGTGCCGGCTTCCCATACCTGCAGACACCGATTGCCGGCTCGCCGCAGCAATAGGAGGGCGCGATCATGAAACGTTCATGTCTTGTGTTTGCGGCCGCGTTGATGGCTGGCTGCGGTGGCGGCGGTGGCGGGGCCACGCCGGCGATGCCACTGCCCGACCCGGTGCCGGTTGCGTCGCCTGGGGATACTTTTACCTCCGCGCTGGTTGCGCTGGTCCGCAGTTCTCCCGAGAACACCGAGCCGGTCGACATTGATGGCGCGGCGCTGGCCCTGCCAGAAGGCAGCGAGCCGGTGGCGGTGGAGTGAGGTCTGCCATGAAGGGCGCAGCCTTCACGCCGGCGAAGGCCGCCGCATCGGCCGTCGCTGCCATCGCGGCCATGGCGCTGCCGCTGCCAGGCATGGCGGCGCCGTTCGTGCCGCAATCCGGGACCGAGGTCCTGGAAACGCTGCCGCGCCGAAGCGATGCGCCTGATGCTGCCTTGCGCCGCCAGCGTGCACGGTTGGCTGCTGCACCGCGCGATCCGGCGCTTGCCGCCGAGACCGCGCGGCGATATATCGAGCTTGGACGTGCTGCGGGCGACCCGCGCTATTTGGGTTACGCGCAAGCGGCCTTGGCTCCCTGGTGGGCTGACGCTGCTCCGCCTGTGCCGGTGTTGCTGCTGCGGGCAACGCTGCTGCAATCCAGCCACCGCTTTGCGGAAGCAATGCGCGACCTGGACGCCGTCACGCGCGCAGATCCTGGCAATGCCCAGGCGTGGCTGACGCTGGCGACTGTGCAGGTCGTCCGCGGAGACTATTCCGCCGCCGTGCGCAGTTGCGGGCGGCTGTCGTCAGTAGCCAGTCAATTTGCCAGCCTGACCTGCCTGGCCAACGCACGTGCAGCCAGCGGACAACTTGCAGCCAGCGAACGCCTGCTGGCCCTGGCTGTCTCGCGTGAGGGCCGGGGCGCGACCGATACCGGCTTGCATACTTGGGCCCTGACCTTGCTCGGCGAACTGGCAGCCAGGCGCGGGGATGCCGCGCGCGCCGAAGGCAGCTTCCGCCAGGCGCTTATCCTGGCGCCGGGCGACAGCTACCTGCTTGGCGCTTATGCGGACCTGCTGCTGGACCTGGGGCGCAATGCGGAAGTGCAGGCGCTGCTGCGCGGCCACCTGCGCATTGACGGCCTGCTGCTGCGGCATACGATTGCAGCGAGAACCGTGGTGCATGCCTCCGCGCCGGCAGCAGCGGGCGCCATCGCCGAGCTGCAAGCGCGCTTCGAGGCGGCCGCACGCCGTGGCGATGCCATCCATCAGCGCGAGCAGGCTCGCTTCGAGCTGTATTTGCGCCACAACGCGCGCGCGGCGCTGGAACTCGCTCTGGCCAATTGGCAAGTGCAGAAGGAGCCTGCCGACCTGCGTATCCTGCTTGAAGCGGCGCTCGCCGCGCGCGATCCCGCGGCAGCGCGCCATGCACTTGCCTGGCGCCGCCGGCAGGGCCTTGAGGACAGCAAGATCGCTTCGCTGGCACGCCGGCTCGAGGGAGGCAGCATATGATCACCATGCAGATCGCTGCGCGCAAGCTGGCCGCACTGTTCTTCCTGCCTTTGCTGCTCGATGCCGGCGCGGCCCATGCGCACAAGCCGAGCGACAGCTACCTTGCGTTGCATGTGACGGCAGCGAGCGAGGCTTCGCGCGGGCGGCAGTTTATCGAAGGACGCTGGGACATCGCATTGCGCGATCTCGACTTCGCCATTGGCCTCGATGCCGATGGCGACGGCCAGCTGACTTGGGACGAGGTCCGCTCGCGTCACGCCGGGATCGCGGCCTACGCCATGCCGCGCCTTGTCCTGGCCCAGGGCTGCCGGCTGCGCGTCACAGGCCAGCAGGTCGACCGCCACACCGACGGCGCCTACACCGTCCTGCTGCTGCAAGGCGAGTGCGAGCCCGGCACCACCTTCGCCATTGATTACCAACTGTTTGCCGACCTCGATGCCCAGCACCGCGGTATGTCCAGCATCATGCTCAACGGCCGCACGCAAACGGCTGTGCTGGGCGGTGTCCACACGCGCTTCGTCGCCGGCGCTGGCGAGGGCAGCGCGTGGCGCCAGGCCATCGACTACCTGCGCCACGGTATCTGGCACATCTGGACCGGCTACGACCACATCCTGTTCCTGCTTTCACTGTTGCTGCCAGCCGTGCTGGGGAAAGGATGGCGGGCCGCGGGCGCGCAGGTGCTGCGCGTCGTCACCGCGTTCACACTGGCCCACTCGGTCACGCTCTCGCTCGCGACGTTGCAAGTGGTCGCGTTGCCAAGCCGGCTGATCGAATCCGCCATTGCAGCCTCGGTTGCAATCGCAGCGCTGAACAACCTCTGGCCACTGGTGCAAGGCAAGCGCTGGCTGGCCGCCTTCGCATTCGGCCTGTTGCACGGCTTCGGATTTGCAGGCGTGCTGGGCGACCTGGGTTTGCCAAAAGGAGCGACGGTACTCGCGCTGGCGGCGTTCAACATCGGCGTCGAACTGGGACAACTGGCAATCGTTGCAGCCTTCGTCCCGCTGGCTTACGCCATGCGCAGCACATGGGCCTACAAACAGCTGATGGTGAAGGGCGGTTCGGCCGCCATTGCCCTGTTGGCGATGGTGTGGCTCGTCGATCGAGCCACGGTTTGATTACATGGCCCGCACCCACGGGCCCTTATACAGCACCGGCCCGGTCGGCCCGTTCGGATCTGGCGATCCGCCGCGCGGCTCCAGGGAAATCGCCAGCACCACAATATCGTCGCCGACGGCACCCGACGCCAGCGAGAAAGTCGCGCGCCCCTCGCTGCCAAGCACCCCCAGCGAACGCGGCGAACCTTTTTTCGGAATCGCCCACAACTGCAGGGAGCGGTCGACCGGCACGGGAGCGCCGCCAACGATATGGACTTGCAGCAGCCGCTTGCCGGTATCCGCTTTCACCAGCAGCGCGGGCTGCGCTTGCTGGTCCGTCAAGGTTGCGACCAGGTCGTACGAAGGCCCACGCAAATGCTGCAAGCCGATTGCCACCACCAGGGCGGCAGCTAAAGCAGCGGATAAGGTCCCGAGCCCGAAGCCGCGCCAGAAATGCCAGCTGCTGCGTTCGGGCTTCAGGTGTAATCGCATTTCGATATTGCGCCAGACTTGAGGAGATGGTTCCTGCGCACGCACGAATTCGTGCATCGGCAGCAAGCGGCGTTCCCATTCCTTGACCAGCATGCGCAAAGCGGCGTCGCCGTACATCAAGGCCTCGAAACGACGGCGCGCTCCGCCGCGCAAGTTGCCCAGCACGTACTCGGAGGCCAGCTTGTCGCGCAAGGCGTCATTGCCACGGGTGTTCATGGCGCATCTCCTTGCGACAGGCAAAGCTTGAGTTTTTCCATGCCGCGCCGGATCCAGGTCTTGACTGTGCCGACCGGCAGCGACATGCGCTGTGCCACCTCGGTGTGCGACAAGTCGTGGAAGAAGGCGAGGCCAATTGCCAGCCTGTGCAGGCCTTCCAGGTGCGCCATGCAAGCGGACAGTGCGCGTGCGTCGCTGCTCATTTCACTCGCCTCGGCGGGCGAAATGGTGTATTCGTCGCGAACTGCTTCATGGTCCAATTCCACCGTATCGTCCGTGCGGCGCAGGATATCCAGCGCCTTGTTGCGGACTATGGCGGCCATCCACGTCAGTGGCGCCGCCTGGCCGGCCTCGTAATGCGGCGCTGCGTGCCAGATCGACACAAAGCCTTCCTGCAGCGCCTCTTCGGCCAATTCCCGCTGACGTAATATACGCATGGCAAAGCCAAACAGTTTCGGCGCGGCTGCATCATAAAGCGCGCGAAAAGCCGCAGCGTCCTGGCGGCCTGCTGCAGCCAGCCAGGTTCTTAGCTGTTCGGGTTCGATAGGCATGGGGCCATCTTATGCCTGGCTTTGGGGCCGGTCTACTGTATTCCGCAAAGCAAAGCTACAATAGCCGCCAGCAAAACCACACTGGAGACTTCATGTCGTACCTGAATCGACTGCTGGCGGGAGCGGCGCTCAGCACCGCGGCCGGCCTTGCGCTGGCGGCACAACCGGCAACCGTGCGCCTTGACTATATGCATACGGGTAACGCGCTAAACGAAAGTTATGCGATCGAACAAGTTGTGATCGAGCCGCTGCCATGGCCGGGCGATATGTCCAAGACAATCGACACCACCAACCGTGGCGTGAACAAGCTCGAAGTGGCGGATGCCAAGACCGGCAAGGTGCTGTATACCCGCACCTTCTCCACCATTTTCGTCGAGTGGAAGTCGACCGAGGAAGCGGCCAAGCTGTCGCGCGGTTTCCATGAATCGGTGCGTTTCCCCAAGCCGGACCGCCCGGTCAAGGTGCGCATCCTGAAGCGCGACGAGCGTAATGAATTCTCCGTGGCGTGGAGCGTGGACGTCGATACCGATGCGATGGACGTGGTACGCAGGCAGGATGTGGCGCCTGCCAAGCCGATCCCGATCCGCGTCAATGGGCCGAGCGAGAAGAAGGTGGACTTGCTGATCCTGGGCGACGGCTATACCAAGGCCGATATGGCCAAGTTCGAAGACCGAGCGCGCAAGCTGTCCGACTACCTGTTCACCGTTTCGCCGTTCAAGGAGCGCGCCAAGGACTTCAATGTGTGGGCAATGGCGGTGCCGACCCAGGAGTCGGGCGTTTCGCGCCCTTCGACCAACACCCATCATGCGTCGAAGCTGGGCACCCGCTATGACATCTTCGGCAGCGAACGTTATGTGCTGACCATTGATAACCGCGCGCTGCGCGAGATTGCGCAGCATGCGCCGTACGAGTTTATCGAAATCCTGGTGAATAACGACACTTACGGCGGTGGCGGCATCTACGGCCAATTCAGCACTGCGGCGGCGGATAACGATTGGGCGAAATACCTGTTCGTGCACGAATTCGGCCACCACTTTGCAGGCCTTGCGGATGAGTATTACACCTCGCCGGTGGCTTATGCGACCGGCGGTGCACGCATGGAGCCTTGGGAGCCGAATGTGACGGCGCTGCTGGATCCAGCCAATGTGAAGTGGAAGAAGCTTGTGACGCCGGGGGCTGCCTTGCCGACGGCGTGGCCGAAGGCGGAGTACGAGGCGCATTCTCGCGAGTACCAGAAGATCCGCGCGCAACTGCGCAAGGATAATCGTCCGGAGTCGGAGATGAGCAAACTGTTCAAGGAGGATCTTGCCTGGACCAATGCGCTGTTCTCGAAGGCGCCGAATCGCAAAGCGGTGGGGGCTTTTGAGGGCGCCAACTATGAGGCGACCGGCTACTACCGTTCGCAGCAGCAGTGCTTGATGTTTGACCGCAGCGAGGAGTTTTGCGCGGTTTGCAGCGAGGCGGTGCAGGAGACGATCGACCTGTACGCGCCGCGCTAAACCGGCCCGCGGCCGACGCATCCCGGTGTCTGACCCTGCGGGTCAGACACCGTTCTGCCGGTTTTAGGTGTTCGGCGCCAACCCGGTAGGCTTGATCCGCACCGGCATCGGCTTACCCTTGCGCGCACGCTTGCCAAAGTGCGGCGCCAGGGCCGTCGGCCCCATGCGGTCTTCCTTCGTCTTCTGCGCATTGCCGATCCCCAGCACGGTGACACCCTTGTCGGTGATCGCGCAAGCAGCAACCAGCTTCTCCTTGTCGGCCAGATCCATCAGGATCACGCCACGGCCACCGTTGGACAGCACCTTCATTTCGTCCATGCCGAACACCAGCAGGTTCGATTTCTCGGAAATGACCGCCACCGCGCTCGCGCCATCGGCAACGATGGTCGGCGGCAGCGGTTTGTCACCCTCGTCCAGCGTGATGAAGGATTTGCCGCCCTTCAGTCGCGACACCATATCGCCAGCCTTGGCGATAAAGCCGTATCCCGCGTCGGACGCCAGCAGCAGCTGCTTGTCGCCATTGCCCGCGAAGTAGTGCAGCAGGCGTGCACCGCCCGACAGGTCCACCAAGGTGGTAATCGGCACGCCGTCGCCGCGTGCGTTAGGCAGCGCGGCTACCGGCACGGAGTACACCTTGCCGTTGTCGCCGAAGCCCAGCAGGGTATCCACCGTGCGGCATTCGAACGCGCCATACAGCGAGTCGCCCGCCTTGAAGGTGAACTGCGCCGGATCGTGGCCGATGCCGGTACGCGCGCGCACCCAGCCTTTTTCGGAAATGATCACGGTCACCGGTTCGTCGACGACCTTCTGTTCGGCGACAGCCTTCTGCGCTTCCTCGATCAGGGTGCGGCGCGCGTCGCCGTAGGTCTTGGCGTCGCCGTCGATCTCCTTGATGACCAGGCGGCGCAAGGTGGACGGATTTTCCAGGATATCCAGCAGACCTTCGCGCTCCTTGCGCAGCTCGGCCAACTGTTGTTCGATCTTGATCGCTTCCAGGCGCGCCAATTGGCGCAGGCGGATTTCCAGGATATCTTCCGCCTGGAGGTCCGACAGCTTGAAGCGCTCGATCAGCGCCGCCTTCGGCTCGTCCGAATTACGGATGATGGCGATCACTTCATCGATATTCAACAGGACGATCTGGCGGCCTTCCAGGATATGGATGCGCTCATCGACCTTGTTCAGTTTGAACTGGGTACGGCGCGTCACGGTGGCGAAGCGGAACTCGATCCACTCGCCCAGGATATCGCTGATGCCCTTCTGGCGCGGACGGCCGTCGCCGCCGATCATCACCAGATTCATCGAAGCCGAAGTCTCCAGCGAGGTATGCGCCAGCAACATGTGCATGAACTCAGTCTGGTTCTGGTTCTTCGACTTTGGCTCGAATACCAGGCGCACCGCAGCCTCGCGGCCCGATTCATCGCGCACCTTATCCAGTTGGCCCAGCAGCAGGCCTTTCAGCGCCACCTGCTCCGGCGACAAGGCTTTCTTGCCCAGCTTGACTTTCGGATTGGTCAGTTCTTCAATCTCTTCCAGCACCTTCTGGCTTGAAGTGCCCGGCGGCAGCTCGTACACCACCGCCTGCCACTGGCCACGCGCCAGTTCTTCGATCTTCCAGCGCGCGCGCACCTTCATCGAACCGCGGCCGGACGCGTACATATCGTCCAGCTGCGCACGTGGGGTGATCAATTGGCCACCGCCCGGGAAATCCGGGCCAGGGATCAGTTCCATCAGTTCCGCGTGGGTGAGCTTCGGGTTACGGATCATCGCCACCGCGGCTTTTGCCACCTCGGTCAGGTTGTGCGAAGGGATCTCGGTCGCCAGGCCCACTGCGATACCGGAGGCGCCGTTCAGCAGCACCATCGGCAGGCGTGCCGGCAGCAGGGCCGGTTCTTCGTACGAACCATCGTAGTTCGGGACGAAGTCCACGGTGCCTTCGTCGATTTCGTCCAGCAGCAGGCGAGAAATCGGGGTCAAACGGGCTTCGGTGTATCGCATTGCCGCCGCGCCGTCGCCGTCGCGCGAGCCGAAGTTACCCTGGCCGTCGATCAGCGGGTAGCGCAGCGAGAAGTCCTGCGCCATGCGCACCAGCGCGTCGTACACCGACTGGTCGCCGTGCGGGTGCAGCTTACCCAGTACGTCGCCGACCACGGTGGCGGACTTGCGCGGCTTGGCAGTCGGGCCCAGGCCCAGTTCATTCATCGAGTACAGGATGCGGCGCTGCACCGGCTTCTGGCCGTCGCACACGTCCGGCAGGGCGCGGCCCTTGACCACGGAAATGGCGTAATCCAGGTAGGCGCGCTCGGCAAAGGTCGACAGGGTCAGCGATTCGCCGCCGTCGTCACCGCCATTGCCGCCGCTTGGCGGCAGCTCAGGGGTTGGTTCGTCAAAGAGGTTTGCTTGAGTCATGTTCGATACGTGTATTAGATGTCTGCTTCAACTTCGTTGCCGTGTTCTTCGATCCATGCGCGGCGGGCGGCGGCTTCGCCTTTGCCCATCAGCATATTGAAGCGCGAGGACGAGTAGCTGTGGTCGAAATCGCCCAGCGACACAGGCAGCAGGCGGCGGGTGTCCGGATTCATGGTGGTCTCCCACAGCTGCTCGGCGTTCATCTCGCCCAGGCCCTTGAAGCGGGAAATGGTCCAGGAGCCTTCTTTCAGGCCATCCTTGCGCAGCTTGTCTTCGATGGCCACCAGTTCGCCGTCGTCCAGCGCGTACAGCTTCTGGATCGGCTTCTTGCCGCGTGCCGGTGCGTCGACGCGGTACAGCGGCGGACGGGCGATGCAGATATTGCCGTTCTCGATAAGTTTCGGGAAATGGCGGAAGAACAGGGTAAGCAACAGCACCTGGATGTGGGAGCCGTCGACGTCCGCATCGGAGAGGATGCAGATTTTGCCGTAGCGCAGGCCGGACAAATCAGGCGTATCGCCATGGTGGTGCGGATCGACGCCGATCGCCACCGCGATGTCGTGGATCTCGTTGTTGGCGAACAGGCGGTCCTTGTCGGTCTCCCAGGAGTTCAGCACCTTGCCGCGCAGCGGCAGGATGGCCTGGAATTCCTTGTCGCGGCCCATCTTGGCCGAACCGCCCGCCGAATCGCCCTCCACCAGGAAGATTTCAGTGCGTGCCGTATCGTCCGATTCGCAATCGGTCAGCTTGCCCGGCAATACAGCCACGCCGGAAGACTTCTTCTTCTCGACCTTCTGCGCCGAACGCAGGCGCGATTGCGCTTGCTTGATGACCAGTTCCGCCAGCTTCTTGCCATAGTCGATGTGCTGGTTCAGCCACAGTTCCAGCGCAGGCTTGGAGAAGGTGGACACCAGGCGCACCGCATCGCGCGAGTTCAGGCGCTCCTTGATCTGGCCCTGGAATTGCGGGTCCAGGACCTTGGCCGACAGCACGAAGGAAGCGCGTGCAAATACGTCTTCCGGCAGCAGCTTCACGCCCTTTGGCAGCAGCGAGTGCAGTTCGACGAAGTTCTTCATCGCGCCGAACAGGCCTTCGCGCAGGCCCGATTCGTGGGTGCCGCCGTTCGGAGTAGGGATCAGGTTGACGTAGGACTCGCGCACCACGGCGCCTTCTTCGGTCCACGCCACCACCCACGAAGCGCCTTCGCCTTCGGCAAAGCCTTCCGCGTCAGGGGTGGCGAATTGCTCGCCCTCGAACAGGGGGATCAGCGTTTCCCCGCCGGAGGTGGTTTGCGCCAGTTGTTCGTTCAGGTAGCCGCGCAGGCCGTCCTTGTACATCCAGGTCTGCTCGTCGCCGTTCTTGGCGTTTTTCAGCGTGACGGTCACACCAGGCAACAGCACGGCTTTGGAACGCAGCAGGCGTTGCAGCTCGACCTGGGAGATCAGCGGCGAGTCGAAATACTTCGCATCCGGCCAGGCTGTGACGCGGGTACCGGACTTCTTGCCGTCTTTCGGCGCAGGTTCCGAGCGCAGCGGTTCCACCAGGTCGCCGTTTTCGAAGGCGAGATTGTGGAAACCATTGCCGGCGTCGTCTTTTCGCCACACTGCGATTTCCAGGCGTTTGGACAGCGCATTGGTGACCGAAACGCCGACGCCGTGCAGGCCGCCCGAGAAGGCGTAGGCGCCGCCCGAGCCTTTATCGAACTTGCCGCCCGCGTGCAGGCGGGTAAAGACGATTTCCACCGTCGGCACGTTTTCTTCAGGATGCAAGCCGACCGGAATACCACGGCCGTCGTCTTCGACGCTGATGGAACCGTCCGCATTCTGCGTCACGATAATGTTTTTGCAATGACCGCCCAATGCTTCATCGGAGGCATTGTCGATCACCTCCTGGATGATGTGCAGCGGGTTCTCGGTGCGGGTGTACATACCCGGGCGCTGCTTGACGGGCTCCAGTCCTTTGAGGACGCGGATGGATGATTCGCTGTAGTCGGAAACTGGTTTTTTAGTGGCCATACGTGTTATTGGTAATGCAAAGTGCTGTGATTATATACAGTATTTTCCGCTTTGACGGATCGCATGCTTGCGCATTCTATCCGCAACGGCCGGTGGCGCAAGGGAATCGCAGCGGTAAAATGGGTTTATGACCACAGATCGGCGCCCGTTCGCAGTCAGGCTGGTTGGCTTCCCGCCGGAAGCCGGGCACGCGCTCGCGCATGGCCTGTCCAGGGCACCGGCCGAGGGGCCGTCGTATCTTTGCCTGTCCGAAGACAGCCTGCAGGACCCCGATATCTATCTCGCCAACGGCACCGAATTGAAAGCCCTGGCCGTCATCGCATCGTTGGCTGCAGGCGACATCCGCCCGGCGCTGGTGCTGGGCACGACCGGCGTGCTGCTGCCCTACCCGAACCTGCCGTTGCCGGTGCAGTGGAGCGCCATGTACGCCGAGTTGGCACGCCTGGTCGAGCGCCGTGCAGAAGTGTTGGCCGGCCTGTCGGCTTCCGTCGATTCGCTGGTACCCGAGCGCCGGCGCCGCGAACGGCTCGACCTGGACCTGACCGACCCCACGGTTTATGAAAAGATGCGCAAGCCGCGGCGGGAAGGGGCAGTGCTGTGCGTGGACGCCAATGCGCATTTCAGCGAGCAGCTGGGCCAATCGCTGAAACAGTTCGGCACCGCGGTATTGTGGGCGGTGGACGGCGTGGCTGCGCTGGCGATCTGCCGCCAGCGGCCGGTTGCCGT
Source organism: Duganella sp. Root198D2 (assembly GCF_001428585.1). Classification (NCBI taxonomy): domain Bacteria; kingdom Pseudomonadati; phylum Pseudomonadota; class Betaproteobacteria; order Burkholderiales; family Oxalobacteraceae; genus Duganella; species Duganella sp. Root198D2. Next base: position 251,323 of record NZ_LMIC01000048.1, on the reverse strand, counting down.
GGTGCTGGTCGACTTTGCCGCACCCATCCTCGACCACTACCTGCTGTGCGCCCAACTGCGCGCAGAAGAGACGCATCCCGAAGTGGTTTTCCTGGTGCAGTCCGCCCACGATTACGACCTCACCCGGGGCCGCGCCGCCGGCGCCGCAGGCATGCTCAATAAGCCGCTGGCCGAGCACCAGGCGCAGGCCGTGCTGCGCAAATTCATGCGGCTGTGAAAATGTCCACCTTGGGGTCAGGAACGAAAGTGGATGTATGAAGAACGTAATCTTCCTGGCTGCTGCGATGCTTGAAAGTCGGGGTCAGCTCCGGCAATCAGACACGGCCTCAGCCGCGCAGCGGCTGAGGCCGTGTCTGATTGCCGGAGCTGACCCCGACTTTTATTTTGAGAGCATGCGCATGGCGCGTTCGAGGCCCTCGATCGTGATGGGGAACATGCGGTTCTGCATGATCTGGCGGATCACGGAAATCGATTGGCGGTATTGCCACAGGCCTTCGGGCTCGGGGTTGAGCCAGATGAACTTGGGGAAGTGGGACGTGAAGCGGCCCAGCCATTCGGCGCCGGCTTCTTCGTTGTTGTATTCGACCGAGCCGCCGGGCTGCAGCACTTCGTAGGGACTCATGGTGGCGTCGCCGACGAAAATCAGTTTCGTGTCGGGCGGGTATTTGCGCAGCACGTCCCAGGTGGCGAAGCGCTCGGCGTTGCGGCGGCGGTTGCTGCGCCACAGGTAGTCGTATACGCAGTTGTGGAAGTAGTAGAACTCCATGTTCTTGAACTCGGTCTTGGCGGCCGAGAACAGTTCTTCTGCGCGTTCGATATGGTCGTCCATCGTGCCGCCGACGTCCATCAGCATCAGCACCTTGACGTTGTTCTTGCGCTCGGGCTGCATCTTGATGTCGAGGTAGCCGGCGTTGTTGGCGGTGGCGCGGATGGTCTGCTCCAGCGCCAGTTCTTCCGCCACGCCCTGGCGCGCGAATTTGCGCAGGCGGCGCAGGGCGACCTTGATGTTGCGGGTGCCCAGTTCGCGCTCGCCGTCGTAGTCCTTGTACGTGCGCTGTTCCCACACTTTGACTGCGGTGCGGTTGCCGCCTTTGCCGCCGATGCGGATGCCTTCCGGATTGGTGCCGCCGTTGCCGAACGGGGAGGTGCCGCCGCTGCCGATCCACTTGTTGCCGCCTTCGTGGCGCTCTTTCTGCTCTTTCAGCAGTTCGTTGAGGCGGTCCATCAGCTTGTCGTAACCGAACTTTTCCAGCGCGGCGATCTGCTCGGGCGTGAGTTCGCGCTTCATGCGCTGCAGCAGCCAGTCGAGCGGGATCTCCCTGGTGGTGTCGAAGACGGCGTTGATGCCTTTGAAGTACTGGCCGAAGGCGCGGTCGAACTTGTCGTAGTTGGCTTCGTCCTTAACAAGGCACAGGCGGCTCATGTAATAGAAGTCGTCCAGCGAGGGTTCCAGCACCTGCTTTTGCATGGCTTCCAGCAGGGTGAGGAATTCCTTGATCGTGACCGGGATCCTGGCGTCTTTCAGGGTGAAGAAGAAGTCGATCAGCATGCCGCCTCCCGCCGTGCCAGCAGGTAGCGCAATTGCGCCTTCACTTCCGGCCATTCGCCGCGCACGATGCTGTACATGACCGTGTCGCGCACGGTGCCATCGCGGCGCACAGCGTGGTGGCGGATCACGCCGTCCTTCTTCGCGCCCAGGCGTTCGATGGCGGCCTGCGAGGCGTGATTGAAGTTATCGGTGCGGAAGCCGGCCACGGCGCAGCCCAGCGTTTCGAAGGCGTGCGTCAGGAGCAGCAGCTTGCAGCTGGTGTTGACATGGGTGCGCTGCACGCTGCGGCGGTACCAGGTGTAGCCGATTTCAATGCGGTCGATGGCGGGCACAATGTCGTGGTAGCTGGTGGTGCCCAGTACCTGGCCGCTGGCCGCGTCAACCACGGCGAAGGCGAGGCGGGACGGGCGCATTTCCAGCGCGGCGGCGATGTAGGCTTCCACCTTGTCCGGTTCCGGCACGGAGGTGATGCGCAGCTTCCACAGCTCGCCATCCTGGGCGGCTTCGCGCAGGGCGGCGGCATGTTGCGGGCCGAGCGGCTCCAGGCGCAGGCCGTTGGCTTCCAGCGTGACCGGGGCTGGTGCGTCCATCAGCGGTTGGTCCTTGACATGAATACCAGGCGTTCGAACAGGCTCACGTCCTGCTCGTTCTTCAGCAGGGCGCCGTGCAGCGGCGGCACGGCGGCTTTCTGGTCCTTGCCGCGCAAAACTTCGGGCGGAATGTCTTCTGCCATCAGGAGCTTCAGCCAGTCGAGGAATTCGCTGGTCGAAGGCTTCTTCTTCAGGCCCGGCACGTCGCGCACTTCGTAAAAGGTTTGCAGCGCGGTAGCCAGCAGGTCCTGCTTCAGGTGCGGGTAGTGGACTTTGACGATGGCTTCCATCGTGTCCTTGTCCGGGAACTTGATGTAGTGGAAGAAGCAGCGGCGCAGGAAGGCGTCCGGCAGCTCCTTTTCGTTATTCGAGGTGATGATGACCAGCGGCCGGTGCTTGGCGGTCACCATTTCGCGCGTCTCGTAGACGTAGAACTCCATGCGGTCCAGTTCGCGCAGCAGGTCGTTCGGAAATTCGATGTCGGCCTTGTCGATCTCGTCGATCAGCAGTACCACCGGTTCCGGCGCGGTGAAGGCTTGCCACAGCACGCCTTTGACGATGTAGTTGTGGATGTCGCGGACGCGCTCATCGCCCAGTTGGGAGTCGCGCAGGCGCGATACGGCGTCGTATTCGTACAGGCCCTGCTGGGCCTTGGTGGTGGATTTGATATGCCACTGCATCAGCGGCATATCGAGTGCGGCAGCGACTTCTTCGGCCAGCATGGTCTTGCCGGTGCCCGGCTCGCCTTTGATCAGCAAGGGGCGCTGCAGGGTCAGGGCGGCGTTGACGGCCAGTTTCAGGTCACTGGTGGCGACGTAGTTGTCGGAACCTTCAAATCGTTGCGGTGCGTGCATATAAAAACTTCCGGAAGAGGATATCACCGGAAGTATATGCCAGAGCCGCTTTCGGAGGGGGGCGGTGCGGGAATGTTTGATGCAAATGAAATAACGTCTATTTATTGCATTGCAAGTTATTTAATCGTCAATATAAATGTTTTGAATATATCGATATTGCCGGCAGCAGGTTTTCAGGAAAATAGTGCATGGTCTCGGTTTTCCGATGGGCGGCATTCTTCATCTATCTTCGTCAAACGTTGACCAATTGCTGCCAAATATCGGAACACGTCGAAGAATTGCTAAAATCCCGGTTCCAGCCCGGAGTAAATCAGGATTTTTTGCGATATACTTTGCAATATTTCCATAAGGCAATCATTTATTTGACTGCTGATATTCCATAAAAAGGTTGGGCGTGAAAAAGAACTTTCTCCATTTGATCCCTGTGGCCGGCTTGTACCTGGTCCTTGCCGGTTGTGGCGGCGGCGGCTCCACAGAGGGCGGCAATTCGTCCGGCAGTATTGGTCCATCGGCCGGCCAGCCTGCGACGCCGGGCAGCCAGCCTGGCACCCCGCCGGGCGGCCAGCCTGGCACTCCGCCGGGCGACCAGACAGGACCGCTGACCGGCGTCAGCGCCGCGCTGGTGGGGGGCGATGCCCAATACGCCAGCACCGAGGAAGTCATGCAGGCCGCGCTGACACTGATTTCGGGCCAGGCGGCCAAGTACGGTGAAGTCAAGCAGGCCCTCTTCAAACTCAACCCGGACGGCACCCGCAGCAGTTCCAGCGTCGGCCTGATCGACTGGGACCCAAGCCAGGATTCCTCGATCTTTGGCGTGAAGGACAGCTCGCGCAACCACGTCATCCTGCCATCCAACTGGAACTACGGCAGCAAGTCGGGTGGCAGCAATGCGACCCTGGCGGTTGCGGGCTTTACCTTGGATGGCAAGGCGCGCTATTCCGCTTTCGGCGGCAATCCGCTGGGCGTGCCGGGCAATGCAAACATGGACCAGTTCATGCTCAATGTCGTGTCCTGGCTGACTGCGCGTACCGACCTGGCCAACCTGAAAGTCGTTAGCGCCCATCTTCCCGGCACTGAAACCTACTGGTTCCCGCATGAGAAAAAAGTGCGCGACTGGTTCTTTGCCAAGTCTCCCACCGCCACCGTCAATGGCCTGGCGGCCGGCGCAACACAGAAAGACAATGTGTGCGACGGCGCGGCGCTGGCCGGCTGCCTGCAGAACGCTGACCTGCTGGTGATTGGCCGCGAGCAGGGGCCGGGCGCTTACGACGGCGCGGCTGTCATGCAAGCAGTGAGCGATGCCCAGAAGCGCGGCATTCCAGTGCTGTACCTGCACCACTATCGCGACGACGACGACCTGTCGGCCCGCATGCTGAATTACTTTGGCCTCAGCCAGCAAACCAACTACTGGGCGCGCCAGGGCCAGTTGTCGTTCGATCCCGCGGCCTTGCCTGCCGTTTCGCCGCAGCTGTCGAAATTCCAGGCGCTGCTCAATCGCCTGAACAAGAATAGCTTCAGCACTAGCTGGAGCGGATGCACCAAGGACGGCCGCATTGACTGCTCGAAAGACAGCGCTTACATGGCCGAATTCGGCAATCCGGTAAGCGATGTGCAGGAGATGATCCAGAGCCTGGACGACCCCGATGCTCCGCTGTTTGCGCAAGCCGGCTACCAGATGGAGAAGCTGCTGGTCCTGCTGGGCGACAAGTACCGTGCGGCCCTGTCGTACCCGATGACCAGGACGGACAACCGCCAGGACTTTTTCCGCGGCCTGTTCTCCGACATGACGGTGATGAACAACCGCAGCTTCACCAGCGTGGCGAAGAACCTGGGCAACTTCTCGGATATGTTCCCGGCTGCTACCCCGACCATTTCCAGCACTGTCACCACGGGCCTGCCGGCCAGCGGCAGCAAGCAATACATGACGGGCCTGTACGTCATGCCCGGCACCAAAGTGACGCTGACCCGAACCGACGGCGGCGGCAACTCGGTACGTTTCGGTGTGAACATGTTGCGCGACACCACCCGCATCTTCAACACCTATGACCGTCCATCGCAAATCAGCTCGCAACGCTTCGCGCTGAAAGCAAACAAGCCGGTGACGATCACCAGCCCGTACGGCGGCCCGTTGATCCTGTTCATCGATGCACCGAAGGCAGGCGAGCAGTCGGTCAGCGTGAAGGTGGACGGCGTGATCACGCATCCGGTCCTGCGCGACGCCTACGACGCGGTACAAGTGGCGAACTTCCGGGATGCCGTCAATACCACGCCAACCAGTTGGGTCGCCTTTACCACCGACACCCTGACGGTTCAGTCGCAGAAGGACAAGTTCAAGCAGACCATCGCCAACTACCAGGGCAATATGTCGCGACTGGCGGACTACACGTTCAAGTACACCATCAAGGATACCTACGAGCTGGCCGGCTTCAACGCATCGAGCGGCTTCCTTGGCCTGGCGCCAAGCGCCAAGGCCAAGTGCGACAGCCTGGGTTGGGATTGCACCGGCACGCAGCATCGCCGCGACACCATGCAGAACGTGATCGTTGATGCGCATGCGGCGTGCGGCAATGGCTGCTCGGGCAATCCTTACGACCAGGATTGGCCATTCGATCCGCTTGGCTTTGGCGAATCGCACGAGATTGGCCACAATCTCCAGGTTGGCCGAATGAAGATCTACGACGACCGCTCAACCGAGGTGTCGAACAACATCTTCCCGACACATAAGATGATCATGTTCAACCAGACGCCTGCCGGCCAGGCTGCACCGCTCAAGGTGCGCACGAATACCGGTTCCGCCGTATTCGCGTCCATGAAGGCGGCGCTGGCTGCGGCTGATCCATTCAATGCCATGTACACGAGCACCTGGTCCGATGCGAGCTATGCGGCGAACAATTCGGCACGCATCATGTTCTATCGCCAGCTGGTGGAGTACGCGCACTACTACAACAGCAGTTACGTCGACGGCTGGGAGTTGTTCACCCTGCAGTATCTGTTGGACCGCAATATAAGCGCTAACTCGGGCAAATGGGCCAGCGTGGCAGCCAGCTATGGCTTTGGCACCTACACCAGTTACCCATCCGATATGGACGGCAACGACTTCATGCTGATCTCGAGCTCCTTCCTGATTGGCCGCGACATGCGTCCGATGTTCAGGTTGTGGGGTATTACGGTCAGTGCCGCTGCGGAAACCCAGGTGGCGGCCTACAACTTGCCGGCGGCTGCGCAACTGTTCTTCCCGATGAATGACCTGGTCAGCTCGGGAAGCGGGGTCGGACAGCCTGTCACCATGAACGCGGCTGCCAGCTATCCTGCCGGCTATTGAGGTACAGCCGGGGCTTGTTGAAATGGCAAGCCCCGGCAAACCACAGTTCCAGGCTGTTGCTTGTTCCATCTTATGGACGATTGGCCAACTTCTAAGGTAAAATCGCAGGTTGAGGGCGCAAAGGAGCGGTTTTGTTGCGCAATGCAGTGTCCGATTTCAACTGATTAAAGCCCACACCATGAAAAAAATCTTCGCACTCCTCGCGCTGACCGCAGTTGCGCAGGCAGCCGTAGCCGCGGACATCGTCGGCGACGCCAAGAACGCAAAAGGCAAGATCGAGATGTGCATCGGTTGCCACGCAATTCCAGGTTACAAAGCGACTTTCCCCGAAGTTTTCCAGGTGCCGATGATCGGCGGCCAATCTGCCAAATACATTGAAAATGCGCTCAAGGGCTACCAGAAGGGTGAGCGTAAGCACCCGAGCATGAAGGGTATCGCTGTCAGCCTGTCCGACCAGGACATCGCCGACATCGCCGCGTTCTACTCCCAGCAGAAATAAGGCCCTGAACCATGAAAAAACTGATTATTGCTCTGTTCTGCTCCGCAGTCTCGTTCAGCGCCCTGGCTGGCGGCAACATCGAAAATGGCAAGGCCCTGACTGAAAAATACAGCTGCGCCGCCTGCCACGGCAAGGACTACAACTCGCCGATCGACCCGAGCTACCCTAAGCTGGCCGGCCAGCACAAGGACTACCTGCAGCACGCACTGACCGCCTACAAGCGCGGCGACGCACCGAACGGCCGCTCCAACGCAATCATGACCGGCCAGGTCAAGCCGCTGACCAACAAGGACATCCAGGACATCGCCGCCTACCTGCACTCGCTGCCAGGTTCGCTGGTCCTGAAGCGCTGAACCGGCGCTGCCGGAAGAAAAGCCCGCCATGTGCGGGCTTTTTGTATTTTTAACCCATACTTGCCGGTTTTCGTCACACCGGCAAACCGCGCATTCCTGCCGCTGCTAAGCTTTCTCCAACTTATTCGGGGGAGACAATGGCTTACAAGCTCAATATCAATGGCGCCCCGCGCACGGCCGACGTCGAGGGCGATACGCCGCTGCTGTGGGTGTTGCGCGACACGCTGGGGCTGACCGGCACCAAGTACGGTTGCGGCGCCGGTGCTTGCGGCGCTTGTACTGTGCACATCGATGGGCAAGTGGTGCGCAGCTGCGTGATGCCGGTCAGCGCGGTCGGCAAGGGCAAGGTGCGCACCATCGAGGCGCTGTCGCCGGACCGCTCGCACGCTTTGCAGCAGGCCTGGATTGCGGAGCAGGTGCCGCAGTGCGGCTACTGCCAGTCGGGCATGCTGATGGCGGCCGCGGCGCTGCTGAAAACGCATCCCAAGCCGAGCGATACGCAGATCGAGGAAGCCATGACCAACCTGTGCCGCTGCGGCACTTATCCGCGCGTGCGGCGCGCAATCAGGCGAGCGGCAGGCATGCCATTGGAGGAGCCGGCATGAGCAATCGTCGCGATTTCCTGAAGACGCTGGCGGCCGGCGGCTTGCTGGTTGCCGTCGGCCCCGGTGCCGTTGCTGCCGGCGCCGCCGCGCCGCCGCCGGCGACCGCGCCGGTTCCGCCGCCACCGGGGTGGGTGCGCATTGCGCCGGACGGCAGCGTCACCATCCTGTCCAACACCAGCGAGATCGGGCAGGGCACCGGCACCGCCATCGCGCAATTGCTGGCCGATGAAATGGACCTGGACTGGACAACCGTACGCATCGAGATGGCGCCGGTCGAAAAGCAGTTCATCAATCCTGGCTGGGGCGAGTACGCCACCTACGGCAGCGGCGGCGTGGCACGCCAGTTCCCGCAATTGCGCAAGGCCGGCGCCCAGGCGCGCGCCATGCTGCTGGGCGCGGCGGCAGCGGAATGGAAGGTTCCCGCCGCCGAATGCGACAGCCACGCCGGCGCCGTGCTGCACAAGCCCACCGGCCGCAGGCTGCCCTACGCCAAACTGGTGCGGCAGGCGGCAACCCAGCCTGTACCGGCCGATCCGCCATTGATGCCCAGGGAGCGCTGGCGCCATATGGGCAAGGACGTGGCCCGCCTCGACTTGCCGGCCAAGACCGATGGCAGCGCGCTGTACGGCATCGATGTGAAAGTGCCCGGCATGCTGCATGCCGCGATCCTGCAATGCCCGCACTTCGGCGGAAAGCTGGCGGCCGTCGATCCGCAGCCTGCACTGGCCAGGCGCGGCGTGAAAAAGGTGGTGCGCCTGCCCGATGCCGTGGCCGTCGTGGCCGACAGCTATTGGCGCGCGCAGCAAGCGCTCAATGCCCTCAAGCCGGAATGGGATCTTGCCGCTGCCAGCAAGCACTCCAGCGCTCCGTACCGCGCGCTGCTGCACGAGGCGGTGCAGGAAGGGGGCGAGCTGGCGGTGCCGCGCAACGGCAAGGCCGAAGACATCAGCGCCGCCCACCAGGCGGGCGCGGCCAGGGCTATCACCTGGCTGGAGCGCACCTACACCGTCCCGCTGCTGGCGCACGCCACGATGGAACCGATGAACGGCACCGCCAGCGTCAAGGATGGCAAGGCGGAGCTGTGGCTGCCAACGCAGGCGCAGGACACTGCCCGCACCTTTGTATCCAAGGCGCTCGGCATGGCGCCGGAAGCGGTCACCATCCACACCACGCTCAGCGGCGGCGGCTTCGGCCGTCGTATCGAAGCCGATTTCGCAGTGCAGGCAGCCTTGATCGCCAGGGAAGCCGGCGTGCCGGTCAAGCTGCTGTGGAGCCGCGAAGAAGACATGCGCCATGGCTACCATCGCCCGGCAGCGGTGTTGCGCCTGCGCGCGGGGCTGGACGCCGCAGGCGCGGTGACCGCCATGAGTTTGGACAGCGCAAGCGATACCTTGTTCAGCTACTCGCGCTTCGGTGCGGACAAGGAATACAGCAAGCCGTTCGACCGCAGTGCAGTCGGCGTGCTGCTCACCCGCAATTACAGCGTGCCCGGCTTCGTCCACCGGACCCACACCATCGATGCCGGCGTGCCGCTGGGCTACTGGCGGTCAGTGGCGGCATCGCAGAACCTGTTTGCGACCGAGTGCTTCATGGACGAACTGGCGCGACAGGCCGGGCACGACCCGCTCGACTACCGGCGCAGCCTGATGAAGCCCGGCAGCCGCGAACGCGCCGTGCTGGACCGGCTGGAAGCGCGTTCCGGCTGGCGCGGCGCCCTGCCGGCGGGCCATCACCGCGGCATGGCCTTCACCTGGGCCAATGGCACTTATATCGGGCAGGTGGTCGAGCTGTCGGTCGATGCGGCATCGCGCGTCAAGCTGCACCGCGTCACCACGGTGCTCGATTGCGGCATCACGCTCAACCCGCGCAATGTGCGGGGGCAGGTGGAGGGCGGCATCATTTTCGCTTTGACAGCGGCCTTCTACGGCGAGATCACGGTCAGGGATGGCGCGGTGGAGCAGTCGAACTTCACTGATTACAAGCTGTTGTCGCTGGCCGAAACCCCGGCGCTCGACGTCGCCATCGTCGACAGCAGCGAGGCCCCTGGCGGCGTCGGCGAGGAGGCGGTCGGCCCGCTGGCGCCGGCGCTGGCCAATGCCCTGTTCGCAGCGACCGGCAAACGCTTTACCGATTTGCCTTTGCTCAAAGCGGGGCTGCGCCTGCAATGATTGGATAGTTTCTATGTGGCATCCATGGTCTATGCTGAAGCAAACCAAGATGCCTGGAGGAAATTAACATGGAAACTTCGACAATCTACGTCAGCCATGCGCTGCCCCAGCGGGGCTTGTTGCGGCGCGTCGACAAGGCGCTGGGCCGGGTGGGCGGGCTTCCAGCCAGCGTGCGCCAGGCCAGCCAGCATATGGTGGCGCTTGAGCTGCGCGACGATGCCTTTTGCTGGCCGTGCGTATTGCAGGGCGTGGGCAGCCGGGCCGCGCTGGCGGGGCTGGCGCTGCGGCTGGCATCGGCATTTGAGTCGAGCCACGCTATCGTCGCGCCGCACGGCGGGCCGGGTGCCGGCGCGGCGTGGGACGACTTCACGGCCGACGCGACGCTGCCCGAAATGCTGGCGCACCTGGAAACGTGCGCCGGCTCCTGCATCTATCTGCTGCCGGACGGCCACCTGGCTGCGCCGCCCGATGCCCGCCTGGCGCGCGGTTATTGCGTGTTCCGCAAGCCGGCATAAATATTTGCTGCGTTGCGATTTTTGGATAGTTTCCGAGCAGAACTAGTGGTCTATGATGGCCATATCAAGAAATCGCGGAGGTGCCGAAAGATGGTGTACTTGCTTACTGCATTGCTGGCCGGTGTGGCAGTGCTGATGCTGTGCCTGATCGCCCGCCTGGGACGCAAATCGCAAGCCTTGCTGGCGGCCACGCTGCCATGGCTGATCAATGTTGTCCCGGCGCTGCTGGTCGGTTCCGACCACCTTGCGCGTTCGGTGATTTTCGCGGCAGTGGCCAGCCCGCTGGTGTTCGGCCTGATCTGGCATATGCCTATCGTGCGCGTGGACGAGGCTTAAATCCTGCGCTTGACCGCTTCCACGTAGGCGGCGCCGTCCGGCGGTACGCCGCGGCGCTGCGAATTCCAGATCATCTCGCCCAGGCATTCCATGATTTCATGGTGCGCCGCGTGTTCGGTGCCGAGCTTGCGCGCCAGGCCCACGAAAGCTTCGCGGATGCCGCGCGGCTGGTCGATCGACAACTGCTCGGTGATCGACAGGTGCATCGACAGGTGCAGGAAGGGATTGGCCTCGCTGCCATCGACCGAGTAGTCGCGCGCAATGGCGGCTTCCACATCCTTCAGCTGGTCGTGATACTCGGGGTGCGCCATGATCCAGTCGCGGGCGATGAGCTCGATCGGATCCATGATTTCGTTGGCGTTGGCTTTGCGGTAGACGTCGCAGAAGAAGCGGCGTACGTCGTGGGAAGACGGGGTAAACATCCGGCCATTGTACCTTGCAGCGGGACGGTGTACCCTGCAACTCCTTTTTGCTGCTCTTTTGATAATGCCAGACTTCCTGCCGTTTTTGTTCGTCGAACAGGCGCTGTATGAGGGCGCGCCCAAAGTGCCTGCCGCCATCGTATTGCCGGTGAAGGTCGACGGCATCGATTGTTACGCGCAGCTCGACACCGGCGCGCCCGGCGCCGTGATCTGGCACAGCAAAAGCAAGGGCGACACCCCGCGCAAGGAGGTGGCAGTCGAACTGGCCGGGATGCGCCGGCTCGCCAAAGCGGATGCGGCCAGCCTGGCCTTGCTGGAGCAGGGCCGCTGCGCCACCGGCTTGATTGCGACTGTCGGCAACGAGTTTTTTGAGCAGGGCACGCTGGAGCTGGACCTGGCCGGAGCCCGCTATCGCTGGCAACAAGGGGCTGCTTTGCAAGGTGCGCCGGACGCGCAAGCCATGCGCTACGTGCGCTGGGGCGGGCCGGGCGGCCACCCTTTGGTGACGGTGCGCGTGGCCGGCGGTGCGCCGCAGGCGGCGCTGCTCGATACCGGGTCGGCGGCCTTCGGCATCAACGGCCATTCGGCGCAGGCCTGGGCCGGGCTGACCGGCGGCTTGCGGCTGCATGGCGAGCAGCGCTTTTCCGCCAATTCCTGGGGCAGGCAAATGCCTTGTGTGATGGGGACGGTGCCGCGCACGCTGGAAATTGGCGACAGCATCAAGCTGTCCAGCTTCGCCGGGGCCTATTGCGAGGGCCTGGGCTTCAAGCCGGACGAGGCGCTGGCCGGCGTAATCGGCCTGCACCATTTGCTGGGGAAGGTGCTGCTGATCGACTACGTGTCGCAGCGCTGGGCGGTACGGCAGCCGTAAAAAAAGCCGCCCTTGCGGGCAGCTCTTTCATTCCTTGGTCACCAGTTCCGTATCCGGCGGCGTCACCACTGGCTGCTGCGGCTTGTCGCCGCTGCGCTGTCCACGCTGGCCGTGCGGCTGGCGCAGGTAGCGCGAGGAGTGGCGGCGGTCGCCATGCGCGGGCCAGGTCAGGAAGCGCGATAGCTCCTGCAAGGCACGCTGGTAGACTTCGCGCTTGAATTCAATCACCACGTCCAGCGGAACCCAGTAATCGTGCCAGCGCCAGGCGTCGAATTCAGGATGGTCGGTCAAGCGCAGGTTCACGTCATTGTCGCGCGCGCACATGCGCAACAGGAACCAGATCTGCTTCTGGCCACGGTAATGGCCGCGGATTTCCCGCTTGATGAAGTGGTCTGGCACCTCGTAGCGCAACCAGTCGCGCGTGCGGCCGATAATCTTGACGTGCTCCGGACGCAGTCCGATTTCCTCTTCGAGCTCGCGATACATCGCTTGCTCCGGCGTTTCACCATACTTGATCCCGCCTTGCGGGAACTGCCACGAGTGCTCGCGCACCCGTTTGCCCCACCACACCTCGTTATGCGAGTTGAGCAGGATGATGCCGACGTTGGGGCGGAACCCTTCACGATCGAGCATATTGCACCTCAAACTTTCTGTGGCCGAGGCGTCCTCTTATATTTTTGACTACAAATCCAACTGCAATAGCGCTCTTTGTATAAAGTTTGGACGCATCGGGCCAGCTAATCCTTTAAAATTAGGTTGATTATAACTCTCTCTTTTTAAAAAGAATTCACCGATATGCGTGCATCCCGCTTTTTTATTTCAACCCTCAAGGAAGCTCCATCTGACGCGGAAATCGTCAGCCACCAGTTGATGATGCGCGCGGGCATGATCAAACGCCTCGGTTCCGGCATTTATACCTATATGCCAATGGGCCTGAAAGTGATCCGAAAAGTCGAGGCAATCGTTCGTGAAGAAATGAATAATGCCGGCGCTATTGAGCTGCTGATGCCCCTGGTGCAGCCGGCGGAACTGTGGCAGGAAACCGGGCGCTGGGACAAGATGGGCCCGGAGCTGCTGCGCGTAAAAGACCGCCACGGCCGCGACTTTGCCATCCAGCCGACTTCCGAAGAAGTGATTACCGATGTGGTGCGTAGCGAGATTAAATCCTACCGCCAGATTCCGTTGAATTTTTACCACATCCAGACCAAATTCCGCGATGAGCGCCGCCCGCGCTTCGGCCTGATGCGCGGCCGCGAGTTCACCATGAAGGATGCCTATTCCTTCGACCGCGACCTGGAAGGCATGCAAAAGTCGTACAAAATCATGTTCGACGCCTATACCCGCATCTTTACCCGCTTCGGCCTGAAGTTCCGCGCTGTGGCAGCCGATAACGGCGCCATCGGCGGCACCGGTTCGCATGAATTCCACGTGATCGCCTCCACCGGCGAAGACGCGCTGGTGTACTGCCCGACCTCCGACTACGCGGCCAATATGGAAGCGGCGGAAGCGGTGGCCACCGGCGCCCGCGCTGCGGCCGGCGCTGCGCTGGCCAAGACTTCGACCCCGAAGGCTGCCAAGTGCGAAGACGTGGCCAAGCTGCTGGGCATCGACCTGAAGCAGACCGTCAAGACCATCGCCCTGACGTCGGAGAAGGAAGACGGCACCAAGCAGCACTTCATGCTGCTGCTGCGCGGCGACCATGAACTGAACGAAATCAAGGCCAGCAAGGTGCCGGGCCTGGCGCAGAACCGCTTCTCGACCGAAGCGGAAATCCTGGAAGTCTACGGCTGCAAGCCTGGCTACCTGGGCCCGATCGGCACCAAGGGTCCGGTGACCGTGGTGGCTGACCGCACCGTGGCGCTGATGTCGGACTTCGTGACCGGCGCCAATGAAGTGGACTTCCACTTCACCGGCGCCAACTGGGGCCGTGACGTCGCCGAACCTGCCGTCGTGGCCGACCTGCGCAACGTGGTGGAAGGCGACGCTTCGCCGGACGGCAAGGGCGTGCTGGCGATCGAGCGCGGCATCGAAGTGGGCCACGTATTCCAGCTGGGCACCGCTTACTCCGAATCGATGCAGGCCACCTTCCTGGACGAAAACCAGAAGCCGGCCCCGCTGCAGATGGGCTGCTACGGCATCGGCATCACCCGTATCCTGGGCGCCGCCATCGAGCAGAACTTCGACGACAAGGGCATCATCTGGCCGGCCTCCCTGGCGCCGTTCGAACTGGTGCTGTGCCCGATGGGCATGGACCGCTCGGAACTGGTGAAAGCCGAGACCGAGAAGCTGTACAACGCGGCGCTGGAAGCCGGCATCGACGTCATCCTGGATGACCGCGGCCAGCGTCCGGGCGCCATGTTCGCCGACTGGGAACTGATCGGCGTGCCGCACCGCGTGGTGATCGGCGATCGAGGCCTGAAGGAAGGCAACCTGGAATACCAGGGCCGCCGCGATACCGAGGCGACAGCCGTTCCTGTGGCCGACGCCCTGGCCTTCATCAAGGGCAAAATCCAGAAGTGATTGCGATGGCTGTGCGATCGCCAAAGCAGGGACGTGAACGCCGCCGCTGGTGGGCGCGTCCCTTGCGCTGGTGGCATACGCTGGCATTCGCCAGCGGCGTGTTGTGCGCGCCGTTCGGCTTTGCCGGCAACCAGAAAGAGGAAGCGCTGGCCGACGGCGTGCGGGTGGCGCTGTCCAACGCCATCATGGATGCCCGTCCTCCCAAGCCGGTGCTGCTCACCCCCGCCGACCGCGCGCAGTACGACGCCTGGTACGGCGCCATGTCGGACCGCCTGAAGCGCAAGCTGCCGGACGAATTCACGCGCCGCGAATTCCTCGAAACCGCCTGGTACGAGGCGCGCCGCGCCGGGCTGGACCCGGGCATGGTGCTGGGACTGATCCAGGTTGAATCGGCCTACCGCAAATACGCGGTGTCGATTGTCGGCGCGCGCGGCTATATGCAGGTGATGCCGTTCTGGACCAATGTGATCGGCGACCGCGACCGCTCGAAGCTGTTCAATATGCAAACCAACCTGCGCTACGGCTGCTCGATCCTGCGCATGTATATCGACATGGAGCAGGGCAACCTGTATCTCGCCCTGGGCCGCTACAACGGCAGCCGCGGCAAGCCGGAATATCCGAACGCGGTGCTGGCGGCGTGGAATAAATGGAAGCTGTAAGCGCCGTGCGCCGCCTGGCCGCGCTCCTGGCCTTGGCGGCTTGCGCGGCACCGTCGCTGGCGCTGGCATGCAAGAGCGATCCTCCCGGCGAGGAGGATGCCAACACCATCTGCCAGGAACACTATCCGGCCGATGCGCCGCGCTTCGAGGACTATCCGGTCAAGCCATATACCGGCCCGGTAGCGGCCGTGCGCTGGCGGGCGGACCCGCAGGCGCGCATGTACCGTACCATGTTGAAGAACTCGACGCAGGACCAGCGTCCGAATTTTGCCGGCCATTTCATCGTGGCGCACTGGGGCTGCGGCAGCAGTTGCGTGATGAACAAAATCATCGATGCCCGCACTGGCAAGGTATTTCATCCGGCCGGCGTCGAAACCAATGTGGTCATGAATATCGATGGCCCGCTGTTCGATGACGGCGGAATGCTGCGCTATCGCGCCGACAGCCGCCTGTTCATCCTGATCGGCGATCCGGAAGAGGACGAAAAACGGCGCGGCATTTCGTTCTTTGAATGGACCGGCACCCGCATGAAGCTGCTGCGCCGCGTCAAAGTTCCGGCCGCGTGACATTCCGTGCATAGGTGCGGGGGCGATGGCGCTTGCACTTTGCGCCTTCCCAGCATACGCAGGTTCGCATCCATGCAAATCAACAAATTCATAATTTCCCTGGCTTTCCTGGCCTTGGCCGGCAATGCTGCGGCAATGTCCTGTGACCAGCAGCTTGGCAAGGCAAAGGCCGCCGAATTGGTCAAGCAATGCAAGAACGTCTCTCCCGCTACGCGCCCACCGTGCAATGCAGCCAACAGCTGTGAACTGATCACGGATGAAATCAAGCGCGGCTGCAAGATCCTGGGCGATGATGCGCCCGCGTATTGCCCGCCTGCGCCGACTGTACTCGTGAAAGGCAAGCTGGTTGACGGCGGCGGCAATGACGACATGTCGGTGACGATCCTGTCCGAGCAAGGCAAAAAGATCAGGGCTTACTGCGTTGGCCAGTGCGGCGACTGGTTCGTCGAAGCGGCCGGCGGCGAATACCAGGCGCTGAACCCGAAGCTGAAAGGCAAACCTGTCACGGCTACCATCGCCACCGAGCGTAATGCCGGTCGCATTGCCGGGCCGGGCGACGATGAACGCTTCAAGTTCGTCAAGAGCATCGCATTCATCAAATAGATCGCGGCAGCAGCAGCGCGCTGGCGGTGACCATCGTGAACAGCAGGGCGCCCAGCGGCAGCAAGCCGTGATGCAGGAAGGGCGCCACCAGTTGCGTGGCGGCGGCAACGCAGGCAAAGGCGAGGAACATCAGCAGGCCCGCGCCTTTGCCGGCATCATCCCCGGCCGCATGCAGGGCGCCGCCCATGGTGGCGGGACCACGCAATCCAAGACCTGCGCAGAACAGGGCCGCCAGCACGGCCAGTACGACCAGGCCGTGCATGCCGGTCAGGCCTGCCAGCGCCATCCCCATCAAGCCGGCACCGGCCAGGAACTGCAGCAGCGTCCCGCTGCGCACCAGCCATTGCTGGCCAAGCCGTTTCACCAGCCGCACCGCAGCCGTGGCGCCGGCCATGAAGGCCAGCACGCCGCAAATCTGCAGGATGGCGAAAGCTTCGATGCCGAGGCCGAGCGCGTGCGTGACCAGCACCGGTGCGCTGGCGACATACATCAGCAGGGCGCCGAACATCAGGGCGTAGCTCATGGCGTAGCGCAGGTAGAGCCGGTTGCGCAGCAGCGGGGCATAGCCGCGCCGGGTGGGCGCCGCTGCCGGGGAGGCGTGCGGAGCACGGCCGACGATGCGTGCCACCAGCGGCAGCAGCAACAGCGACATGGCGGCGATCAGCCAGAACGTGGTGCGCCAGTCGGCGTACAGCACGATTGCCGCGCCGGCGACCGGCCCCAGTGCGGGAATGGTGGATTCTGCCATGGCAACCATGGCCAGCGCCTTGACTGCGTCGGCCTCGTTGAAGCGCCGGCGTATCAGCGCGGGAACCGCCACGGTGGCCGCACCGGCACCCAGCCCTTGCAGCAAGCGGCCCGCCAGCATCCAGTCGATCCCCGGCGCCAGTGCGCAAACCAGGCTGCCGCCGCCCAGCAGGGCGGTGCCGGCCATGATGGTGCGGCGGTCGCCGCAATGATCGGCCGCCCAGCCCCAGGCCAGCTGCGACAAGGCCAGCGCTGCCATGAACAGCGCCATGGTCGCCTGTGCGGACGGAATCGAAGCCCCAAGTTCCGCCGCCATGACAGGAATCGCCGGCAGGTACAGGTCCGAGGCCAGCAAGCCCAATGCTGTCAGGCTGGCAAGTGGAATGGCGAGGCGGTGCAGTGCTTGCATGGCGGCGCTTCCGGTAGCGGGCAGGGGCGGGAAGGTGTGCTGGTGTGGAGGCACAAAAAATAAAAGCCCCGAGCGCTTGGCGTCGGGGCTCCTCGAATGGCTGCAACAGCCAGAAGCAGCTTATTTCAGGTGGTCGGAAATCAGCTTGGTCATTTCAAACATGGAAACCTGGGCTTTGCCGCCGAAGACAGCTTTCAGCTTGTCGTCCGCATTGATCATGCGGCGGTTTGCGGCGTCCTGCAGGTTCAGTTTCTTGATGTAGTCCCAGACTTTCTTGGTCACTTCGGTGCGCGGCAGCGGTGCGGAACCGACTACGGCGGACAGTGCGCTCGATGGCGTCATCGCCTTCATGAAGGCTGCGTTAGGTTTACGTGCGGCTGGTGCTGCTGCTTTCTTTGCTGCTGGCTTGGCTGCTGCCTTGGCCGGCGCAGCTTTTTTGGCTGCTGGCTTGGCGGCGGCTTTCTTTGCTGCTGGTGCTGCTTTCTTGGCTGTTGCCATATTCGAGCCTCCTTAACAAACAAATGGATAATTGCGCAATACTATCGCACGGCTAATATTGGCGGGGGTTTGCAGCTTGTGCAAGTGTTTTTGTGGGTTTTTTAGGGGAAACAAGACTTAAACACAAAAAAAGCCGCCCGAAGGCGGCTTTTTGCGGCTTGGCGGGGCTTAGCGCATGCCCGGCATCATGCCTTTCATCGAGCGCATCATCTTCATCATGCCGCCGCCCGAGAGCTTTTTCATCATGGTCTGCATCTGTTCGAACTGGGCCAGCATGCGGTTTACTTCCTGCACCTGGACGCCGGCGCCGGCTGCGATGCGGCGCTTGCGGGCCGCCTTGATCAGTTCCGGCTTGGCGCGCTCCTTCGGCGTCATCGAGTCGATGATGCCGACCATGCGGCGCACCTGCTTTTCGGCCTGGTCCATATTGGCGCCGGCTGCCGCCTGCTGGAACTGGGCCGGCAGCTTGTCGAGCAGGCCGGACATGCCGCCCATTTTCTTCATCTGCGCCAGTTGCGCCTTGAAGTCGTTCATGTCGAACCTGCCGCCCGACTTGACCTTGGCTGCCAGCTCGGCCGCCGCCTTGGCGTCGACGTTCTTCTGCGCTTCCTCGACCAGGGCCAGGATGTCGCCCATGCCCAGGATACGGTTGGCCATGCGCTGCGGGTCGAAGGCTTCCAGGCCGTCCAGCTTTTCCGACACGCCGGCAAACTTGATCGGCTTGCCGGTAATGTGGCGCACCGACAGCGCCGCACCGCCGCGCGAATCGCCATCGAGCTTGGTCAGCACCACGCCGGTCAGCGGCAGCGCGTCATTGAAGGCCTTGGCGGTATTGATCGCGTCCTGGCCCAGCATGGCGTCGACCACGAACAGGGTTTCGATCGGCTTGACCGCGCCGTGCACGGCGGCGATCTCTTTCATCATCTCTTCGTCGATACCGAGGCGGCCGGCGGTGTCGATGATCAGCACTTCATGGTGGTGCTTCTTGGCCCAGTCCAGCGCGGCCAGCGCGATGTCGACCGGCTTGTCCTGCGCGGTGGAGGGGAAGAAATCGGCGCCGACCTGGCTGGTCACCGATTGCAGCTGGGCGATAGCGGCAGGACGATAAACGTCGGCCGATACGGTCA
This sequence comes from Duganella sp. Root198D2, assembly GCF_001428585.1. Lineage (NCBI taxonomy): Bacteria > Pseudomonadati > Pseudomonadota > Betaproteobacteria > Burkholderiales > Oxalobacteraceae > Duganella > Duganella sp. Root198D2. Next base: position 232,110 of record NZ_LMIC01000048.1, on the reverse strand, counting down.
GCACTTTCTTTTTCTTTTGCTCTTTCAGGTACTTGGCCAGCTTGCCGACGGTGGTGGTTTTACCCACGCCCTGCAAGCCCGCCATCAGGATGATGGCCGGCGGCTGTTGGGCAAAGGAGAGCTGCGAGGCTTCCGCGCCCAGGTCCGCGCCCATCAGGGCGCCCAGTTCGCGCTGCACCACGCCGACCAGGGCCTGGCCCGGGGTCAGCGAGGAAATCACTTCTTCGCCGAGGGCTTTTTCCTTGACCTTGGCGATGAATTCGCGCACGGCCGGCAGGGCGACGTCGGCTTCGAGCAGCGCCATGCGCACTTCGCGCAGCATTTCGGCGGTGTTGGCTTCGGTCAGGCGGGCCTCGCCGCGCATCGTCTTGACGACTTTGGCAAGGCGCGTAGTCAGGTTGTCTAGCATTGGTGGCCTACTAATAAAGAGTGGTGCGATATGCGGAAAATCCCGCCATTCTACCTTAGTAGCCGGCGTCGGCGGCAGGCGCGGACGGTGACCGCCGGTCTCTCACAAAATGTCACTATCGTGCACAAATTTGCGAAATAAACAAAGTTTCTTCTTGACAAGACATGCGGCCTCCATGCATCTTGTTCATAAATTAATTTTATGGATGAACTTGTGCAAACGCTGGCCGTTCCAGAGCTGATCAATATTCTCGCGCCCGGCCGGCGGCGCGCACTGCGCCATTGGCGCCCCGCGGCGCTGCTGCTGGCGGCATGCATCGCGCTGTACGGCGGATGGCAGCTGGCGCGCCCCGCTGTCGTCAACCAGTTGGCCGCGGCCTTTTCGCCGGCGCTGGAAGACCAGCTGGGGCAGGGCATGCTGCGGCAGTTGGAGATGCAGGCGCTCAAGCCGAGCGAACTGGCGGAGACGCACCGGGCCCGCATCAGCGCGGCCTTCACCAGCCTGCAGGCGCCGCATGAGGGAGCGCCGCGGCATCGCCTGCTGTTTCGCAGCAGCCGGCTCGGCGCGGCTGCCTTCACGCTGCCTTCGGGCGACATCATCCTGACCGACAGCCTGGTGCTGGCGCTGCCCGACGATGGCGCAGTGCTGGCGGTGCTGGCGCATGAACTCGGCCACCAGCAGCAGCGCCACATGCTGCGCCGTCTGGCGCAGGAAGCCATGCTGCCGGCCGCGGTCGGCGTGGTGCTGGGCGATACCAGCTGGCTCGCTGCCAGCATGGCGGCGCGTGCGCCGCACCTGGAGTGGCCCCAGCAGGCCGAAATCGAAGCCGATAAATATGCCGCCGACCTGCTGGAACATAACGGCTTGTCCTTGCGCCTGCTGACCGAAGTGCAGGAAGCGCTCAGCGGCGCCAGCGGCACGGCCGGCGCCGAGCGCGCCTACCTCGCAATCCATGCGCCGTGCGCGGAACGGCTGGCGCAACAGCTCGAACGCAGCGCGCTTTAAGCGACCCTGCCTTCAATGTATGATGGGCGCGCGGCCGCGCAGGCCAACTATTCACTGAGGAGACCTGGATGAAACTGAAAAGTATCGGCAAGGCGCTAGCCTTCGCGGCGCTGGTGTTGGCTGGGAGCGCGCAGGCGCAGGAAGTGGTGCGGCTCGGGAACCTGAAGTTTGCCCACTACGGCGCCGTGTCGTATATCAAGGAGATCGCACCGAAGTGCGGCATCAAGGTCGAAGAGCGGGTGTTTGCCAAGGGCCTGGACGTGATGTCGGCGGTACTGGCAGGTGAATTGGACGTGGGGGCGACGGCTTCCGAAGCGGCGATTTCCGGCCGCGCCGGCGGTGCGCCGATCTACGTGGTGGCCGGCTTTGCCAAGGGCGGCGCGCGCCTGGTGGGCCGCAGCGACCTGAATCTCAAATCGGTCAAGGACCTGAAGGGCAGGAAAGTCGGCGTGACGCGCGGCGGCATCCAGGAAGTGCTGCTGCTGGCCGAACTGCAGCAGGCCGGCCTGACGGTCTCCGAGCAGCCGGGCAAGGACGTGCAGACTGTGCTGCTGGCCTATGCGGACCTGAACCAGGCCCTGCTCGGCAAGCATATCGACGCCATGATGCAGTCGGAGCCGCAATCCTCGCAGGCCATCAACAAGGGCTACGGCAGCGAGATCCTGAAGCCCTACAACACCCCGATCGGCGAGCCGATCCGGACCATGGTGATGACCGAGAAGTTCTACAAGGAGCGCCGCCCGGTGGCCGAGAAATTCATGCGCTGCTTCGTGGAGGCGACCAAGACCTTCATCGACCAGCCGGCCACCGCCGAAAAATACGTGCGCGAGACCGTGTTCAAGGGCCAGATCAGCAGCGACGATTTCCAGGACGCGATCGGCAATTCGCCCTATTCGTATGACGTGACGCCGGAACACATCCAGGTCACCACCGACACCATGGTCAAGACGGGCGTCGGCAAGATGGCCAAGCCGCCGGTCGCCAAGGACTGGGTCAAGACCGACCTGCTGGAGCAGGCCAAGAAATCGCTGGGCGTCAAATGAAGGTCGCATGGCGCGACGTCGCGGTCGGCCTGGTGGTGCCGGCGGCGCTGGTGCTGCTCTGGCATGTCGTGACTTACCGCGGCTGGGTCAACCCGCAAGCCCTGCCGTCGCCGGAGGCGGTGGCGCGCAAGTGGGTGGAATACCTGCTGCCGCTGCAACCGTATGACGGCAACGGCAGCCGGCTGGCGTGGGCCTTCTCGGGCGAATTGATCCACGATGCGATCGGCAGCATGTACCGCGTGCTGCTTGGTTTCGCCATCGGCGGCGGGCTGGCGCTGCCGCTGGGCCTTGCCATGGGCGCCAGCGCCCACGCCTACCGCCTGTTCAATGTGCTGGTGCAGATCATCCGCCCGGTGCCGCCGATCGCCTACATCCCGCTGTCGATGCTGTGGTTCGGGCTGGGCAACCCGCCGGCCATCTTCCTGATTTCGCTGGGCGCCTTCTTCCCGGTGCTGATCAACACCATCGCCGGCGTACGCCAGGTCGACGGCATCTACCTGCGCGCGGCACGCAACCTGGGCGCCGCCGGCCCCACCATGTTCCTGCGCGTGATCCTGCCGGCGGCCGTGCCTTCGATCCTGGCCGGCGTGCGCATCGGCATCGGCACCGCCTTCATCGTGGTGATCGTGGCGGAAATGGTGGCGGTGAACAATGGCCTGGGCTTCCGCATCAGCGAGGCGCGCGAGTACTTCTGGTCGGACAAGATCATTGCCGGCATGATCAGCATCGGCCTGCTGGGCCTGGCGATCGACGTCGCCATGGACCGCCTGAACAACCACCTGCTGCGCTGGCATCGCGGCCTGGAGAGCTGAATGAGCGCTGCACATATCGAAGTCAAAGGCGTCAGCAAGGTATTCGGCACCTCGGTGGTGGCGCTGCAGGACATCAACCTGGAGATCCCGCGCGGCCAGTTCGTCTGCCTGCTGGGGCCTTCGGGCTGCGGCAAGTCGACGCTGCTGAACGCCATCGCCGGCTTTTCGCCGCCCACCAGGGGCAGCATCGTCGCCGACGGCAAGCAGGTAGCCGAGCCGGCGCCGGAGCGCGGCATGGTGTTCCAGGAGTACGCGCTGTTCCCGTGGATGACGGTGGCCGACAACGTGGCCTTCGGCCTGGAGATCAAGGGCCTGCCGAAGGCGCAGATCGCGGCTACCGTGGAGCAGCTGCTGAAGACTCTGTCGCTGCAGGACTTCCGCCACCGCTTCCCGAAAGACCTGTCGGGCGGCATGCGGCAGCGGGTCGCGATTGCGCGCGTGCTGGCGCTCGATTCGCCGATCATGTTGATGGATGAACCATTCGGCGCGCTCGATGCGCTGACCCGGCGCGACCTGCAGGACGAGCTGCTGCGTATCTGGGACGAGCAGAAAAAGACCATCATCTTCGTCACCCACAGTATCGAGGAGGCGATTTACCTGGCCGACCGCATCGTGGTCATGACTTACCGCCCCGGCACGGTCAAGCGCGACATCCTGGTCGACCTGCCGCGCCTGCGCGACCCGTCGGCCCCGGAATTCAATGCCTTGAAGCGCGAGCTGGGGCAGTTGGTGATGGAAGAACAACAACGCCACCATAACGACGAGTTGCGCGCAGCCGCTGTGGATTGACGGCAGTGTTAAACTTACTGGATGCAAACTTACTTCCTGCTCGCAGCAACGCTGCTTTACCTGATTTGTGGTTTCCTCCCGTCGCGTAAATCCGTGCCTATCGCCGCACTGACGGCCGGCGCGTGGCTGCTGCACGGCGCCGCGCTGTGGGTCGACGTGATGGTGCCCGGCTCGCTGCGCATCGGTTTTGCCACCATGCTGTCGTCGGCGCTGTGGATTTCGGTCGGCGCCTACTGGCTGGAGAACCAGAACTTCCCGCTGGACGGCCTGCGCCGTATCGTGATGCCGGTGGCCGCCCTGGCGGTGGCTTTGCAGGCCGGCTTCCCCGGCGCGCTGATCCCGACCGCCGGCCGCTCCACCATGCTGGGCTGGCACATCGCCATCGCCACGCTGGCCTACAGTACGCTGACCATCGCCGCTTTCCACGCCGTGCTGATGGCGCTGCAGGAGTCGCGCCTGCATACCCGCAGCGACAGCCCGGGCTTTTTCGCCGCGGCGCTGGACCAGCTGCCGGCCCTGCTGACCATGGAAAAGCTGCTGTTCCGCCTGATCGGCTTCGGCTTCGTGCTGCTTAGCCTGACGGTCCTGTCGGGCATTGTGTTCAGCGAAGAATTGTTTGGCCGGGCGCTGAAGTGGGACCATAAATCGGTCTTCACCCTGCTGTCCTGGGTCCTGTTTGCCGCCTTGCTGGCCGGCCGTCATTTCCGCGGCTGGCGCGGCAAGACCGCCCTCAGCTTCACGCTGGCGGGATTCGCGACCCTGCTGCTGGCCTATGTCGGCAGCCGTTTTGTCCTGGAAGTGGTTTTACATCGAGGTTTGGCATGACACGAATCCTGTTCTGGCTGGCGCTGGTGTTCCTGGTCATCGCCGCCATCCGCAGCAAATTGCGCAAGATGAGCGGCCCGCAGCAAGGCGGCCCGGCGCCGGCGCCGCAGCAGCCGCGTGCGGCCGACCCGCAGCAGGCTGAGAAGATGCTGCAATGCGCCCAGTGCGGCGTGCATTTCCCGGCCTCCGAAAACGTCCCGGCCAATGGCCGCGACTACTGCTGCGCGGCGCACGCCCCGCATTAAGCCACAGCGTGTTTGCCCGTCTCCACACCCTCTCGGCCGCCTCGCGCGACACTTTCTGGCGCTCGCTGAAAGCGCTGGGCGCGACCCGCATTGTGATCGCCCTGGTCTTGCTGCTGTATTTCAGCGCCGGCCGGCTGTCGACCCCTGAACTGTCGGCCCAGGTATGCAGCGCTTACCTGCTGGCGGCCGCCGCGATGCAGTTGCTGGCGCTGCGTTGGCGCCGCCACTTCATGCTGCAGCTGATGTCGCAGGTGGCCTGCGACCTGACCTGTATCTCGCTGCTGTACCTGGCGTCCGGCGGGCTGCGCTCCGGCCTGGCCATCCTGTACCTGTTCCCGCTGGCCGGCTGCGCCATCCTGGCGCCGCTGGTGCTGTCGCTGTTCAGCGCCTCGCTGGCCACGCTGTTCATGCTGGCCCACAGCACCTACCTCGCCATTTCCGGCGGCGAGTCGCAGGTGCTGCAGGCCGGCCTGTACGGCGTCGCCTGGTTTGCCGTGGTGCTGATCGTGAACCGCATGGCGGCGCGCCTGATCGGCCAGGAAGAGCTGGTGGCGCAGCGCGGTATTGAAATCGGCGTGCAGCAGGCCGTCAACCGCCTGGTGATCGCCCATTCGGCCGACGGCATCGTGGTGGTGGGGCCGGACGGCACTATCCATATGAGCAACCCGGCGGCGCAGCAGATGCTGGGCGGCGCCACGCAGATGCTGGACGGCACGGCGCTGCAGCCGCTGGCAGTCGCCTACGAGGCCTGGCGCAGCGACCCGCAGCAGGCCAGCGCCTTTATCACCATCAAACCGTTCGACGACCCGGAACAGGAGGATTTGACAGCCGCCTGGAATTCACGGCGCGACGTGGCGCTGCATTTGAAGTTGCGTTTTGCCGCCGCCGACACCAACGGCCTGGATGTGGAGCGCAACGTGATTTTCCTGGAAGACGTCACGGGCATCGAGGAAAAGGCGCAGCAGCTCAAGCTGGCCTCGATGGGCCGCCTGACAGCCAGCATCGCGCATGAAGTGCGCAATCCGCTGTCGGCGATCGGCCACGCCAATTCGCTGCTGGAAGAGGATTTGCAGGCGCCGGTGCACAAGCGCCTGCTGAAGATCATCAGCGACAATGTGGCGCGCGTGAACCGCATGGTGGAAGACATCCTGCAGCTCTCGCGCAAGGCGCAAAGCCACCACGAACCGATGGAGCTGGAAGCCTTCCTCAACGAGCTGAAGGCGGAGTTCGACGAGACCCATAAGCTGGAGCGCAAGATCGTGTGCCTGGGCGGCATGCGCCAGGTGATGGTGCGCTTCGACCCCTTGCACCTGCGCGAAGTGCTGATCAACCTGCTCAACAACGCGGTACGCTATGCCAGCGGCACGCCGGCCAGTATCCGCGTCTTCATCGTGCAGGTGGCCGGCCGGCCGCTGGAATTGCACGTGCAGGACGATGGCCCCGGTATTTCGCCGCAGGTGCGGGCCCACCTGTTCGAGCCGTTTTATACAACATCGAGCAAAGGCACGGGCCTGGGCCTGTATCTGGCGCGCGAATTGTGCTTGAATAACGAAGCCATGCTGGATTACGAGCACCGTTTCGAAGCCAGCGTGACAGAGGGCGGCGCGCGCAAGTCGAGCGGCCGCTTTGTAATTACATTTGCGAAAAACACATGACTTCTCCACGTGTCCTGGTCGTTGACGATGAAGCCGACCTGCGCGAATTGCTGGAAATTACCCTGCTGAGGATGGGGCTGGACGTGGACAGCACCGAAACCCTTCAGCAAGCGCGCCAGCTCTTTGCCGAAAAAGATTTTCAACTGGTGCTGACCGACATGCGCCTGCCGGACGGCCTTGGGCTGGACCTGGTGCGCGAGGTGTCGGCCAGCGGCAAGAACATCCCGATTGCGGTGGTCACGGCCTTCGGCAGCGCTGAAAATGCCGTGGTGGCGCTGAAGGCGGGTGCTTTCGACTATGTCAGCAAGCCGGTGCAGCTGGAGCAGTTGCGCATCCTGGTGCAGTCGGCCTTGAAGGTCAGCGACAGCGCCCCTGCGGCGGCCCCGGCGCGCGGCCAGCCGCAAAGCCGGCTGCGCGGCGGTTCCGCTGCGATCCAGGCCCTGCGCGCCCAGATTGCCCGGCTGGCGCGTTCCATGGCGCCGATTGCCATCAATGGCGAATCGGGCAGCGGCAAGGAACTGGCGGCGCGCGAAATCCACGCCCAGAGCTCGCGCGCGGACAAGCCCTTTATAGCCGTCAACTGCGGCGCCATACCGGAAGCGCTGATGGAGGCGGAGTTCTTCGGCTACCGCAAGGGCGCTTTTACCGGCGCGGCCGACGAGCGCGATGGCTTCTTCCAGGCTGCCAATGGCGGCACCCTGATGCTGGACGAGGTGGCCGACCTGCCGCTGGCCATGCAGGTCAAGCTGCTGCGCGCGATCCAGGAGCGGCGGGTGCGCAAGATCGGCGCCACGGCCGAAGAGCCGGTCGACGTGCGGATCATCTCCGCCACCCACAAGAACCTGGAAAAGCTGGTGGAGCAAGGCCTGTTCCGGCAGGATTTGTTCTACCGCCTGAACGTGATCGAGCTGCGCCTGGCGCCGCTGCGCGAACGGCTCGATGACCTGGATGAGCTGGTGGAAGCGATCCTGGCGCGGCTTGGCAGCTTTGAGCACAAGGTGGTGCTGGCGCCTGGCGTGCTGGATGTATTGAAGGGCTATTCTTTCCCGGGCAATGTGCGGGAGCTGGAAAATATCCTGGAGCGCGCGCTGGCGTTCTCCAACGATGGCGTGATCTCGGCGGAAGACCTGGCGCTGAAGGGCGGCAGCCTGGCCCCGGCCGCGCCAACCGCCTCACTGGCCGCCGCGCCAGCGGCTGCGCCGGCCGCTCCCGCCGGCCCGGCAGCGGGCCAGCCGGCCAGCCCGCTGCCCAGCACGCCAGCGGCGGCAAGCGTGGCGGCCGAAGCCCCGCTAACGGAGGCGCCTGCCGGTGAGCCGGCCATGCCGCCGTTGCCGGTGTTCGACGTCCTGCCCAGCAACCTGCCGGCCTACCTGGAGGCAGTCGAGCGCGACATCCTTACCCGCGCCCTGGCCCAGACCAATTACAACCGCACCCAGGCCGCCCAGCTGCTGGGCATCAGCTTCCGCCAGCTGCGCTACCAGATGCAGAAGCTGAACATCCAGGATCCGAGCTAGCCAATCGGGCGGCGGGGCAGCCGCCGCCCGATTGGTCTATAATCCCGGTCCGCCGCTAAAAACCCCATCTTTGCTGTAGCGTTTTCGCCAACGCACAACTCTGTGCTGCGTTGCAACATTGCTTATTAAATCAGCAGCGAAAAAGCAGTGTTAGTGCTTGCTCACCGTCGATCGCCTGTAGCGATGGGGGATATCAAAAGTCAATAAGAAATCGTGGTCTAAACGAAAAAATTTCACCTTGTACGATCCGGATCCCGTCACTACAATTAGTGGACAGAATTCGATGGTTCACTAGATATAGTGGTCATAAACAAATACTGAATACGCGGAGCATAAATGCAATCTAATCAAGATATTTCCACCACGCAGGCGCCTCACGTGCCTGTTTCCGCTGGCGAAACTGCCGGCGGCGTCGCTGTTTCCGCTAGCCAACTGGCCGACTACCGCATCATCCGCCGCAACGGCGCCGTGGTAGCTTTCGAGCCATCCAAGATTGCCGTGGCAATGACCAAGGCTTTCCTGGCAGTGAACGGCGGCCAGGGTGCGGCTTCCGCCCGCATCCGCGAACTGGTGGAAGAATTGACCCAGAAAGTGGTGACCGCGCTGATGCGCCACCAGCCAACCGGCGGCACCTTCCATATCGAAGACGTGCAAGACCAGGTTGAACTGGCCCTGATGCGCTCCGGCGAACACGATGTGGCGCGTTCCTACGTGCTGTACCGCGCCAAGCACATGGAAGAACGCCGCCTGAAGAAAGAAGCTGCCGGCGCCGCCGCCGCCGCTGAACCGCAGATCAACGTCACCGAGAACGGCGTTGCCCGTCCGCTGGTGATGCAGGAAGTGCGCGACCTGATCGGCGCCGCCTGCAAGGGCCTGGAAAAGCACGTCGATGCCGACGCCATCCTGGCCGAAACCGTGAAAAACCTGTACGACGGCGTGCCGGTCGAAGAACTGCACAAGTCCGCCATCCTGGCTGCCCGCGCGCTGATGGAAAAGGACCCTGCGTACTCCCAGGTGACCGCCCGCATCCTGCTGCACACCATCCGTAAGGAAGTGTTCGGCAAGGAAGTGCCGCAAGCCGGCGCCGCCGCTGCCTACATCGAGTACTTCCCGCAGTACATCGCCAAAGGCATTGCCGCTGAACTGCTGAACGAAGAACTGGGCAAGTTCGACCTGGCCAAGCTGGCCAAGGCCCTGGTGGCCGACCGCGACCTGCAGTTCGGCTATATCGGCCTGCAAACCCTGTACGACCGCTACTTCCTGCACGTGCGCGATGTGCGCATCGAAATGCCGCAGGCCTTCTACATGCGCGTCGCCATGGGCCTGGCCCTGAACGAAAGCGACCGCGAAGCGCGCGCCATCGAGTTCTACAACCTGCTGTCGACCTTCGACTTCATGTCGTCGACCCCGACCCTGTTCAACTCCGGCACCCAGCGTTCGCAGCTGTCCTCCTGCTACCTGACCACCGTGTCCGACGACCTGGAAGGCATCTACGACGCCATCAAGGAAAACGCACTGCTGGCCAAATTTGCCGGCGGCCTGGGCAACGACTGGACCCCGGTGCGCGCACTGGGCGCCCACATCAAGGGCACCAACGGCAAATCGCAAGGCGTGGTGCCGTTCCTGAAAGTGGTGAACGACACCGCGGTGGCAGTGAACCAGGGCGGCAAGCGCAAAGGTGCAGTCTGCGCCTACCTGGAAACCTGGCACATGGACATCGAGGAATTCCTCGACCTGCGCAAGAACACCGGCGACGACCGCCGCCGCACCCACGACATGAATACCGCGAACTGGATTCCGGACCTGTTCATGAAGCGCGTGATGGAAAAATCGCACTGGACCCTGTTCTCGCCGTCCGAAACGCCTGACCTGCACGACAAAGTCGGCAAGGCCTTCGAAGAAGCCTACGTCGGCTACGAAGCCAAAGCCGCTGCCGGCGAAATCCGCGTGTTCAAGAAGATCGAAGCGCTGGACCTGTGGCGCAAGATGCTGTCGATGCTGTTCGAAACCGGCCACCCATGGATCACCTTCAAGGATCCGTGCAACATCCGTTCGCCGCAGCAGCACGTGGGCGTGGTCCACAGCTCGAACCTGTGCACCGAGATCACCCTGAACACCAACGAAGACGAAATCGCCGTCTGCAACCTGGGTTCCGTGAACATGCCTGCCCACATGAAAGAGGGCAAGATCGATCACGTCAAGCTGCAGAAGACCATCCGCACCGCAATGCGCATGCTGGACAACGTCATCGACATCAACTACTACGCAGTGGAGAAAGCACGTAACGCCAACATGCGCCACCGTCCGGTCGGCATGGGCGTGATGGGCTTCCAGGACTGCCTGCACATGATGCGCGTACCGTACGCCTCGATGGAAGCGGTGCAGTTCGCCGACACCTCGATGGAAGCCGTCTGCTACTACGCCTACCTGGCGTCGACCGAACTGGCCGAAGAGCGCGGCAAGTACGAGTCGTACGAGGGTTCCCTGTGGTCGCGCGGCATCCTGCCGCAAGACTCCGTGCGCCTGCTGGCGGAACAGCGCGGCGGCTACCTGGAGCAGGACCTGTCGTCCGCGATGGACTGGACCCCGGTACGTGAACGCATCGCCAAGTTCGGCATGCGTAACTCGAACTGCGTAGCGATCGCCCCGACCGCCACCATTTCGAACATCATCGGCGTGTCGGCTTGCATCGAACCGACCTTCCAGAACCTGTACGTGAAGTCCAACCTGTCCGGCGAATTCACCGAGATCAACGCCTACCTGGTGCGCGACCTGAAAGCGCGCGACCTGTGGGACGAGGTGATGATCGCCGACCTGAAGTACTTCGACGGCTCGCTGAGCAAGATCGACCGCGCACCGCAAGACCTGCGCGATATCTACGCCACCGCGTTCGAAGTGTCGCCAAGCTGGCTGGTGGAAGCCGCATCGCGCCGCCAGAAGTGGATCGACCAGGCCCAGTCGCTGAACATCTACATGGCAGGCGCATCCGGCAAGACCCTGGACGAAACCTACAAGCTGGCATGGCTGCGCGGCCTGAAGACCACCTACTACCTGCGCACCATCGCTGCATCGCACATGGAGAAGTCGACTTCCCGTACCGGCGCCCTGAACGCCGTGTCCGCGAACGTGCCGGACGCCCCGGCGGCAGTAGCTGCCGAGCCAGATGGCGCCGCCTGCTACCTGCGTCCTGGTGACGACGGTTTCGAGGAATGCGAAGCCTGCCAGTAATACAATAGATACATCGTTAAAACCGGCAAAGCAGTGTCAGACCCGCAGGGTCTGACACTTGCTGAGCAAAGTTCGCGGCTTGAAAAGTATCGCCGGCCGTTGAGCAGACGGTGTCTGACCCTGCGGGTCAGACACCGGTTTACCGGTTTAAAAAAGTAAATCAAAGAGGAAAAAACAAATGCTATCCTGGGACGATGAAGCCGCGGCCGCCCCGCGCCAAACCCCACCACAGGGCGCCACAGCCGAAGCCAGCGCCGACCAAGTCGCACTGCGCGTGAACGCCGACGACAAGCGCGTCATCAACGGCCAGACTGACGTCAACCAGCTGGTCCCATTCAAATACAAATGGGCCTGGGACAAGTACCTGGCCGGCTGCGCCAACCACTGGATGCCGCAGGAAGTGAACATGCAGCGCGACATCGAGCTGTGGAAGAACCCGAACGGCCTGTCCGAAGACGAGCGCCGCCTGGTCAAGCGCAACCTGGGCTTCTTCGTTACCGCCGACTCGCTGGCCGCCAACAACATCGTGCTGGGCACCTACCGCCATATCACCGCTCCCGAGTGCCGCCAGTACCTGCTGCGCCAGGCGTTTGAAGAAGCGATCCACACCCACGCCTACCAGTACATCGTCGAGTCCCTCGGCCTGGACGAGCAGGAGATCTTCAACGCCTATAACGAAGTAGCGTCGATCCGCGACAAGGATCAGTTCCTGATCCCGTTCATCAACGTGCTGACCGAACCGACCTTCAAGACCGGCACCCTGGAGACCGACCAGCAACTGCTGAAGTCCCTGATCGTGTTTGCCTGCCTGATGGAAGGCCTGTTCTTCTACGTCGGCTTCACCCAGATCCTGGCGCTGGGCCGCCAGAACAAGATGATGGGCGCCGCCGAACAGTACCAGTACATCCTGCGCGACGAATCGATGCACTGCAACTTCGGTATCGACCTGATCAACACCATCAAGCTGGAAAACCCGCAACTGTGGACCCCGGCCTTCAAGGAAGAGATCAAAGCCCTGTTCCTGGAAGCTGTCGAACTGGAATACCGCTACGCCGAAGACACCATGCCACGTGGCGTGCTGGGCCTGAACGCAGCCATGTTCAAAGGCTACCTGCGCTTTATCGCTAACCGCCGTGCGACCCAGATCGGCCTGGAAACCCTGTTCGACCAGGACGAGAATCCATTCCCATGGATGTCGGAAATGATCGACCTGAAGAAGGAACGTAACTTCTTCGAAACCCGCGTGACCGAGTACCAGACCGGTGGCGCGCTGAGCTGGGATTAATCTCGCATCGTCGTCCGATGCCATTCGTCATGTGATGAATCCAAAAGGCCTCTTGGTGAGAATCAAGGGGCTTTTTTTACGATCACGTACGCATTGTTTCTGCCAACTGCCAGCGCGTTTCACCTGGCAGGAGCAGCCAGACGTGCTTCCAGGCGTTGCGCGTACAACCCGCTAACTGGTTCACTAATTGTGCAGGCGATACTTCTGCGCCGTTGTGATGAATGTGATCGCCATCAACAGTGGCGTGAAAAATCTTGCGCCGTATCGCGATGCGGATCCTCGTGCCGGACGGCAGGAAAAGTGATTTCCATTGATAGCCTCCTTTCAGCACATCACCATCGTTGGTCAGTGCAGTATTTTGCTTTGCAATCCAGTCGGAGATAGCGCGGCCAGCGACGTCGGCAAGTTCCTCGGTCACGCGCCGGCCGTCGAGGAATTCGCTAAGATCGTTGAAGGTTTGAAACGGTACCGGTATGTCGATCAACTCTCTCGTTTTCGGCTCCTTGGCAACACTACGCTTAAACCTGCTCGATTCGTCACGAAGTGGCTAAAAGTTGCTTATTGCCGCCTCGATTGCGCTCATTTGATGCTCGTTTTTTCACGAAACTGCTCATTTTTGCTTAACGTTGCTCAGGCCATGGCGTGAATCTTGCTGGGCCAATACGAGCGGAATTAAGCAAAATCGAGGCAAAAAGTGCAGTGAACGAGCAGAAATGTGCAGCAAATAAGGCACAATTAGCAGCCATATGAAACTTCGAGCAGGATTGAGCAGCTTTAAGCACGGCGCCCAGAAAAGGACTGGGTGTACACAGGAGATCGGACAGCGCCATCGGGAGCAAAGTTCCTGATCAACGTCAATGAATTCGAATACGTAGGGCTGAGCGTGCGGCAAGCAGGATATCCCCGTTCCGATCCACTGCGATGGAGCGAATCCATGTTGAGCACTGCTCCGTTGGAAGCCGTACCAGGCCGGGCAGGGGACCCTCCGGTGTTCCGATGAGCGTTGTGACTTCGCCGGAAGCTGTCACTTTGCGGACGGCGCAGTCCTGGTCCACCACCAGGAAATCGCCGTTATGGTCGGCAGTGGCTGCCGTCGGTCCACAGAAGCGCGCGTTTTCGCCGCTTCCATCAACCATGCCGCACTCGCGGGGTTTTCCCGCAAGATGCTTGAGTTGCCCATCTTCGAGCAGGAAGACCGCGCCGTCGTTGTCGACGACCAGTACCTGGCCTCTTTTGTTTACAGCTATTCCATCGATAGTGGGGATCTGGTTGCCGTCATAGGAGTGCTCCGAGTTACGCAATAAAGTCCGTTGTCCGCTGGCGTCTACTTTCCATATTTCGCCAACTAGCCCTGCGGTGAGGTAGATGCTTCCATCGCCGTCCACTGCGAGACCCGTGATAGAAGAGTGGATGCGAATTTTTTCGATTGCTTCCGCCTGTGTGAGCAAACCCACCACATGGTCCAGAATGCAGCCGTCGCCATCCGCGCCATTGCTTGCGTAGACATTACCCAGCCTGTCTATACCTACGAAGTCTGGAACGAGAAGCGATGCTACGACTTCGAGTTCGGGACTCGTTCCGTTGAGGCGAAATACCTTGCCTTCGCCATTGAAAATCAAGTAGACCGAACCGTCGTCGGCGGCGGAAATCGCTGTGGCGTAGCCATCTCGTTCGGCAATCGTTTCGATGGTCGGCTTGGGCGGAAGCGGGGCGGGCCGCGTGGCGGGGCCGAAAATGCTTGCGACCGCCAGCACGGTGGCAAGGCCGATGTAGCAGGCAGCAAGTTCAACTCGGGTGCGCACGGCTGAAATAAAGCCTTCCTTAACTTTTGTATAATTACGCGCCTATTAATATTGCCACTATACAACATGGAAGAAGCAACCACCACAGAACAGCCAAAGCGCGCCCGGAAACTGGGCCGCATTGCCGTCTACATCTTTGCCGCAGTCGGCCTCCTGTTTTCGGTGTTCATCGCCGTCATGGCGCTGCGCGAACCGCCGCCGGAAACCCACACCATCGACGCCGCCGAAGCCATCGAAGGCGTCATGACGCGCAACTATGGCAAGTACTCGGAGACCCAGCGTGGCTGGCTCTATGTCGATGAGGAAAGCCACAGGACCTATCTCGTCACAGTGGTACAGCAGAAGAAAGTCGAGGGCAAGGAAGGCGACGAGCTCTATCTGGTCGCCAGCGGTAATGCCGTCGAATCGAACAGCGGGTCGGACTCGTTCTACGGCGTTTTCCAGCTGCGCTACCGTGACGGACAGCTCTACGAATACAGCGACCCGCGCCGTCCCAGCGGCGTCGATCCGGTTACTCCGGAACGGGTGCATTTTGAAGCCTTGAGCGCCCATGTGTGGGGCTGGGTGGTCAAGACCATCTCCACCGAAACCGGCGAGGGCGAAGAGTTCACCACCACGCAGAACGTCGTCCTGGCACCGCGCAACGAACAGATCGCCGTGCTGACCGAGTTCAATGCGGCTTTCCAGGTCATCGGGGCAGGCGATTGCAAGGAAACCGAGCGCCGCTACGCCGAGTGGGAAAAGGCACAGGGTGAGAAGAAGGCTGCGCCAGCCGAGGGAGATGGCGCGGCGGAAACCGTCGCCGAGGAAGAGGGCGATGCCGAAGAATTCGTGCCGCCGCGTTGCACCCAGCTGGCATGGTCTTATCGTACCGACCCGGTGACCGATTCGACCTTCACCCCGCTGTACATCACGCGCAAGCCTGGCATGCAGGGCGGCGCCCAGACCGAGGCGAAAACCTGGAAAGTGATGTTCGATCCGAAAAGCTACACCTACCTGATGCCGGAAGAGCTGAAGAACGTCGGCTCGTGAGCCGCAGCGGCGCCTAACGGAACTGGGCCAGGATCCGCGCGAGCGTGCCGTCCCTGATGGCGGCCGCGATGGCGCGGTTCGCTTCTTCCAGGCTGAGGTGCCCCTTGCGTGAGACCGCGCAGCGGGTGGTGAAACTTGCCGCGGGCAGGGGCGGATGCAACTGCAGCGGTATGGTGCGCAGGCGCTGCCGGTACTCGAGCACGCCGCGCGCAATCAAGATGTGGTGCACTCTGCCGCGCGCGAGTTTCTCGAGGTTGGTTTCCATATTGGGCGAATCGTCCCGCACAAAGCCTGCACCCAGGATTTTTTCGATTTCCGGGTGCTGGTAGCCGAGGATGGTGCCGATGGCCTGTCCGCTCAGCTCAGCAATGGAGTGCGGTTGCGGCTGGCTGGCAGCGGTGACCAGCACTTCCTCCGCCGTGAACACCGGCTCCGTCCATAGATAATCCCCTTCGATCCATTGCGGCGTATAGCCGCACAGGATGTCGGCCTCGCCTTGCTGCAGCGCCCTGGCAATGCGCTTGCGCGGCAGCAGCAGGAACCGCAGCTCGCGCCCGCTGCCGCGCGCCAGCGCCTCTCCCAGCATTTTGTGCACGCCGTCCACCAGGCGGCCATTTTCAATGCGCGACATGGGCATATCGGCGGCACGGTCGACCAGCACGACCAGCTCGCCGCACCATCCGTATGGTGCAGACAGCAGCAAGCTGGCGAGTGTGAGCAGGCGCAACGATTTCATACGGAGCAGTCGCGAGGGTACAGATTGAGTTGTACAGCATTGTGTGCAATGATGACACGCAAATTGACATGAAGGAATCCATGCTGCTACGCACGTTTTTCTGTCTTTTCCTGCTCGCGCTTAGCCCGCTGGGCCACGCCCAGCAAATGGCGGCGCCACCGGCCAAAACGCAGGCAGCGGCTGCGCGGCTCGCTGTCGGTAACCGGACCGTATTCGTGTTCCGCGCAATGCTGAGCGGCTATTCCCCACAAGACCGTGCCGAGGCTGCGGATAAGCGCCTGGAACGCGCGCTCGCGCAAGGCGGGCCGCAGCAGGCCAGCATTCGCTCGATTGCCGAAGGCACGCAAGTCCTGCTCGATGGTTCACTGCTGTTCCTGGTGTCGCCCGGCGACGTCAATGCCCTGGCAGGCGATACCACCGATCTTCTGGCCCATGAAAGCGCGGCGCAACTGGGCAAAGCACTGTTGGAACGCCGCGAGCAACGCAGCCCTGCCTACATTGCTCAAGCACTTGCCCTGTGCGCCCTGGCCAGCGCTGCGCTGGCCTTTTTCCTTTGGCTGCTCGCTGCACTGCGCCGCCAGGCCCGGCGCCGGCTGGAGGCGATCCTGGGCCGGCGCCTGGCGCAGGTCCGGGTGCGCAACGTGCGCATACTGGACGCCGAGCACCTGGTCCATTTCATGCGGCTGGCCATGGACGTTGCGGTCTGGTTCCTTGGATTGCTGGCGGCATATGTCTGGCTGGCCTTCGTCCTGGCGCGGATTCCTTTTGCACGCAACTGGGGCGAGCGCCTGCAGCAGTTCCTGCTCGATACCGCGGCAGATATCGGCAGCAATGTTGCCGGCGCCATTCCCGGCCTGCTGCTGGTGGCCGTGATTGCAATCCTGGCCCGCCTTGCCAGCGCTACGCTGGCTTCCGTGTTCAAGCGCATCGAAAGCGGCGAGCTGCATTTCGGCTGGCTTGATCGCGATACGGCCGTGCCCACGCGCCGGCTGGGAACCGTGGTGATCTGGCTGTTTGCGCTGGCCATGGCCTACCCCTACCTGCCCGGCTCGCACACGGCGGCATTCCAGGGCGTGACGGTGCTGGCGGGGCTGATGCTGTCGATCGGCGCGTCCAGCATCGTCGGCCAGGGCGCTGCCGGCCTGATCCTGATGTACACGCGAGCGCTGCGCAAGGGCGACTATGTCAGCATCGGCGAGGTGCAGGGCACCGTGCTGGAGTCGGGGATCTTCGATACCCGTGTGCGCACTGGCTTGGGGGTGGACGTGGCAATGCCCAACGCCTGGGTGCTGTCGAATACGATCAAGAATTACTCGCGCGCCGTGCCGGGCGCCTACGTACTCGATACCACCGTGACGATCGGCTACGACACGCCCTGGCGCCAGGTCTACGCAATGCTGGAGGAGGCGGCTGCGACAACCGAAGGCATTGCTGCCGAACCGCGGCCGTATGTGATCCAGAGCGCACTGTCCGATTTTTACATCGAATATAAGCTGGTCGCATGTTCGGTGTTGAGCTCGCCCAGCAGCCGTGCCGGGCTGATCAGCCTGCTGCACCAGAAGGTGGTCGACGTCTTCCATCGCGAAGGGGTCCAGATCATGTCGCCGCACTTCACGCAGGAGCCTCGGCAACCGCATATCGTAGCGCCCATGAAATAGGGCAATGGCCATGCGCTTTCGTGCCCTCATCTTCGCGGTCCTGTGGATCTTGAGCGCCGCTATGGTTTGGGCCGGGCCGCCGGTGGCGATTCGCGTTACGGCGCCAGTCGATTCCGAACCCAAGTTCGTGTTGCAGGGGACTGCGGTCGCCGGCAGCTGCATCGATATATTCCGGGCAATCGAAAGGCTGGATCCTGGGCTCAAGTTTGTCGGCGACCGGCAATGGATGCCGCTCAAGCGCATCGAAGCACTGATTGCCGGACGCAAGCTTGAGGCGGATGGCGTGGTCCTCGTTAACGCAGGAAGCGGGGCGATTGCGGCGCTTAAAACAGCCGGCAACCTGAAGCTAGACAGTACGGCCAATACCAGCGCACAGAACATCGACAAGCTGCTGGCGGGCAGGGGGCGCTTCTTCTATTACCGCATTCCCGGCCTGGATGCGGAAATCAGGAAGGGCGGGCATGGACGCCAGGTGCGGCTGCTGCCCGCGGTCTTCGACACGCAGGTCTTTTACATGGTGCTGGGACGGCATCTCGACCAAGAGACCGAGGGCAGGATCGCGCTGGCGCTAAGCCGGCTTGACGAGCATGGCGACCTGAAACAAATCGCGGAAAAGTGGTCCGCTTACTGATGGTGGTATGATGAACGGCCAATTACATCATGTTGTGATATAACAATGCCGTCTCCACCAGATTCGCTGGCCAAGGCCGACTTCATGGCCCTGTCCGAATTCCGCTACCAGATGCGGCGCTTCGAGCGCTTCTCCGAAAACGCCGCCCAGGCCGAGGGCATCACGCCGCTGCAGTACCTGCTGCTGCTGCATATCAAGGGCTTTCCCGGGCGCGACTGGGCCACGGTCGGCGAGCTGGCCGAACGGCTGCAGGCGCAGCAGCACGGCGTGGTCGCCTTGCTGGGCCGCTGCGAGGCGGCGGGGCTGGTGCAGCGCCGCCCCCATGTGCAAGACCGGCGCCGGGTCGAAGTCCACCTGTTGCCTGCCGGCGAAGAGGTGCTGCTGCGCCTGGCGGCCATCCACCGCGCCGAACTGCAATCGCTGCACGGCGTATTCACTGTTCCCAACCTGCCGCAAAAATGATGAAACCGTACGACCCGCGCCGCGACTTCAGCGGCGACGCGCGCCTGTTGCAGATCGGCGCCATGGCTGCCTTTATCGGCATGCTCAGCACAGGCACTGCCTGGCTGCTGCTGAAAGCGATTTCGCTGTTCACCAACCTGTTCTTCTTCCAGACCCTGTCGACCGCGCCGCAATCGCCGGCGGCCCATGCGCTGGGTCCCTGGGTCATTGCGGTGCCGGTCATCGGCGCGCTGGCGATCGGGCTGATCGCGCGCTATGGCTCGGAGCAGATCCGCGGCCACGGGATCCCGGAGGCGATCGAGGCCATCCTGTTCAAGCGCAGTGCGATGTCGCCCAAGGTGGCGCTGCTCAAGCCGCTGGCATCGGCGATCGCGATCGGCAGCGGCGGGCCGTTTGGCGCAGAGGGCCCGATCATCATGACGGGTGGCGCGGTCGGTTCCTTGTTCGCCCAGCATTTCCATTTGAGCGATGCCGAGCGCAAGACCCTGCTGGTGGCGGGCGCGGTGGCCGGCATGACGGCCGTCTTCGGCACCCCGATTGCAGCGCTGCTGCTGGCGGTTGAACTGCTGCTGTTCGAACTGCGCCCGCGCAGCCTGCTGCCGGTCGCCATTGCCTGCGCCGTGGCCGGCTTCCTGCGGCCGCTGCTGATGGAAGCCGGCCCGCTGTTCCCGCAGCAAAGCCCGGTGCTGCCGCCGGTGGCTTTGCTGTCCTGCGCTGTGGCCGGCGTGCTGTGCGGCGCCATGGCGTGGCTGCTGTCGACCGCCCTGTATCGCGTGGAAGACGGCTTCCATAAGCTGCCCATTCACTGGATGTGGTGGCCGGCGCTGGGCGCCCTCGCCATCGGCATCGGCGGCTATTTCCAGCCGCGCGCACTGGGTGTCGGCTACGACGTGATCGGCGACCTGCTGCAAAACCATCTGGCCGCCGGCGTGGTGGCGACTCTGCTGGTGGCCAAGGCAGTCATGTGGCTGATCGCGCTTGGTTCGGGCACCTCGGGCGGCGTGCTGGCGCCTTTGCTGATGCTGGGCGCGGGCCTGGGCAGCGTGCTGGCGCCGTACCTGCCGGGCGGCTCGCCTGCGGTCTGGCCGCTGGTTTTCATGGCAGCCACGCTGGGCGGCATGATGCGCGCACCGATCATGGCCACCGTGTTTGCCTATGAACTGACGCATGACGCCAACGCGCTGCTGCCGGTATTGGCTGCTTCGGTAGTGGCGTATGGCTTTACCGTCATCACCATGCACCGCTCGATCCTGACCGAAAAGATCGCCCGCCGCGGCCACCATATTTATCGCGAATACGGCATCGATCCGCTGGAGCGGCATAGCGTGGAGGAGGTGATGACGGCCACTGCGGTGTCGATCGAGGCCGATGCGCGGGTGGTCGACGTGCTGGCCTCCCATTTCGGGACGTCGCAGCGCCACCGAGCCTACCCGGTCACCAGCAAGGGCAAGGTGCTGGGCATGCTGGATCGTGCGACGCTGGAGCAGGCCAGCCACGCGGTGCACGTGCGCGAACTGTATGGCGTGAACGCCCCGATCGTGGCATTGCGCGGCGAGACTTGCCGCACGGTGGCAGTGCGGCTGGCGGTGCACGGCCTGGAACGCTTGCCGGTGGTGGCCGATGCCGCCAGCCGCCAGCTGGTGGGCGTGATCAGCCGCAGCGACATGATCAAATCCTCGCTTTCACTGGACAACGAGGAGCACCGGCGCCACCGCTTCCGGCGCTTTACGCTGCGCCCCTGATGGCCCCGGGGCTCCGCTAGCTCAACAGTGCGAGCAAATTTCTGCAATGCTGTTATCGTTTTCGTTTTGATAATTATTGCTGCGCAAAAACCCGATGCGGACCGAACTCCTTACCCAGCTTTATGCTGGCGTGGCACAGTTTTCCAGTGCCAGCCGTTTGTACGAACTCAAGCTGGAATCGGAGGGCGAGTATGGCTCCGGCGGCCTGCTGGTGGAAGCCTTCCTGGCCGATGACGCCTTGCAGGAGGTTGCTGCGCGCGAGCTGATCGTGCTCTCCACCAGTGCCGGCATCGCGCTGCAAACGCTGCTTGGCCAGCGCGCTTCGCTGCAGGCCAGCCTGCCTGATGGCAGCCGGACCAACTTCCATGGCTACATCAGCGGCGCCGCCATGCTGGGCAGCGAGGGTGGCCTGGCGCGCTATCGGCTGCGCCTTACCCCGTGGCTCTGGCTGGCGACCCAGCGCCGCAGCAGCCGGGTTTGGCAGGATAAAAGCGTGGCCGACATCATCGATGCCGTCTTCGCGGAATATTCCCCGCACGCCAAATGGCAGTGGAGCGACGACGCGCGCAGCGCCATGCAGTCGGTTCCGCCGCGCAGCTACTGCTGCCAATACCGCGAGTCCGATTACGACTTCGTGCGCCGCCTGCTGACCGAGGAGGGCATCGGCTGGCGCTTCGAAGACGGCGAAGAAGAGCAGACCATGGTGCTGTTCGCCGACAGCACGATCAAAGAAGCCGCGCCGGAAGATGCCAGCAGCGCCGCCGCTGGCGGCTTGCGCTACCACGCCGCACGGGCCGGGGAGCAGCAGGACAGCATCCAGTCGCTGCGCACCGGGCGCAGCTTGATCAGCGGCGCAGTCGCCGTGACCAGCTACGATTACAAAGCCAAGAAGGCGGTCGGCAAGACAGTGCCGACCCGCCTGGACAACTTCGGCAAGCATGCGCATTTGCCCGAGAGTTTCGACTATCCCGGCCAGTATTTTTACGCCGATGGCGGCGAGGCCGAGCGCTATGCCACGCTGCATATGCAGGCGCTGGAAGCGCACAGCCAGCTATGGCAGGCGCGCTCCACCGTGCGTACACTGCGCGCCGGCACCCGTTTCACCCTGACGCAAGGTCCGTTCGATGCCGCAGCCGGCAGCGAGAACTTTGTCGTGCTGCGCGTGGTCAGCGTCGGCGTCAACAACCTGCCGGTGGCGCTCAGGCAGGGGCTGGCCGAATTGTTCGGCCCTGTGCCGGAATTGCTGGAAGACCTGGGCGCGCCGCTGGCCGGCCTGCCGGAGGACTTCAGCGCCACGCTGGAGCAGGCCGCAAGCAGTGGATATGCCAACGGCTTCACGGCGCTGGACGCGGCCTTGCCATGGCGGCCCCTGCACGCCGGCGGCGAAGGGCGCCAGCATGCCAAGCCGACGGCGCTGGGCTCGCAAAGCGCCATCGTGGTAGGCGCCGATGGCAATGACCGCCCAAACGGCGCGGACGAAATCTACTGCGACAGCCTGGGCCGGGTGCGCATCCGCTTCCATTGGCAGGACCAGGCCGATGCTACGTGCTGGGTGCGCGTGGCGCAGCGCCTGGCCGGTGGCGGCATGGGCAGCCAGTTCCTGCCGCGCATTGGCCAGGAGGTGCTGGTGCAGTTCATCGAGAACGACATCGACCGGCCGATCATCGTCGGCGCCCTGTACAACGGCCAGGGCGAAAGCGGCATCGCACCAACGCCGGGCGGCGCCACCGCGCAGCAAGCGTCCGATCACTTCGGCCAGGCGCACGACCACGCCACTTCGGCGCAGGGTAACCTGGTCGGCGGCCATGCCCCCGTATGGCACGGCGCCGGCAGCGGCAGCGGAGCCCACCGCAATGCCTCCGCGCAGTGGGGCGTGCGCAGCAAGGAATTTGGCGGCAGCGGCTACAACCAGCTTGTGTTCGACGACACCGACAGCCAGGGCCGCGTGCAACTGCGCACCACCCAAGCTGCGACGGAACTGAACCTGGGCCACCTGCTCCACAACACTGACAACTACCGCGGCAGCCTGCGCGGCCAGGGAGCAGAACTGCGCACCGATGCCTACGGTGCAGTACGCGCCGGCGCCGGCCTGCTGGTCACCAGCTACAAGATCACACACGGTGCCTCGCAGCGCGAACCGGCTGGCGACAACACTGCAGGCATCGCGATGCTGAAGCAAGCCGTCAAGCTTAGCGAATCCTTCAGCGATGTCGCAGTGAAAAATGGCACCGTGGGCCTGGCCTCCCACATGGGAGCGCACAAAGCCAATGCCAGCGCGCTCGATGAAAAAGAAGCGCCGCTGAAATCGCTGCTCACTGCCGTCTCCGGCATGGTGGGTGACGCTGGCCTCGACGCCGCCCAAGCCGATACAGGCGAGCGCAAAACCGGTACTGGTGCAGGAAAATTGCCGCACAGCGCCGATCCGGTCATCGCCTTCTCCGCCAAGGACGGCCTGTCAATGAGCGCTGCACGCGACCTGCAAATGGCCGCAGGCGAGACAGCAACCGTCATGAGCGGCGCCGACACGCAACTTACCACCGGTGGCCAGATGCGCATCCACACTCAGCAAGCGATTGGCATGCTGGGTGGCGCAGTCAAGGCGGGCGAGCAGGACATCGGCGTTCAGGTTATCGCCGCGCGCGATCCGATCGACATACAGGCACAGGCCGGCGCGATGCTTGTGCAAGCGCGCGACGTGATCAACGTGAAGAGCTCCAACGCACATATCGATTGGGCTTCGGCGAAGAAGATCAGCCTGTCCACTGTTGGTGGCGCAAATATCACGATCGATGGCGGCAACATTACGGTGCAGTGCCCTGGCAAGATCGACATCAAGGCAGGTAAGAAGTCGTTCATCGGCCCGGAGCGCACGGACTACGCGCTTCCCAAGTTCCCTTCGAGCGAGCCTGTTTGTATCGACTGCCTGATCAAAGCTCTTAAATCTGGCGCGCCAGTTGCGGTGGTGTAAATGAAAACAAAGCCAGAATTTTTCGGCCAAGATCGGACGAACATTCCTGCAGTGCGGACGGACTTGCTAGCACTGGCTGAAGCCCAGCCCGACGACCATTGGGCTGCATTGATTGATGCCGCATTTGACTATCCCGCTCCCGACGCTTCGCCGTATTGGAGCCGAGGGATCAATTGCTATGGCGGCCCGGCGTACGAAGGCCTGCGCAAGGCCGCGCCAATACTAGTGCCACTCGATCCGGTCTACGACCAAGCTTTCCTGACTCGACTCTTGCGCCACTGCCACGACCGCCCGATGGTCAGCTTTCTCGCGAGCCGCTTTGATTTGAACACCTTGTGCCAATCGTGGGAGCCATTACATTGGATCACTGCAATCGATCATCAGAAGATGCTGTTGCGATTGGCAGACACCAGAATCCTTGCGGAACTACCGAGGATATTGGAGCCAAGCCAGTGGGCTGCTTTCGCCGCACCAGTGACGCAATGGGCTGTCGTCAATCGTTCCGGCAGGCTGACTCCCCTTCCGTTGCCAGCCCCTGACGCAGCTAAAGCGTCGAGCATTCATCTCCTGCACGAGCAATTGGCCGCTTTGCTGTCGGCAGCCGAGCCGGACAACATCCTGGCACTGATCGTTGACTCGATGTCGGACATACTTCCGCAAGATTTGCCGGGCTCGCGAGCCTATGCGATGGTTTCGGATAGTTGCGCATTGGCGCGCAAGCACGAAGTGACTAACTGGGCGGATGTGGTTTCGCTGTCGGTTGCAGCTTTCCTGACAGAGGGTAAGACAAACCAGAATGAAAGCTTGACCGCATACCTCGCCAGGAAACAGTGGCCACCCGGCGATCTCGGGACAAGTCTGGTAAGCGAGAGCTTTCTGTGATCCGATGCTTGGCGCCGGATCGATGTGCGATTGAAATTGATTGAAGGTCCAAGATGAAAAGAACATTTTTTGCAATCCTGAGCGTTGCATTCTTATTTTTGCTGGCCTCCTGCGAGGAGCGAACAGTTGGCGCAGCCGTGGTGGGGTTTAATCATACGAAAGACAAGTCCATCTACATGTTCGCTGTAAATGGAGCACCGGGGCCCAACGTCGATCCGGAAAGTGGAGGAGGCAAGTCCATGTGTTGCATCAGCCTGCCTGCTGAATGGCGTCCTGGCATGCGGGTCAAGATCTGGTGGCAGTACAGCCGCAAGAACCAGGGAGATCCGCAACCGCCGTCAAAGCAGGTTGAACTCGACGTCCCTCAATACGGACGAAGAGTGGGCGATATCCATGTGCATTTTTATGACCAGGACCAGGTGAAGGTTGTTGTTTCCAATTGCCAGCCAGGCCACCCATTTTACCCAATGGACGAAAATTCTCTTCTGCCATGGAAGACCAAAGGAACGAAAGAGGAGTATTTGGAGTGGGAAAAAAAAGCAAGGGAAAGTCATGACTGTTAACATCCAGCCCGCAAAAAATCCGGAACTGTTTAGTACCAGGTCCAGGTTTCGCCCACTGAGCGCCATGGAGACCATGCAGCGTGTGAAAGCGCTGACCGCCGTTAAGTCCAAAGAAGAAGTGAAGCGGTGCTCCGGGCAAGTATTTATCGGCATGTTTTTTGACGGCACGGGAAACAATCGCGAAATCGACTTCGTGGCCGCACAAAATGATCCGTCACAACAGAAACACAGTAATGTGGTACGGCTTTTCCACACGTTCAGGGCCACCAAGGAGGGGGCGGACAAATATTACGCCGGCTATGTACCTGGCGTCGGGACGCCGTTCAAAGATATCAGCGACACAGGCGGGAAAATGGGCAAATCCATGTCCTGGAATGGCGAGAAACGGATAGTCTGGAGCATGTTCGAGGTATTGAACTTCATCAGCCGATACGTTTCGGATGATCTTCTTTTGCCACGCGACCAGCAAAACAATATTTCAAATAATCTTGGCGGCCTCGGGTCGATGGCAATTTTGCGCAACAGTGCCTTCAATGTCTGGACCTCGCGGCTCAAGACCAAAATAGAAGGCCGAAGGAGCGGCTACTCGTTCCCCGAGCAAATCAATCTTTCAGTCTTCGGCTTTTCCCGGGGCGCAGCGGAAGCGCGCGCCTTTGTCAATTGGCTGTTTGATATTTGCGAGGAACGGAATGGCCAGCACTATCTGGCTGGCGTCCCACTACACGTGAATTTCCTGGGTATCTTCGATACCGTTGCTTCGGTTGGGATCGCTAATGCTTACGCAGGAGGGCTGTTGGCTGCGGATGGCCATCAATCCTGGGCTGACGACAATATGCAGGTACACGCCAGTGTCCAGAATTGCTTGCACATCGTCGCCGCACACGAAGTACGTTCGACGTTCCCCATGGATTCCGTCAGGATCAATGGCAGCTATCCTCCCAACACAACTGAGTACGTGTACCCAGGGGCACATTCCGATGTTGGCGGCGGGTATTCGCCTGGTGCGCAGGGGAAAACTGACCAACTGGCCCGAATTGCCGGCTTCGAGATGTATTGTGCAGCGTTGGCCGCAGGCGTTCCCCTGAATAACGTCAAAGAGCTTGACGTCGACGTCCGGAATGCGCTGTTGCCATCGCAAGCTGCTGTCGATGCATTCAATTCGTACATGGCACACGCCAAAGTCCGGCCAGCGCCTGTCGAGGAGATGCTTCGGCAGCATATGGCACATTACTTTACGTACCGCTATCAGGCACGCTTTTCGCCCGGCTTATATCCGAACTCAAGTCATTACTACTCGCGCAAGTTCTATAAAAAAGCCACCGCTGAGCGGGAATGCCTGCGTGATTCCCAGCAGCACTTTATGGCGATCATAGGGCTATCCGCCGAACGGATGGAGAAACTCCAAAAAGAAAAGAGCTGGGGTGACCATCCGTTCCCGCAACCTTTCAGAAGTATTTTCAACCCGAAACAAGAAGATTCACAAATCCCAGTGTTGATGCCGCAAAAGCTGTTGGAGCGGGGTGCCGCGATTGTCGATTCTCGCGAGGACGTTACCAACGACATACTGGCATATGGCATCCAGAAAAGTGTTGAAAAGTGGCACAAATGGCTGGAGGACAACGATTACGCCTACCTCGTCGATGAGGATGCGCCGGAGCGCGATATATTGAGCGTTTTACGGACTTTGAGCGATGTACCTCAGCCGCGCGAGGTCGTCGAGTTCATTGATCATTGGGTCCATGACTCCATGGCGGGCCTGGCCTTCGACGGGATGAATGAATTTCTGGCCAATGGTACTGGACTGGCGAAGTTCCGCAGGGTTTATTTTGGCGACGACGAAGACGAGATCGTTCGAAATGCTGCAAGCGAAGCGAACGACAAAGCGATGAAAATCGTGAAAGCGAAACGCCACGAAAAGAAACAATGGAAATTGGATGCGGCGGAGTTCGCCCGCACCAGATCATGAGGCTTGGCCACATCGATGTGTTACTGACGCCAGATTCCCCCGGGGGCGCCAGTAAAGAACTACGTCGCTGGCGGTCGACCTATGAAACGAGGCTACCGGCGGAAATTCCTTCCAAGCCTGGATTCTGTTCGAGCTTCGGCTTCTTCAATGAAGAAAAGGGGCCGATTCCGACCACAGAAAAGAAAATTCCGTTCCGCCTGAAACAATATCCGAATCTGCTGTTCTACCTGGAATTTAAGCCATCGAAAACGCCAGCTCAAACAACTTCGCAGCGCTGGCAGCGGACGTCCCATGGCGCCCAGCGCACCACGGCAGCGAAGGCCGGCAGCATGCCAAGCCAACCGCCCTGGGCTCGCAGAGCGCGATTGTGGTCGGCGAAAACGGCCAGGACCTGCCGCAGGGTGGCAACGAGATTTATTGCGACCGGCTTGGCCGCGTGCGGATCCGCTTCCACTGGCAGCACTCCGCCGACGCCACGTGCTGGGTGCGCGTCGCACAACGCTCGGCCGGCGGTGGCATGGGTAGCCAGTTCCTGCCGCGCATCGGCCAGGAAGTGCTGGTGCAGTTCCTGGAAAACGATATCGATCGTCCGCTGGTGATCAGCGCCCTGTACAACGGCCAGGGTGAAGGCGGCGTGCCGCACACGCCGGGCGGCGAAGCGCGCGAACAGGGGGCGGATGCCTTCGGGCAGGCGCATGACCACGCCGTTTCGGGGCAGGGCAACCTGGCGGGCGGCCATAGCCCGGCATGGCACGGTGCGGCAGGCGGCAGTCCCGGCCACCGCAATGCTGCGGCCCAGTGGGGCGTGCGCAGCAAGGAATTCGGCGGCGAAGGCTATAACCAGCTCCTGTTCGACGATACCGACAACCAGGGCCGGGTCCAGATGCGCACCACCATGGCGGCGACTGAACTGAACCTGGGGCACCTGGTGCACAGTGCCGACAATTTCCGCGGCAGCTTGCGCGGCCAGGGCGCGGAATTGCGCAGCGATGCCTACGGCGCGGTACGCGCCGGCGCCGGTTTGCTGGTCACCAGCTACCGCATCCAGCATGGCGCCGGGCAGCGCGATCCGGCCGGCGACAATGCGGCCGGCATCGCGCTGGTCAAACAGGCGGTCAAGCTGGCGCAGACCTTCAGCGATGCGGCCGTCAAGCACCAGACGGTCGGCATGGCCGCCCACCTGGGCGCCCGCAAGGCCAAAGCCAGCGCGCTGGATGCGAAGGAGGCGCCGTTGCAGGCGCTGCTGACGTCCGTTTCCGGCATGGTCGGCGAGCGCCATCTCGATGCCGCGCACAACGACGCCGGCAAGCGCAAGACAGCGCCGGGCGCCGGCCAGTTGCCGCATGTCAGTGATCCGCTGGTCGCGATTTCGGCCAAGGACGGCCTGGCGATGACGGCGGCCAGGGACTTGCAAATCGCGGCAGGCGAGGTGGCGGTTGTCGCCAGCGGCCAGGATAGCCAGTTCGCCACCGGCGGCCAGCTGCGCGTGCACACTGTGCAGGCGCTCGGCGTGCTGGGCGGCGCGGTCGGCCCTGGCGAGCAGGATATCGGCGTGCAGCTTATTGCCGCCCGCGATCCGGTCGACGTCCAGGCCCAGGCCGGCGCCTTGGCTGTGCAGGCACTCGGCATGGTCGACGTGAAGAGTTCCAACGCCCACATCGACTTTGCCTCGGCCAAGAAAATCAGCCTGTCCACTGTGGGCGGCGCGAATATCACCATTGACGGCGGCAACATCACCATCCAGTGTCCCGGCAAGATCACGGTCAACGCCGGGAAAAAATCCTTTATCGGGCCCGCCCGCAGCAATTACCCGATGGCCTCCTTGCCGCGCTCGGAGATGAAGATCAAGAAAAAGTACGCTTTCTCGTCTTAAATTGTTTAGTTCAAGTGATTATTAGTCCCCCGTTTTTGCCGACGCGCCCCGACAATGCCGATGATGCCAGTTACGTGGCTGCCGCGATGCCACCGGCGACAGTCAACTGCCCTGCCAGTAGTGTTCCAGAAGGTAGCTTCCCGGTCAGCCTGAACCTGGGCTGGCACGGCGGGGTGCACCTGCACGCGCCAGCCCAGGCGAGTGCCGCCTTGCCGGTGTGCGCCATTGC
Source organism: Duganella sp. Root198D2 (assembly GCF_001428585.1). Taxonomy (NCBI): domain Bacteria; kingdom Pseudomonadati; phylum Pseudomonadota; class Betaproteobacteria; order Burkholderiales; family Oxalobacteraceae; genus Duganella; species Duganella sp. Root198D2. The sequence continues at coordinate 202,756 of NZ_LMIC01000048.1, read as the reverse complement.
CGATGGTGAGATTGTTTATGCCCGCCGCCCGACCAGGCCGGTTGCCGAGCCGACCCACGCGTTGAATTACAACCCCTATGGCGATACACCGTCATGGACCGATGACGGCATGCTGATCGTGCGCCACCGCACCGAGATCGGTGCCGGCGCGAATGCCGAGGATATCGAGTTCTATTCCGTGTTTGCTCACCTGTCCGAATTGCGCGGCAACGCACTTACGGTTGCTGGCGGTGGCGCCACTACCGCGCAGCGACGCATTTTCCGCAAGGATGAAATCGGTCTGGCAGGGCGCATCTATAACGCCGCAGACCATATTCATATGGAGATCGTTTGCGATGACGCCAATCTCAATAAACTGGTCGGACGCCGAACCGGCACGCTGCCGCTGACTGCCGATGGGCGCGGGGATGCCGTGTATGGCGAGGTATATTTCCATGTTCCGGCCGGCGCGGCCCTATACGGTGGTGAGGAGCCTGAAAGCAATATCATTGCTCCGGCAACGGCCGCAATCGAAACGACGGCGACGGATCTGATCATTGGCATCCGCTATGCCAGTGGCGATGGCGCAGCCGACCAGCGCGGCAGTGCTTGGCTGACTACATATCAACCCGATGGAACTATCGTGGGCGTTCCGATGCTGGACCGTAACGCTGATTATGATTTGTATGATCGCGCGCTTGCCGTCAACGAAGTGTATGCGAAGGCGCATGAGACTGTGCGCCCTGCACCAAGTGCCGTTTATGAAATTTTCCGTTTCGGACGTTTGTTGAATGGTTCCCCTGAAACCCTGGCGCCTTCGAATTGCCCGCATTGGCGCCGGGTACAGGGTATTCAGCAAGCGGGCTGGATTAATCTTGCTGCAGCAGGAATTAGAAAATTCAGCGACGCAGACTTCCCTGACTGGAAGGGATGGCGTCTGATTGATGACGACACCGACGATGATAGCCGTGCTGAATCTGCCTTGCTCCGGTCGCTCATTGAAGACGCCAGCAGCGCTGATGGCCAGTTGACGCGAGAAGAGCTTATCGCACGCATGAATATCCAGGTAGTGCGCGACGCTCTGGCCAAATGTGTGTGCAAGTTTCCCAGTGAATGGAATCGAGATAGCATTGATGCTCGTTGGGGCTGGCTACAGTCGGACCCCGAATACGGTCTGGATGACGAATGCTGGAACAACCTGCGCAGCCATATTTCTGCCCTGACGGTGCCTGTCGCCGAATTGCCAGGACCACTGGTTGCGGCGCACTGGCATTTTCACCCACAACAATTCATCTTTCATTTCCGTAAATGCCAATGGCTTAGTGCACGCGAGTTCAAACAGATGGTGCCCTGCCACGCAATGCGGCGAGTTGGTCCAAGCTCGATGTTGTGGGAGCAGGTGCAGCCTAACCTGACTGGCGCCACTTCGATTGCCGTTACCCAGCGCGTAGGATTGAACCGGACGGCACGCAAATATGGCATCAATTCTCCAATGCGACTGGCATCGTTCTACGGTAATGTGATCCAGGAAAGCCAATGGTTGAGCCGATTGTCAGAGGGTGGTGGTTCAGAGTATTGGTATGCCCCTTGGTATGGGCGCGGCTTTTTGCAGTTGACCCACTCAAGTAACTACCTCGATTATTGGAGCTTCCGCGGCAGGCGCGTGCCGGCGGCGTTGGACGTGGCACTGAGGGCTGCGCTAAAAGTCCAGGCGGATCTTCAGGTAGCACTGCGAAGCAATGTGACTCTAGCCGACGCAAATTTCCCGCAGTTGACCTCGCAAATTCTTGGCTGGCGTGAGGAAGTGCGCGGAGTTTCAATGGCCGGGTCGACGGATTCGGCCTACGCGCCATCGGATACTGCTGGCTTTTACTGGGCGAAGCTGCAAATGGCCATGTACGCAGATGTTGACCACGAGCTGGAGAGAAGGGTAATTATCGCTGGAGGAGCGACCAGGGTCTATTATCGTAGCCCCAGCTTCTGGAAGGCTTCGGCAGCAGTCAACCTACCGAGGCGCATCGACGATCTGTATGCGTCCAGTTTGAACGGCTTCGATGCGCGCTGCGTTGCCTACGCTTGCTCCCTTGCCGTATTGTCGGAAATGAAGTTCCCGAACGGTGCAGGCGGGGGAAGTTTCGCCTTCCCAGAAGGCTATGAATTCAGGAGGGCTTAAAGAATGAACAGCGTGTATGTATTGTTAATGTTATTGCTGTGTGGATGCGCTAGTGCAGAGCCGAGCTTGGAATCATCTGCTATTCAAGAAGTGTCGGTGCCAAACCGTTTTCGTAAGGAACCGGCATGCGTCGTTAAGCTGCCTCGGACGAAGGCTGTTTGTTCCGTTAAAGGCTGTTCCATGCCACTGACAAAGGGCAGCACACTGAAATCGCTCGAATTGACTTTCACCTGTGTGCCAAAACTTTCGCCGACCGGATTTGACAATGCCGCGGATTATGCCAAGTTGGTGCCCCTGCGCGCGCGCAACGCCTATGGGGACATGTTACTAATTGACGATATTGAAGGCGAACCGGAAGAACGAATGCGACAACTGGACTTTTGCCTTTACGGGAAAGAAGCCAATTTTTGCGGCGGTGCGAATGTGTTGCGTTTGATCGACGGCGAGAAGGCAGACGCAACTGCCGATATCAAGGCGTTCATCGAAAGCATCGAGTTGCGGGATGGGACATTGTGACGTTTCCAGGCTAACGCTGCGCTCTCCAATGCATTAACTGTGACGTTGATGCACTGTCGCAAGCATGACGGGCGCGGAGGCGTAGCCCAGGTCAGCGGAAGCCCAAGTTTCTGGCGCGCATCGGCCGAGGTTAACTTGCGGTCTTGCGTGAATGATCTATATGCGATGGCGCTTAACGGATTTGATGCGCGCTGTGTGGCCTATGCCTGCGCACTTGCCGTACTGTCGGAAATGCGATTCCCCAACAGCGGCGGAAATCAGTCGTTATCCTTCCCTGAAAATTATGACTATAAGAGGACCTGAAGATTGAAAGGATTGTCTTTTTGGTTATCGTTTTTGCTGTGCGGTTGCACTGTGGCGGCGCCTTTAGTACCTCCGGTCATGCAGGTAGTCACGGTTCCAAACCACTTTGACGATGAGCTGTTCTATGCCCGCTGCGGAAGGTAGCAGTCTTCATTCGATTGAACTGAATTTTGACTGTTTTCCCAAGCGGTCTCCGACCGGATTTGATAATCCGCCAGAGTACGTCAAGGTGCAATCACTTCGTGCGCGCAATTCCGTGGGACTTCTGTCGCTGGTCGATGACACCGAAGGCGAACCGGAAGAACGCCTGAGAGATCTGGGCTTTTGCCTTTACGGGGGCAATGGTGACCTTACCCAACCTGGTCGACCAAAGCCCTCCATGTATCGTCAAGCTTCCAGCGGCCCTCGATCAATGCACGGAAAACATGTGCAAACTGTCGCTGCCGAAGGGGGCAATTCTGGATATTCATTTGTCTTGCTTACCCCCCAGGTTCGCTAACCGGAATCGAAAGGCCGCCTCCAGAAGCTTGGGAGGAGTCGGTTCGCGTTGGTGATTCCAACGTCAATATGTTGCTGGCGGATGGCTATCGAGGCACGCCCGAAGAAGGGATGCGGTCGCTCGGTTTTTGCTTCATCGGCATGGAAAACTATTTTTGTGGCTCCACCATGACGCCAAAATTGAAACGCAAGGCAAGGCGCGATGCCACGGAAGCCGTCAAGGCCTTCATCAAAGGCATTGAATTTCGAGAGGCGTTTCCATCTCCGCGTGTCCCAAAGCCTTGAAAATCCTTGCCCAACGCTGCCCTGGTCAGCGACCAGTTGATTGGGATGGCCGCCAGTTCGCATACTTGCGGTCAATCGCGGTCGAGGTACCGTCTTTCACAATCTCCGCCATAGCCGCCGACATCGCGGCGATCTGCGCGTCCGGCACCGCCTTGTTGCAGGCCAGGTAAGCGCGCGAGGTGTGGAAGGTGAGCAGGGGCACGATTTTGCCAAGCAGCCCTTCCTGTGCCAACACGCCGTTCGCCAGCTGGTGGCTGGTCACCCACAGGTCGATGCGCCCCCCGAGCAGCTTGCGCGGGTTGGAGAAATTATCCGGCGCCGTATCCACCGTGAAGCCGCGCGCCACCAGGTACTGGGCACGCACGTCGCCGTTGTAGCCGCCGATGCGCAGGTGCCTCGCGTCATCCAGCGTGGCCAGCTGGAACGGCGGCTTGGCCAGGCCGTACAGCGTCCAGTCCACCTCGCGCAGCGGACCGACCCATTTGAACAAGGTTTCCCGCTCCGGCGTACGGGAGGTGGAAAACACACAGGAATCGGGCGTGCGCAGCGCCAGTTCGTAGGCGCGGCGCCAGGCCATGATCTCGATGGTGTAGCCGATGCCGGCGCGCGCCATGATTTCTTTCACCTTGTCGGGCGAGATGCCGACAATCCTTTCACCTTCGCGCATGATGTCGGGCGGCGTGTACTCGGTAAACAGCTGGAGCGAGGCCGCTGGCGCTGCCAGGGGGAGCGCCAGGACTGTTGCGGCAAGGTGCAGCTTGGGAGTCATAGTCAGCCAATCATGTGCGCCTTGGCGGGTGAAGTCAATCAAAGTAAAGGGCCTTACTTGTGTCCTCGAATAATTGCTGGTACAACATTACTAGTAGCGCAAATCCAACAATTAATCAGCAACTGGAGAACCACATGAAACGACGCGCCCTCATCACCGCACTGGCATGCCTGCCCCTGTTCGGCGCCGGCCTCGCGCAGGCACAAAGCTACCCGACCAAGCCGATCACCATGATCGTGCCGTTTGCCGCTGGCGGGCCGACCGACACCGTGGCGCGCCTGCTGGCGCAATCCATGGGCACCAAGCTGAAACAGCAGATCATCGTGGAAAACGTCGGCGGCGCCGGCGGCACGATCGGCGCTGCGCGCGCCGCCAAGTCGGCGCCGGACGGCTACACCATCTTCCTGCACCACATCGGCCATTCCACCGCGCCGTCGCTGTACCGCAAGCTGAGCTACAACGCCATCGACAGCTTCGAGCCGATCGGCCTGGTGACCGACGTGCCGATGACCGTGGTGGCGCGCAAGGACTTCCCGGCCAAGGACTTCAAGGAGTTCCTGGCCTACGTGAAAACCAACAAGGCCAAGGTCACTTACGCCAATGCCGGCCTGGGTTCGGCATCCCACCTGTGCGGCATGCTGTTCATGTCCGCCATCCAGACCGACCTGACCACCGTGCCATATAAAGGCACCGGCCCGGCCATGAACGACCTGCTGGGCGGCCAGGTGGACTTCATGTGCGACCAGACCACCAACACCACCAGCCAGATCAAGGGCGGCAAGATCAAGGTCTACGGCGTCACCACCAAGACCCGCGTGCCGTCGATGCCGGACGTGCCGACCCTGAATGAAGCCGGCCTGCCAGGCTTTGAAGTGGCGGTGTGGCATGGCATGTATGCACCGAAAGGCACGCCGAAGCCAGTGATCGATTCCCTGGTCGGCGCGCTGCAGGTGGCGCTGAAAGACCCGGCGGTCAAGCAGCGCTTCGCCGACCTGGGTACCGAGCCGGTCGACACCAAGCGCGCCACGCCGGAAGCCCTGCGGGCGCACCTGAAGGCCGATATCGACCGTTGGGGCCCGATCATCAGCAAAGCCGGTGTTTACGCTGATTAAGCGCCGAGCAAGGAGAATCTGATGTCTTCCGCAATCCGCCACCCGAAGGATTTCTGGATCGGGGTGATCTTTATCGCCATCGGGCTGGGCGCCGTGTTCACGCGCGGCGACCTGGCCATGGGCACCTCCGTCCGCATGGGACCGGCGTTCTTTCCGGTCGTGCTGGGCATCCTGCTGGCCGTGATCGGCGCAGCAGGCGTGCTGCGCTCCTTCTTCCGCCACGGTGAGCCGATGGAGAAGCTGCACCTCAAGCCGCTGGCCCTGGTCAGCGTGGCCGTGGTGCTGTTCGGCATCCTGATGCGCGGCGCCGGCCTGGTGCCGGCCGCCGCCGTGCTGGTGCTGGTCAGCGCGTATGCCAGCCCGAAGTTCCGCTGGAAAGAAGTGGCACTGCTGGCCATCGGCCTGGCCGGCTTCGCCTATGTGCTGTTCATTAAATTGTTGGGATTGCCGATACCTGCGCTCGGCCCCTGGCTCGGTTTCTAGGGAGCAGGCATGGAAATTTTAAGCAACCTGGGTCTGGGTTTTGAAACAGCCTTCACCCTGACCAACCTGCTGTACTGCCTGATGGGCGTCTTCATCGGCACTGCGGTCGGTGTGCTGCCGGGCCTGGGCCCGATCGCCACCATCGCCATGCTGCTGCCGGCGACCTTCGGCCTGCCGCCGGTGGCGGCGCTGATCATGTTGGCCGGCATTTATTACGGCGCCCAGTATGGCGGCTCCACCACCGCCATCCTGGTCAACCTGCCGGGCGAATCATCCTCGGTGGTGACAGCCATCGACGGCTACCAGATGGCGCGCAATGGGCATGCCGGCAAGGCGCTGGCGACGGCGGCTTTGGGCTCCTTCTTTGCCGGTACGGTGGCCACCGTGGTGGTGGCATGTTTCGCACCGCCATTGGCCGACCTGGCGCTGAAGTTCGGCCCGGCCGACTACTTCTCGCTGATGGTGCTGGGCCTGGTGGCGGCGGTGGTGCTGGCCAGCGGTTCGCTGCTGAACGCGATCGGCATGGTGATCCTGGGCCTGCTGCTGGGCATGATCGGCACCGACGTCAATTCGGGCCAGCAGCGCTATACCTACGATGTGCCGGAACTGGCGGAAGGCATTTCCTTCGTGATCGTGGCCATGGGCATGTTCGGCATCGGCGAGATCGTGCGCAACCTCGAGCATGATGAGGACCGCCATATCCTGATGAAGAAAGTGTCGGGCTTGATGCTGACAAAGGAAGACTTCAAGCGCATCCTGGCGCCGGTCTTGCGCGGCACCTTGCTCGGCTCGGCGCTCGGCATCCTGCCGGGCGGCGGCGCCATGCTGGCGTCCTTCGCCTCCTACTCGATCGAGAAGAAGGTGTCGCCCAATGCCAAGGAGTTCGGCAAGGGCGCCATCGAAGGGGTGGCGGCGCCGGAATCGGCCAACAACGCCGGCGCCCAGACTTCCTTCATCCCGATGCTGACGCTGGGCATCCCGTCCAATCCGGTGATGGCCCTGATGATCGGCGCCATGATCATCCAGGGCATTACGCCGGGGCCGGCGGTGATGACCGAGAAACCGGAGCTGTTCTGGGGCCTGATCGTGTCGATGTGGTTCGGCAACCTGTTCCTGGTGGTGCTGAACCTGCCGATGATCGGCCTGTGGGTGAAGATGATCACGGTGCCTTACCATCGCCTGTTCCCGGCCATCCTGCTGTTCTGCGCGATCGGCGTGTTCAGCCTGAATAACTCCCAGTTCGATGTCTGGCTGATGGCGCTGTTCGGGGTGTTCGGCTATATCTGCGCCAAGCTCGATGCCGAGCCGGCGCCGATGCTGCTCGGCTTCATCATCGGTCCGATGCTGGAGGAGTACCTGCGGCGCGCCATGACGCTGTCGCACGGCGATCCGATGGTTTTCCTCAACCGGCCTATCAGCGCCACCCTGCTGGCGCTGGCAGGCCTGGCGCTGGCGGTGGTGCTGTCGCCCGCCTTGCGCAAGAAGCGGGAAGAAGCTTTCCACGAAGAGTGAGAGAAAGATAACAACGCCCGGTTCGCCGGGCGTTGTTTCGTTGTGGCCCGACAACGCAGCAGCGGCCTTTATTCAACTGCTTAAAGCGCAGGCAGGGGTGGGTGACAAAGGGTGAGATTCCTGGCGAGGGTGCTGTCTATACTGAAGATTCTCAGTGGCAACACCTTCCCTTCAGGAGCTCACCCAAAATGAACAGCCCAGCCCTCCAGCAAAGCCAGCTGCAAGAAGTCGAACTGCAGGCCATCAACGCCGCGCTCAATCGCGTCCAGGCCGTCATCGAATTCCAGCTCGATGGCACCATCCTGCACGCCAACGACAACTTCCTGAGTGCGGTCGGCTATACGCTGGATGAGGTGCAAGGCCGCCACCATTCGATGTTCTGCGACAGTGCCTTTGCCGCCAGCGAACCCTATAAACAGTTCTGGCAACGCCTGCGCGGCGGCCATTACGAACAAGGCGAGTACAAGCGTGTCGGCAAAGGCGGGCGCGAGATCTGGATCAATGCATCCTATAACCCGGTGTTCGATGCCGATGGCAAGCCTTATAAAGTAATCAAGTTCGCCACCGACATCACGGCCAGCAAGCTGCGCAACGCGGAATACGAGGGCAAGGTCAGCGCGATGGACAAGGCGCAGGCGGTGATCGAGTTCGACATGGGTGGCCACGTGCTGACCGCGAACAGCAACTTCCTCGATGCGATGGGCTACTCGCTGGACGACATCAAGGGCGAGCACCACCGCATGTTCTGCGAGACCGAATACGCGTCCAGCGTCGATTACAAACGCTTCTGGCAAAAACTGAACCGCGGCGAATTCGACGGCGGCCGCTACAAGCGCGTCGGCAATGGCGGCAAGGCGATCTGGATCCAGGCCACCTACAACCCGATCCTCGACATGAACGGCACGCCTTTCAAAATCGTCAAGTTCGCCAGCGACATTACCGAGCAGGTGATGATGGAGCAGGGCATCAAGGACAAGGCAGCCAGCGATGCGGCCAAGATTGAACGCTTGCTCGATGCGGTGGCGCGCGCGGCAAAAGGCGACCTGACGGCCGAAGTGCCGCTGGCCGGCGATGAGCCGCTCGACCAGCTGGGCGCCGGCATCGGCAAGATGATGGGCGACTTGCGCGGCGTGATCGGGCAGGTGGTGATGTCGGCCACCGCCTTCGCCGACGACGCCGAGGAGATCGCCAACCGCGCCGGCGTGGTGGCGGGCGGCTCGCAGGAGCTGGGCGCGACGGTGGAGGAAATGAATGCCACGGTGGACGGCCTGACCCGTTCCATCGATGCGATTGCCACCAGTACCGGCCATGCCAATGAGCTGGCCAAGTCCACCCAGGACGAGGCCGAGGCGGGCGCCAAGGCAGTGGCGCGTTCGATCGAGGCGATGGACCTGATCAACCGCTCGTCGGAAGACATCGGCGAGATCGTGAAAGTGATCAGCGATATTGCCAATCAGACCAATATGCTGGCCTTCAATGCGGCCATCGAAGCGGCGCGCGCAGGCGAACATGGGCTGGGCTTCTCGGTGGTGGCAGACGAGGTGCGCAAGCTGGCTGAACGCTCTTCGCAGGCGACCAAGGAGATTTCCAAGCTGATCAGCGAGTCGGTGAAGCGGGTCAACACCGGCACCGCCATCTCGCACCAGGCCAGCGAAGCCTTCGACCGCATCGTGAAGGGCGTCGGCAAGACCAGCGAAGCGATTGCCGAGATCTCGCATGAAGCCAGGGAGCAATTACTGTCGGCGCGCGAGGTGAGCGTCGCCATCAACCATATCGCCGAAGCGGCCGAGCAATCGGCCGGCAGCTGCGACAGCATTGCTTCGTCCACTTCCAGCCTGAATTCGCGCGCCGGGGAATTGAACAAGCTGGTCGCCGGTTTCGTGGTGTAAGCCATGGAAGCCTTGCGTGTGGTATCGGCGCCGCCGCAGGCGGACGCCGGGGCAGCGATCGAACTTTTCGGCTCCTTCCTGCTGGGCGGGGACGAGTTCGCGCTGCCCGCACTGTGCATCCGGGAAGTGGTTAATTTCCCCGAGCGCATGACCAGCCTGCCGCTTGCCCCGCCTTACCTGGAAGGCATGTTCACCTTGCGCGGCAGCGTGATCCCGGTGGTGAACCTGGGGCGCTTGTTCGATCCGGCGGCGCCGGCGGCCGAAGCGTTGAACAAGATCGCCATCATCGACTACCAGGATGCGCAGGTCGGTTTGCTGGTTCACGCAACCGGTGAAATCCTGCGCGTGCGGCCCGAACAACGCAGCCGGTTGCGTTATGCGGAGGGTTCGGCACAAGGGGTAGTAGCCGGCACCATTTTGCTGGAGGAGGGCAGGCGCCTGGTCCAGGTGCTCGACATCGAGCGCCTGGTGCGGATCGAGAACGTGCCGCAGGTGCAATCGATGCGCGCCAGCGGTGCGGAAACGCGGCGCCAGTTGCGGGTGGTCGGCGAGCGCCGCCATGCGATCAGCTTCCGCGCTGCCGGCGCCCGCTTTGCGATGGAGATGAAGGCGATCCAGGAGATCGTGCGCGTGCCGGAACTGTCCGAATCGATCCTGGCCAGCACCCTGTGCCGCGGCCGCATGCAGTTCCGTGGCATGCAGGTGCCGGTGGTGGATTTTGCCGCACTGGCCGGCGGCCAGCCGGCGCTGGCCGATGCCGGGCAGCGCATCCTGGTGGCCCACATCGGCGAGGCAACGCTCGGATTCCTGGTCGACGAGGTGGAAAGCATCCTGCATTTCAGCAGCGATGAAGTGCTTGCCATTCCTTTGCTGAGCAAAGAGCGCAGCGCCATGTTTGCCGGTTGCGTGGCGCGCGCCGGCGAGGAGGATGTGATCCTGCTGGACCACGATGGCATCTTCTCGCGCAGCGAGATCGGCGAGATGGACCTGGGCCATCGCCAGCTTTACCCAGCGCAAGCCAGGCCGGCGGCAGCGGGCCAGCGTGCCGGGCGCAAGGTCTACCTGAGCTTCCGGGTCGGCGAGCTGTTCGCACTGGAATTGAAGCAGGTACGCGAGATCATCGACCATGCCGGCGACATCAGCCATCCGCCAGGCATGCCCGACTACCTGTGCGGCGTGCTGAACCTGCGCCAGCAGCTCATCAGCCTGGTCGACTTGCGCCGCCTGTATGGCATGGCAGCGGGCGAAGGCGCAGGCAAGGTGCTGGTCATCGAGCGGGAAGAAGGGCGATACGGCCTGCTGGTCGACGCGGTGGCCGACATCGTCACGGTCGATGACGGCAAGCGCTTCGCCGCGCCCTCGCTGATGAAGACCTCGGCGATTGCACAAGGCTTGTCGGCCGAATCGAACGAGGTGGTGGAGCTGCCGCAAGCAGATGGAAGCACGCACAGCACCTGTTTGCTCGATCTGGAACGCGTGATGAAGCGAATTTTGCATGTCGCGTAATCGCGACGAAAAAAAATTTTCAAACGCATCATTCAGTCGCCCCGTTCTCGCGCCCAAGCGCGGACCGGGGCGCTTCAGTTTTTATACAGCCTTTATCTAAAGGCGTTATGCGAAGGTGGCCGGCAGCGCGATGGTCGATCGCAGCGCGCGAGGTGCTCGCGAAGCGCGATTCAATGTGCGTGAACTCGCAGATCGACGCAAAAAAAGAAGAAGAAAATCATTCGTGCTGGTTGCGCATCGACAAGCTTTCGTGTACTTTGCGAACTTGAAATCGCGTGAATTTGCAAGCACAGTTTTTTGAGTGTGTTGTTACCGCAAAAATCGAAAAATAATGGGAACCAAAAACGCATACATATGCTGAAAGACCACACGACGACAGCGAAGCCGCTCACCTGATCCCCCCGATCAGGCCGGGCGGTTTTTTCTTTGAACGCTGGTCGTATCACGTGGCCCGACGAGGGGTCGAGGAGCTGAATTCACGCCCCACCCGCGCAATCGTCGCGACAAAGAATTTGAGTCCTGCGCTGCCAAGCACCGGCGCAGGAATCGATGGCTGAAGCGCTGCACTTGTGAGGAGGTGCAGCAGTTCAGCTGGGTGCAGAATTCATTAGCGCAAACCGCAACCCTGTTTGTGCCGATGAATAATTCGCCTGGTCCAGCGCAGGGCCGGACGGGTTTTAAATTTATGCGTGGATCTTTCCCATCCCAGATGAAGGAGAACTAAAAATGGCAACCGCCGCTAAGAAGAAACCAGCAGCCGCTAAAGCAGCTGCTCCAGCAAAGAAAGCTGCCGCTAAGCCGGCCGCTAAAGCCGCAGCTAAACCGGCTGCTAAACCAGCCGCTAAGAAAGCCGCTGCCAAGCCAGCCGCTAAACCAGCCGCTAAGAAAGCTGCCGCTAAGCCAGCAGCAAAACCAGCAGCTAAGAAAGCCGCCGCTAAACCAGCTGTGAAGAAAGCCGCTGCTAAGCCAGCAGCAAAACCAGCAGCCAAGAAAGCAGCAGCTAAACCAGCAGCGAAGAAAACCGTCGCCAAGGCAGCAGCTAAGCCAGCAGCTAAAAAAGCAGCCGCTAAACCAGCAGCTAAAAAAGCCGTCGCTAAAAAAGCAGCAGCTAAGCCAGTAGCGAAGAAAGCTGCAGCTAAGCCAGCAGCCAAGAAAGCCGCCGCCAAACCAGCAGCTAAAAAGACCGTAGCTAAAGCTGCTGCCAAGCCAGCCGCCAAGAAAGCCGCTGCCAAGCCAGCAGCCAAGAAAGCTGCTGCCAAACCAGCTGCCAAGAAAGCTGCTGCCAAGCCAGCTGCCAAGAAAGCCGCTGCCAAGCCAGCTGCCAAGAAGGCTGCTCCTAAAGCTGCTGCCAAGCCAGCCGCTAAGAAAGCTGCTGCCAAGCCAGCTGCCAAGAAAGCCGCTGCCAAGCCAGCTGCTAAAAAAGCCGCTCCTAAAGCCGCCGCAAAACCAGCTGCCAAGCCTGCAGCTAAAAAGGCCGCCCCAAAAAAAGCCTCGGCTAAGCCAGCAGCTAAGCCAGCTGTTGCGCCAGTAGCCGTAGCACCGGCTGCAGCTCCTGCTGCAAAACCAGCTGCCCCTAAAAAGGCCGCTGCCAAGAAACCTGCTGCTCCTAAGAAGGAAGCTGTGAAGCCAGCTGCCGCACCAGCACCTGCTGCTGCAGCTCCAGCTCCAGCCGCCGCTCCGGCAGCAAAAACCGTGATCGCCCCGGCAGCCGCCTGGCCGTTCCCGACCAGCACCCGTCCTGCCTAAGCCCTTAAACGCTTAGTGCCGAATGGCGAAGACACCGCTGTGTGAGACAATCGCACAGCGGTTTTTTTATTTGGAGTGAACTCGTGTTTAGTATTCTTAAGCTGATCGTCGATGTCGCCGCCGGCCTGCTTGGCGGTGTGCTCTTGCTGCGATTCTGGATGCAGGCTATTCGCGTCCGCCCGCCTTCGTCGGTGGCACAGTTTACTTTTCAATTATCGGACTGGCTGGTGCGCCCGCTGCGCCGCATCGTCCCCGGGATGGGGGGGTATGACTGGGCCAGCCTGATTGGCGCTTTCCTGATTGTGATCCTGGCGACTTCGGTGCTGTTCCTGGTCGGCGCCACACCGGAGGTTGTACTGCTGGCAGCCTTGCAGCGCTTCCTGGAATGGATACTGTTCGGCTTTATGGCGCTGCTGATCGTCGAAGCGATTTTCAGCTGGGTCAATCCGCATGCCCCGCTGGCGCCGTTCGTGCGCGCGTTGAACGACCCCCTGCTCAGGCCTATCCGCAAAGTGGTGCCGCTGGTTGGCAACCTTGACCTGTCGCTGCTGGTGGCCCTGATCCTGCTGCAAATCTGCCAGATCCTGCTTGGCATGCTGTTCGGCCGATGAGCCGTTCGTGGTACTCCCCGCTGCCGGGCGGCGTGCGCCTGGCGGTGCAGATCCAGCCGAATGCGAAAAAGACCGAAGTGGTCGGGGTGCTGGAAGATGTGCTGAAGATCAAACTGGCCGCGCCACCCATCGAGGGGAAGGCGAATGAGGCGCTGGTGAAATGGCTGGCCGGGGCCCTGGGGGTGTCGCGCAGCGCGGTGACGCTGACGCATGGGCAGACCAATAAGAAGAAACTACTTGAGGTGACTGGGGTGACGCTGGAGGATGTTGGCCGGCTTTTAAACCGGTAAACCAGTGTCTGACCCAAGGGTCAGACACTCCCCGGAATTGCCGGGTTTAGAAACGGTACCCGAACGCCGCCTCAAATTTGTCGGCAATCTCCGCAGGGGTGAACACGTGGTTCTGCGCCCCTTTGGTGACGATCTTGATCGCGCCCAGCAAGCTGGCAAGCCGGCCAGTCGATTCCCATCCCAGGTCGTTGACCAGACCAAACAGCAAGCCAGCGCGATAAGCATCGCCGCAGCCGGTCGGGTCCAGGTCGAGCGACGAATCCACCAGTACGGCAGGAATATCAATCCGCTTGCCCTGGGTATAAATCTCCGAACCCTTCTCGCCACGGGTCACGATCAGCGCCTCCAGCTTCGCCGCGATATCCGGAATCGTCAGGCCGGTACGCGACATCAGCAGCTCGATCTCATAGTCATTGCAGGTTACATAAGTGGCCTGCTCGATGAAGCCGATCAGCTGTTCAGGCGTGAACATCGGCATCTGCTGGCCCGGATCGAAGATGAACGGGACACCCAGGCGTGCCAGGTCTTCTGCGTGCTTCAGCATGCCCAGGTGGCCATCCGGCGAAATGATCGCGATGCGGGCCGGGCCGGCTTTCTCGATCGGGTTCTCGTGTGCGAAAGACATGGCGCCAGGGTGGAAGGCGTTGATCTGGTTGTGGTCTGCATCGGCGGTGACGAAGCACTGCGCGTTGTAGGCATCCTTCTTGATCAGGATATTGTCGGTCGAGATGCCGAGCTTCTGGAAGCGTTCCAGGTAGGCCGCGCAATCCTGGCCCAGCACGCCGACAATGCGCGGGTCGCCGCCCAGCATCTTGAGCGAGTAGGCAATATTGCCGGAGCAGCCGCCAAACTCGGTGCGCATGGTCGGCACCAGGAAGGATACATTGACCTTGTGCAGCTGGTCGGCCAGCAGCGTGTCGCCGAAACGGCCTTCATATTGCATGATGATGTCGATGGCCAGGGAGCCACAGACAAGCGCGGTTTTAGTCATAGTATTCTTAAGGGTAGAAAATGGCGATGTGATAGCCGGAAGCTTTGAGCTCTTTTAGTTCGAAGTACAGTTTAATGCTTTGCTCGCTGCGCGGGCCGAAGCCTTTTTCGGCGTCGGCAGGCGACGGCAGGTATTCGCCCGGAGCGAAGACGCGGCGCAGCACCGGCTTGTCGGCGTTGTCGTTCAGGGTCAGCTCGACATGCGGCCAGGCTTGCGGGGTCTTGGACTGGTTGCGCAGGACGGTGCTGAAGCTGAAAGTGTTTTCAGTCATGCTGGCCAGTTCGCCCGGTTCGACGCTAAGTGCGTCGAGCTGGGTTGGCAGGGCGATCTTGCAGCCCAGCGGCTGGCACACTGCGGCCAATGCCGGCTTCAGTTGCGGGTAGTTGGCGGCCAGCGTGTCGCGGAAGGTGGTCGCGGCTTGCAGCACCAGCCCGGCCAGCAGTATCGGGACGCCGAGCGCCATCGTGATCGTGACGGCCTTGCCATATTTCTGGCTGCGGTCGACGCGCTTCACGAAATTCAGGTCGGAGTGGTCTAGGTCCCCGGCGTTGGCGTCGGCTTTGGCTTCAGCTTCGTCAACGCCGGCGATGGCGCGCATGCGGGCGGCGATTTCTTCGGCGCTCGCTTCAGCTTCCGGGCCGTTTTCTTCGATGGCGAAGACGTCATGTTCTGCGCCCGGGGGGCTGGCGTCGCGGCGCGATTTGGCGCGTTTCAGGGCGCGTTCGCGGCGCGACCTGGCCGGCGGTTCGACCGGTTCGAGCACTTCGTCGTCGGTGACGGACGCACCGTCATCCGGGGCGTCCGTGTTGACGGCTGCTACGGCGTGCAGGGCGGTTTCGTCGGGCTCGGCCAGGCTCCACGGCTCGCCAGCCGCTGCTGCGTCGGCCGCGGCCCATGGTTCGGCGTCAAGCGGCGGCCCGTCCAGGCTATCTGCCTCGGCCGCTGCGGCTGGCGCGTCGGGCGCGGACCTTTCGTCGGACGGCAGGTCTTCAAAATGGTGCGCGTCGTCGAGGGCGGCGATGACCAGGTGTTCCTGGGGCGTGTGGAGCGAGGGCTCGACGCGGCCGTCAGGGTGCGTATTGTCGGCTGACCATTGGTCGATGGCATCCAGAAGGGAGGTGCCGGTGCGCTCGCCCGTTTCCCCAACCGCGATGTCGTCGATTGCCAGCTCTGGCTCGGCGGGCGCTGTGGTTTCCAATGCAAGCGCATCATCCAACGGGCCCAAGTTCTCTTCTGCCGCATGCCCCGGCTCGGCGGGGGTTTCGTCTTGATGCTCAACGTGTGATGGCGTTTCGAATGCGAGTGCTGCATCCGCAAGGAGCGCGGTCTCGCCGGCGGTTTGCGCCGGCTCGGCGAGGAATGCTTCGCCTGGCAGCTGTGCTTCGATTGCGGCAGGTGAATCCGCGTGATCGGGCGGCGATGGCGCTTCAAAAGCAAGTGCACCTTCCGCCGTGGGCTGGGCCTCTTCGGCAACGTACACTGGCTCGAGGGGGATTTCTTCTTCCAGCGGAGACGCGTCGGCGTCGGCTGGCGACTCCACATGGTCTTCCGGCAACAAGGACTCGACGGGTGTTTCGTCGCGATACGAAGGCGCTTCAGCTTCGGCCGGCAAATCCGCGTGGTCGACAGGCGACGTCGCTGCGATTGCGAGGGCCGGTTCCGACGGAAGCGTGTTTTCTTCGGCCGCCGGCAAAGATTCGGCGAGTGTTTCGTCGCGATGGGGTTGCGCTTCCACGACCGGCGAATCTGCCAGGGCGGCCGGCGTTGCCACGGCAGCTTCATTGACTGCCTGCGGCGCGTGCCCGACGGAATCGGACAGGGGAGCGGCTGCCGGTGTGCCTGTAACGGCCGGCGGGACAGGAACGACTGGAGATACCGCCTCCTCGATGGAGGCTGCAACTGGTAGCGGTGGCGGCGCAGGCGCGAATACCGGGCGCGCTGTGGGTGCGGCCGGTGCCGCGGCAGCCGGTGTCGTTTTTGTAGTGGCCGAGAAGGTGATATCCGGCGACAGTACGTCCGGATGCCAGGCCGGGGCAGCCGGGGACGGGGCTCTATCCGGCGGCGGAGGTGCCAATGGTGTCGACGCTTCTGCCGTTGCCGAGAAGATATCGTCTGGCGCCACCAAGTCGGCCAGCGACGACAGGCCGGCAGGCGACCGGGCCCGTGACGGAAGCGACACGGCGGCGGTATCGGGTACCAGCGGAGGCGATGGTTCGGCCGCGGCAGTGAACGTGGCGTCGGGCGACACGACATCGATCAGCGAGCGCGAAGCTGGCGATGACGGCGTTCGAGTTGCCGGCGGCAACGCAGCCGGCACCGAAGCGGGTGCCCTTGGTGCCTCAGCCGCGCGCGACGGTGCGGCCTGCTGCGATTGCGGCGCAGCATGCGTGGTCGCAGCCGCGAAGGCGCGGGTCACGGCGGCTATGGCGATGTCGTCAGGCGAAGGCGCTTTGGCTGGCGGTTGGGCGGCAGCGGGTGCCGGCTCGGCGACAGGCAAGGAGCCGGCCACGCTTGACGTCGCGCCGCTCGCGGGTGCGGTAGCGGAGCGCCAGACGGCAGGCGACGCAGCTTCAGCAGCCGGCACGGCAGCGCGCGGGGCTTCCTTGGGCGGCTCGCCGGCCAGAGGCGCAGCGACAGGCGTTTCGGCGAAATCGATCTCGAAATCGACCGGCGAACCATGCACATAGTCGGAAATCGCCGGCTTCGCAGGCGGCGCATCGGCAACTACATCGGGAATGACAGGAGTCGGCTTGGCCGCCGGTTCAACCAGGGCAGCATTGCCATCGAAAACCAGCGCGCAGGAGCCGCAACGGACAATGCCCCCGCGTAGTTTCAGTTGGTCAGCCGCGACCCTGAAGATCGTACTGCAATGGGGGCATTTAGTGGCGAGCGCCATCAGTCAGGGAAAAACCTTATGCCAGCGTGCCGGACAGGCACACCCAGCCTTCGTGCTCAGCCCAGACGCTCAGTTTGATGAACGGCGCGTAAGCCGCCGCGACTTCTTCCGCCTGGCGCGCCAGCACGCCGGACAGCACCAGCGAACCACCCGGCGCCACGCGGCCGGAAAGCATCGGTGCCATCAGCTTCAGCGGCGAGGACAGGATGTTGGCCACCACGATATCGAAACGCTGCGCAGCAAACGCCGACTCCGCGAAATCATCCGGCACGAAGTACTGGATATCTTCCACGCGGTTGCGTACCGCATTGTCGTTGGCAGACACCACAGCCTGTGGATCGATATCCACGCCGGCAACGGTGGTAGCGCCCAGCTTGCGCGCCACCATGGCCAGGATGCCGGAACCGCAACCGTAGTCCAGCACCGATTTGCCTGGCGCCGGATGGGCCTCCAGCCATTCCATGCACAGCTTGGTGGTTGGGTGCGAACCGGTACCGAAGGCCAGGCCCGGGTCCAGTTCCAGGATCAGCGCGGACGGATCCGGCGCTTCATGCCAGCTCGGCACGACCCAGATGTTCTTGCCGATATGGATCGGCTCAAATTGCGACTGGGTCAAACGCACCCAGTCAGCGTCCTCCACCTTGCGGGTGGTGAACTTGGGCAGGTGAGCCAGCCCGATCGCGCCGGCGGCAGCCGCCACGATCAGGGCCTGGTCTTCCTCGTCATCGGTCAGCGCGACCACGCGGCTATGATCCCATGCCGCTTCGGTCGGCTCCATGCCCGGCTCGCCGAACAGGGGTTTTTCGGCGTCGGTGCCTTCATCGGCATCCTCCACCGACACCGACAGCGCGCCCGCATCCATCAACGCTTCGGACAGGGCCTCAGCGTGTTCACGGGCTACTTCGATGACGATTTCAGTCCAGCTCATATTATTACTACCTGCCTTATTTACCTGCTTTTGGCATTTCTGCCAGTCGTTGTTCAAGATAGTGGATGTTGGTGCCGCCTTCGATGAAGCGCGCATCGACCATCAGCTCGCGGTGCAGCGGGATGTTGGTCGAAATGCCTTCGACCACCATTTCCGACAGAGCGATCTGCATGCGGCGGATAGCCTGCTCGCGGGTTGCGCCGTAAGTAATGACCTTGCCGATCATCGAATCGTAGTTCGGTGGTACAAAGTAACCCGCATAGGAGTGCGAGTCAACACGCACGCCTGGGCCACCCGGAGTATGCCATGCAGTGATGCGGCCTGGCGACGGGGTGAACTTGAACGGATCCTCGGCATTGATACGGCATTCGATGGCGTGGCCGGACAGCAGCACGTCGCGCTGGCGGAAGCGCAGCTTCTCGCCCGCGGCAATGCGGATCTGTTCCTGCACGATGTCGATACCGGTGATCATTTCGGTGACCGGGTGCTCAACCTGGACGCGGGTGTTCATTTCGATGAAATAGAACTCGCCGTTTTCATACAGGAATTCGAAGGTGCCGGCGCCACGGTAGCCGATCTTGCGGCAAGCTTCGGCGCAGCGGTCGCCGATCTTCTCGATCACCTTGCGTGGGATGCCGGGGGCCGGTGCTTCTTCGATCACCTTCTGGTGGCGGCGCTGCATCGAGCAGTCGCGTTCGCCCAGCCAGACTGCGTTCTTATGTTCGTCGGCCAGGATCTGGATTTCCACGTGGCGCGGATTCTCCAGGTACTTCTCCATATAGACTTCCGGATTGCCGAAGGCGGCGCCGGCTTCCGATTTGGTCATGGTGACCGCGTTCAGCAGGGCAGCTTCGGTATGCACCACGCGCATGCCGCGGCCACCGCCGCCGCCTGCGGCCTTGATGATGACCGGATAGCCGACTTTGCGGGCGATCTGCACGATGACTTTCGGATCATCCGGCAGGGCGCCTTCGGAACCTGGCACGCAAGGCACGCCGGCTTTGATCATGGCGTGCTTGGCCGACACTTTGTCGCCCATCATGCGGATCGATTCGGCGCGCGGGCCGATAAAGACGAAACCGGATTTTTCCACGCGCTCGGCAAAGTCCGCGTTCTCGGACAGGAAGCCGTAGCCTGGGTGGATCGCTTCCGCGTCGGTCACTTCGGCCGCGGAAATAATGGCCGGCATATTCAGGTAGGACTGGGCCGAAGGAGCAGGGCCGATGCAGACGGATTCGTCGGCCAGCTTCACATACTTGGCGTCACGGTCGGCCTCGGAGTGCACGACCACAGTCTTGATGCCCAGTTCGCGACACGCGCGCTGGATGCGCAGGGCGATTTCACCGCGATTGGCAATAAGGATTTTTTCAAACATGGCAGCTTCTATGTTTGTGTGGAAAGGGGAGGTTGTGTTGGCTGCCTGGGTATCCATTGCAGCCATGGCCCGGCTTTAGCCGATCACAAACAATGGCTGGCCGAATTCGACCGGTTGGCCGTTCTCGACCAGGATCTGGGTGATGGTGCCGGACTTGTCGGCATCGATCTCGTTCAGCAGCTTCATCGCTTCGATGATGCACAGGGTGTCGCCCTCTTTCACGGTGGCGCCCACTTCCACGAAGGCTGGGTTGCCAGGTGCGGAAGCGCGGTAGAAGGTACCCACCATCGGGGACTTGACAACGTGGCCGGTTGGCTCGGCGGCAGCTGGAGCGGCGGCAGGCGCGGCAACCGGTGCGGCGACGGGAGCGCCGGCAGGTGCGTAATGGGTTGGCGCTTGCGACGGCATCATCATTACCTGGTTTTGGGCCAGACCGCCGGACTTGACGATGCGAACCTTGCTTTCGCCTTCGGTCACTTCCAGTTCAGCGATGTCCGACTCTGCTACCAGGTCGATCAGCGTCTTCAGCTTGCGTAGATCCATGTTGTTGGCTCCCTTGTTCTATCTATTATGTTGACGGTTACTTTGATGCCGCCTTATGGGCGGCATCGCGTTAGATGTGCGCAGATCGCGGTAGATTACTTGCTTTTTAAGGCAAAGTCGATGGCGAGACGATATCCCTCGATACCAAGCCCGCAGATCGTCCCCTGTGCGATTGCGCTGAGATAGGAATGGTGGCGGAACTCCTCCCGCCGATAAATATTCGAAATGTGTACTTCAATAAAAGGAATCGCTACGCCTGTCAATGCATCGCGCAGTGCGACGCTGGTGTGGGTATAGCCTCCCGGGTTGATGACGATGAAATCCACGCCCTCGGTTCGGGCTGCGTGGATGCGGTCAATCAACGCTCCTTCGTTGTTGCTCTGGAAACAGGCGAGCTGGGCCCCGGCGGTCCTGGCCTGTGCCTGCGCAGCCTGTTCAACGTCTGCCAAGGTGCTGGCGCCGTAAGTTTCAGGCTCGCGCGTCCCCAACAAATTCAGGTTGGGGCCATTAAGTAGCAACAGCTTCGATGCCATGATTCCCTGACCATTTTCCGCGAAAGTTCCGCATTTTGCCGCCATCTACGAGCATTGGCAAGAGAAAATAACTTGGCGGAAGTTAATAGAACGGTCGTTCGGCGACCGGCTTCCACTAGTTTAAGGCCGCCAGGTCGGCCTTCAGGTCGTCGAATTTCAGGCGTGCCAGGTAAGTCTTTTTGACCGTGCCGTCAGCGCCAATCAGGACCGTGAAGGGCAGGCCGCCTTGCGTATTGCCGAACTGGCGCGACAGTTCTGTGCCGCTCATGCCGGCCACATAAACGGGGTAGGCGACCTTCACCTTCTGTGTGAATTCTGCAATATTGGATGGCGAATCGATGCCGATGCCGAGCACCTGGACCTTCTTTCCAAGCTCGGAATTTTGCAGTTCCGACAATTCCGGCATCTCTTCCACGCACGGCGCGCACCACGGCGCCCAGAAATTCACCAGCAGGTTCTTGCCTTTCCATTGCGCCAGCGCTTCCCTGGAGCCTTTATCATTTGGCAAGGTTTCTGCCATCAGGGCGGCTACGGGGCTGGTCACGCCGGCCGGGGCAGTGGTGGTGAGCGGGTCCGGGGTTTGTTTGGTGTGGATGCCGTACCAGGCGCCGGCGCCCAGGAAAAGGACCGCGACAACGGCGTAAATTGCAATTTTTTTCATTATTGGGCTGGGTGCGAGCTATTGGTGAGGATGGTGCGTACTTCCGCGATATCGGCGCGCAGCAGCTTGTCGCCGCTTTTCTTTTTTGCGCCGCGCAGGTCGTCCTGTTCATAGATTTCGACGTGCACGCCGGTATTTTTCCACATGAAGCTGGCCGTTTCCGCGTCTTCGAAACGGGGGCCGCGGAAGTGGGGCGATTCAGAAATTTCGATTTGCAGGTTCTTGTTCAATAGATAAATCTCCACTTCCTTGGCGCTGTCCACGAAGACTTGCAGGTGGATGTCGTCGTGCATTCCGGCCGTGCCGTGCAGGACGGAGCCGGTCAGGAAGGGTTGGTATTGTTCCAGCATTTCCATGACCTGCAAAGCCAGGCCGCGCAATCTGAATAAATGCGCCGGGTGGGTGTCCGCATTATATAAAGCGTGGTATAGGCGGACTTCTTCCTCGATCTGTTCGTTGTCGGGGAGGGCGTCGGGCAGGTCGCGCGCCTGGGCGTCGCCTAATATCTGGCGCGCGGCTTTGCGTTTGGCGCTGCCGTAGTCGGCGCCATCCTGCGCAATCATGCGGGCGGCGGCGGCGGCGATTTCGGTTTTGATCTCGGGGTTCATGGATGCATCATACCTAAAACCGGTAAACCAGGGTCTGACCCATAGGGTCAGACCCTGTACGGTCTCGCGGTCTGCGGTTTGGGTTATGCGAACCAACCCCGCGGGCCGGACCCCGGTTTACCGGTTTTAATCAGGTAAAATCCGGCTCTTGATTCTTTTCCATCACCACCATGCACATCCACATCCTAGGCATCTGCGGCACTTTCATGGGCGGCCTTGCCGTTCTGGCAAAGGAAGCCGGCCACCGTGTAACGGGTTGCGACGCCAATGTCTACCCCCCGATGAGCACGCAGCTGGAAGCCCAGGGTATTGAACTGATCCAGGGCTTCGGCCCCGAGCAGGTGGAATTGCATCCCGACCTTTTTGTGATCGGCAACGTGGTTTCGCGCGGCAATGCGCTGGTGGAAGAGATCATGAACCGCAACCTGCCAATGATCTCCGGCCCGCAATGGATCGGCGAGCACATCCTGAAAGACAAATGGGTGCTGTCGGTTGCCGGCACGCACGGCAAGACCACCACCTCGGCCATGGTGGCCTGGATCCTGGAGCACGCCGGCTACGCGCCCGGCTTCCTGATCGGCGGCATCCCGCAGAATTTCGGCATCTCGGCGCGCCTCACCGGCCCCGGCGCCAACTCCGAATTCTTCGTCATTGAAGCGGACGAATACGACACCGCCTTCTTCGACAAGCGCAGCAAGTTCGTGCACTACCACTCGAAGACGGCCATCCTGAACAACCTGGAATACGACCACGCCGACATCTTCCCGGACATCGGCGCCATTGAAACCCAGTTCCACCACCTGGTGCGCACCGTCCCCGGCATCGGCCGCGTGATCGCCAATGCCGATGAAGGCAGCCTGCAGCGCGTGCTGAAACGCGGCTGCTGGAGTGAGAAGGAAACTTTCGGCGCTGCGCAAGGCGCCGACTGGGCCATGGCCGAGCATGCCGACGGCAGCTTCGACGTCATCTTCAAAGGCGCCAGGGCCGCCACCGTGACCTGGCAGCTGACCGGTAAACATAACCGTTCCAACGCGCTGGCCGCGATTGCGGCCGCGCGCCACGTGGGCGTGCCGATCGAGATCGCCGCCCAGGCGCTGGCAGACTTCCAGAGCGTCAAGCGCCGCATGGAAGTGCGCGGCACTGTCGGCGGCGTCACCGTGTACGACGATTTCGCCCACCACCCGACCGCCATCGAGACCACCGTCGGCGGCCTGCGCCAGAAACTCAATAATGAATCTGGCGCCAAGGCGGGACGCATCCTGGCCGTGCTGGAGCCGCGCTCCAACACCATGAAGCTGGGCACCATGAAAGACGCACTGCCCGGCAGTTTAAAAGACGCCGACCTGGTATTCGGCTTCGGCAGTGAAAAGGCCCTGGGCTGGAAGCTCGCCGAGGCGTTGTCGCCGATGGGCCAGATCGCTGCGGCCTACGAAGACCTCGACCTGATGGTGAAGGCCATCGTGGCGCAGGCCAAGCCGGGCGACCATATTATTGTGATGAGCAACGGCGGCTTCGGCGGCGTGCACCAGAAATTGCTGGAGGCGCTGAAGTAATGATTTTGTACTTGCATGGCTTCCGCTCTTCACCGCTGTCGATGAAGGCGCGGCTGACCGGGCAGCGGATGGCGCAGCTTGGCCGCAGTGCGGAGTTCATTTGCCCCCAGCTGCCGGCCAGCCCAAAGCTGGCGATGGAACTGGCAATGGGACTGGTGGCGCACGTCCCGCCGTCCGGGCTCACCATCATCGGATCGTCCTTGGGCGGCTACTATGCCACCTGGATGGCGGAAAAACTCAAATGCCGCGCGGTCGTCTTGAACCCGGCCGTGGTTGCGGCGCTGGATCTGGAGAAGCATGTCGGTGTGACGACCGCCTACCATTCCGATGAGCTGTTCGAATTCAAGCGTGAATATATAGACGAGCTTCTGGCGCTGTCTCCGGGCCACATGCTGGAGATGGAGCGCTATTTCCTGATTGCCTGCACCGGCGACGAAGTACTGGACTACCGCCAGATGCTGGTCCACTATCGCGGCGCGAAACGCAAGGTGGTGGAAGGCAGCGACCACGCTATCAGCGAATACGCCGATTACCTCGACGAAGTGCTCGAGTTCTGTGGCATCACGGGCGGGACGCGATGAAAGGTCAATCGCTGCGCCAGGCCAACTGGCACGGTCACGTGCTTGCAACGAACGCCCCGCACCCTTACCGCCACTGGCTGGCCAGCGGCGGGTCGCTGACCAATAAACTGAAAGCGCATAGCAGCGCTTTCCGCGTGCAGCTGCTGCACCAGGACACGGCAATCTGCCTGGCAGACGAAGCCAATATCATCGGCTATCATCGCCCCGGCCGTGTCTGGGAGAGGGAAGTGTTGCTGCGGTGTGATAATACGCCTGTCGTCTTCGCCCACACCGTGGTGCCGATGGCGGCGGACGCCTCGGACTGGCCGCTGTTCAGTGCCTTGGGCGAACGCTCGCTCGGCAGTACACTGTTCGGCGACCCGCAAGTGCGGCGCGGCGGACTGGAATTTGCGCGGCTGCGCGCGACGCATCCGCTGGCCTTGCGTGCACGCGCGGCCCTGGCGGCCAACGGCGCCGAGGTGCCGGAGGATGCTTTACTGTATGCACGGCGCTGCCTGTACCGGCGCCATGAAGGA
This sequence comes from Duganella sp. Root198D2, assembly GCF_001428585.1. Classification (NCBI taxonomy): domain Bacteria; kingdom Pseudomonadati; phylum Pseudomonadota; class Betaproteobacteria; order Burkholderiales; family Oxalobacteraceae; genus Duganella; species Duganella sp. Root198D2. The sequence goes on along the minus strand of NZ_LMIC01000048.1, from coordinate 177,900 downwards.
ACTTTGCTGGTGACCGAGGTCTTCCTGCCCCCGGTGCTGAAGCTTGAACGGAATAACGTGAAATGAATGTATTTTTTGAAGAATCGGGCGATTTCAAAGTAGGCAGCGTGCTGTCGCAAGCAGGCGAGGCCTACCAGGTTGAAATGGCAAGCGGCAAGCGCAACAAGGTCAAAACCAAGGACGTGATGCTGCAGTTCGACAAGCCGGCGCCGGCTGAATTGCTGGAGCAGGCCAAGGCCATCGCCGCCGACGTCGACCTGGACTTCCTGTGGGAAGTGGCGGGCGAAGAAGAGTTCGGTTTCGCCGAACTGGGCGCCGAGTATTTCGGCCACGCCCCGCAGCCGGCGGAAGCGGCCGGCCTGATCCTGAGCCTGCATGCGGCGCCGATCTATTTCCACAAGAAGGGCCGCGGCCGCTACAAGAAAGCCCCGGAGCAGACGCTGAAGGCGGCACTGGCCGGTATCGAGAAGAAGAAGCAGCAAGCCGTCATCCAGGGCCAGTACGCCGAGGAACTGAAGGCGGGCACCCTGCCGGTTTCGATGCAGAACATCGTGAGCCAGCTGCTGTTCAAGCCGGACAAGAACACCATTGAATACAAGGCGCTGGAGCAGGCCGCCAATGAAGCGCACACCACGCCGGCGCGCCTGATGTTGTCGGCCGGCGGCATCAAGTCGCCGAAAGAGCTGCACATGGCGAAATTCCTGTTCGAGAATTTCCCGAAAGGCCATGGCTTCCCCGAACTGCCGGTGCCTGCCGCGCCTGCCGGCCTGCCGCTGGCGGCAGTGGCAGCGTTCTCCATCGACGACGTGACCACCACCGAAATCGACGACGCCTTCTCCGTGGTGCACCAGGCGGACGGCAAGGTGCGTGTCGGCATCCACATCGCCGCACCAGGCCTGGGCATCAAGCCGGACGACGCCATCGACAAGATCGCGCGCGGCCGCATGTCCACCGTGTATATGCCGGGCGACAAGATCACCATGCTGCCGGACAGCATCGTTGAGGCTTTTACCCTGGCCGAAGGCAAGACCTGCCCGGCGCTGTCGCTGTATGCCGTGCTGGATCCGGCCGACTGGTCGGTCATCTCGACCGCAACCAAGGCCGAGCTGGTGCCGATCGCCAACAACCTGCGCCACAACACGCTGGACGAACTGGTCAACGAGGAAACCCTGGCCAGCGGCGCCGGCGACTACCCGCGCAAGGCCGAGCTGACCTTGCTGTGGGGCTGGGCCCAGCACCTGGAAGCGGGCCGCATGGTCAAGCGTGAGGCCTTCGGCCTGAAGCCGGAACAGAATAACCGCGTCGACTTCAACTTCTATGTGGAAGACGATGTGGTCACGATCTCGCGCCGCAAGCGCGGTGCGCCGCTGGACAAGATCGTGGCCGAGCTGATGATCTTCGCCAACAGCACCTGGGGCAAGCTGATGCACGACCACGGGGTGCCTGGCATCTACCGTACCCAGGGACAGGGCGCAGGCGGCTGGGCTGCCAAGATGCAGGTGCGCATGATGACCCAGGCCGCGCCGCACCAGGGCCTGGGCGTGGACCAGTACGCCTGGTCGACCTCGCCGCTGCGCCGGTATACCGACCTGGTCAACCAGTGGCAGATCCTGGCCTGCGCCTCGCACGGTGTGACCGCGCCCATGGTGGCGCCGTTCAAGCACAAGGATGCCAACCTGTTTGCCATCGTCTCGGCCTTCGACGCGGCTTATGCGTCGTACGCGGACTTCCAGTCGAATATGGAACGTTACTGGTGCTTGCGCTGGCTGGGCCAGGAAAACGCGAAGGAAGTCGAGGCGGTGGTACTGAAGGATGAAGTGCTGCGCCTGGCCGAGATACCGCTGATCGTGCGCATGCCTGGCATGCCCTCTGTTGCACGCGGGTCACACGTGAAGCTGGACGTTTTGCGCTGGGACGAAGTCGACCTGGCCATCGAGACGCGCTTGCAGGAAGGCTCGATTACCCAGCCTGCCGAGCCCGCGGCGGAACTGGACGAGGAAGAGGCGCCAGCCGATCCGGCGCAGCCGAGCGAGGCCGATGCGGAGGAGGCTGCGCTCGCCAGCGAGACGGTTGTTACCGAACCAGGCCCACAGTGAAGTAGAATTCAAGATTCTCAAAAGCATCATTTCTGATTCCAGCGCGTGAAGTCTTTCAAAGAAAACCAGTTCCTTGTCATCGCCACCGCAGTGTCGGTGCTGTTCCACGCCGTGGCGCTGACGGTGCATTTCGTCGCCCCCAAAGATTTCAAGGTCGAGCCAACGGACCCCGGCCTTGAAGTTATCCTGGTCAATGCCAAGCATGCCTCCAAGCCGCTGAAGGCCGATGCACTGGCGCAGGCCGACCTGGATGGCGGCGGCAACGCCGATGCCGGCCGTGCCAAATCCCCGCTGCCCGACATGCGCCGCATGGAAACCGGCGACAGCATCAAGGCTTCCCAGCGTTATATGCAGGAGCTCGAAGAGCGCCAGAAGAACCTGCTGACCCAGGTCAGGAAGAGTCCTTTGTCTGCCGCGCCGGTGGCGGAAAAGAACCAGACCGATCCCAGCCGCACCGGCGCCGAGCTGATTGAAAGCAGCAAGGCCATCGCCCGCATGGAAGCGGAAATCACGCAAACCATCGAAGACCAGAACAAGCGGCCGAAGAAGACTTTCCTGTCACCGAGCACGCAGGGCGTCGGCTATGCCATGTATTACAACGCCTTCCGCCGCCGCGTGGAGGATATCGGCACGCTGAACTTCCCGCAGAAGGATGGGCGCAAGCTGTATGGCGTGGTGGTGCTGAGCATTCCCATCTTCCAGGACGGCAGCGTCTATGAGAGGGAAGGCGGCACCGTGGTCGAGCGCAGCTCCGGCAACCCGGACCTCGACAAGGCCGCGATCAGCATCGTGCGGCGCTCGGCGCCGTTCGGCAAATTCCCGCCGAATATGCGTTCCAAGGATCGCGACGACCTGTGGGTGATCGTGCAGAAGTTCGTCTTTACGCGTGAAGAGAAGGTCCAGGTCTCCTACGGAAGCCCGGAGTAATGGATAGGTACTGCGTCTTCGGCAACCCGATTGCCCACAGCAAGTCGCCTGAGATCCACGCGGCCTATGCGGCGCAGACCGGCCAGCAACTGAGCTACGAAAAGTCGCTGGCGCCGCTGGACGGCTTCGGCGCCGCGGTGCAAGCCTTTATTGCCGCCGGCGGCAAGGGCGCCAATGTCACCGTGCCGTTCAAGCTGGAGGCGCACAAGCTGGCCAGCGCCCTGACCGTGCGTGCCCAGGCGGCAGGCGCCGTGAACACCCTGCTGTTCGATGCCGACGGCGGCATCACGGGCGACAACACCGATGGCGCCGGCCTGGTGGCCGACATCGTGCAGAACGCCGGCGTGGCGATTACCGGCAAGCGCGTGCTGCTGCTTGGCGCCGGCGGCGCCGCGCGCGGCGTGGTGCTGCCCATCCTTGAACATCGTCCCGCGGCACTGGTCATCGCCAACCGCACCGTCGCCACCGCGGAAGCGCTGGTCGAGCAGTTCGGCGCGCTGGCCGGGGCGGGGGTGCTGTCGGCCTGCGGCTTTGCCGACGTGCTGGACGCTTTCGACATCATCATCAACGCCACCTCCGCCAGCCTGAACGCCGACCTGCCGCCGGTGCCGGCCACCATCTTCGCGCCCGGCGCGCTGGCGCTGGACATGATGTACGGCGCCAAACCGACCGTTTTCATGGCGTTCGCCGCCGCCCATGGCGCCGCCACGCGCGACGGCCTGGGCATGCTGGTCGAGCAGGCCGCCGAAGCCTTCCAGCTCTGGCGCGGCGTACGGCCGCAGACAGCCGCAGTGCTGGCGCAGCTGCGCGCCAAGCTATGATCAGGAAGCTGAAGTGGTTCATCATCGTGCCGGTCGCGATTTTTCTCGCGGTACAGCTGTATTTCTTCGTGCAGATCTGGTGGTGGGTCGAGCATAATCCGGGCATGACAGCCTTCATGCGCGAGCAGCAGGCAGCCATGCAGGAGAAGGACCCGAAAGCGCGCGTGCAGCAGGCCTGGGTCAGCTACCAGGCCATCTCGCCCAACCTGAAACGCGCGGTGATCGCCTCGGAAGATGCCAACTTCGCCGAACACGAAGGCGTGGACTGGGAGGCGATGCAGAAAGCCTACGAGCATAACCAGGAAAAGAAAAAGGGCACCAAGGTCCACGGCGGCTCGACGATCACCCAGCAACTGGCCAAGAACCTGTTCCTGTCCGGCTCGCGCAGCTACCTGCGCAAGGGGCAGGAGCTGATCATCACTTATATGCTGGAGATGCTGATGGATAAACGCCGCATCTTCGAGATCTACCTGAACGTGGCGGAGTTCGGCCGCGGCATTTACGGCGCGGAAGCGGCAGCGCGCCACTATTACCGGATTCCGGCGTCAAAGCTGGGACCTGAACAGGCGGCGCGGCTGGCAGTGATGCTGCCGCGCCCTAAATATTATGATGTGCACCGCGAATCGGCCTACCTGGCGCGGCGTACCGGCATCATCATGCAACGAATGAATTCTGCAGACTTACCATGAAAAAAAATCAATCCGGTATCAGCCTGGTCGCGGTGGCGATCGTGATGGGCGTATTGGGCGGCGCTGCGGCGTTTGCCCTGATCTCGATGCGGCAAGACCGCAACCTGTTTGCCGAAGCGCTCAACAAGGCCGGCGCCAAGGCTGCCGCAGTGGCTGCGCCAGCGGTGGCCACGGTGACGCCGCCGGCGGCCCCGATGCGCAAGTGCGTTATCAATGGCAGGACGGTGATCTCCAATACCGATTGCGGCGAGAAGGGCAAAGTCATCGCGATCCACGACTCGCGCGGGATCGAAGCGCCGAAGGAGCCGCCGAAGCCGGCGCCGGAAGCGATGCCGAATGCGACGGACCGCGCCATCGAGCGGGCGACGCGTTAAAAATTTGCAGCGGCGGGGTGGCAACGCCTCCCCCTTTGCGGGTACACTTGCGAAGTTTTTTAGAACCCGCGCTCTACACTCCCTGTCCGGCTGAGATTGCCTATGATCAATGTTTTCGTTTTACAAAATGGCCGGCTCAACCAGGTGCCTATTGAGACGCGCGGAGACCTTGAGCAAGCGGCACCGGTCTGGGTCGACCTGACCGATCCGACAGAAGACGAGCGCGCCTGGGTCAAGTCCATCTACGGCGTGATCCTGCCAGGCGAAGACGAAGTCAAGGATATCGAAGCCTCGGCCCGCTACTACGAAGCGGAAAACGGCGACCTCCACCTGCGTACCGACTTCCTGCTGGAAGAGGATGAAGGCCCGTCGCGCGTGGTGACGGTAGCGTTCATCCTGGCCAAGAAAATGCTGTTCTCGGTGCATACCGACGACCTGCCGGTGTTCCGCCTGGTGCGCATGCGCGCCCGTTCGCGTCCCGGCTCGATCGCCGACTACATGGACGTGCTGCTCGACCTGTACGCCACCGACGCCGAGTATTCGGCGGACGCGCTGGAAGGCATCTACCAGAACCTGGAAGAAGTGTCGGGCCGCGTGCTGCAGGAAGAATTCACCGACAAGGACGCGGCCGATGCGCTGAGCGCCATCGCGCACGAGGAAGACTTGAACGGCCGCATCCGCCGCAACATGATGGACACGCGCCGCGCGGTGTCGTTCCTGATGCGCGGCCGCCTGCTCAATTCCGACCAGTTCGAGGAAGCGCGCCAGATCCTGCGCGACATTGAATCGCTGGACGGCCACACTTCCTTCCTGTTCGATAAGATCAACTTCCTGATGGATGCCACCGTCGGCTTCATCAACATTAACCAGAATAAGATCATCAAGATCTTCTCGGTGGCTTCGGTCGCCTTCCTGCCGCCGACCCTGATCGCCTCGGTGTACGGCATGAACTTCGACTTCATGCCGGAACTGAAGTGGCAGATGGGCTATGGCTGGGCCTGGGGCCTGATGATCGTCAGTGCCGCCGCGCCGCTGCTATACTTCCGCCGCCGCGGCTGGCTGCGTTGACTTAAAGCAACATAATCATTTGCTAAGTCCCAATTGATAGGTAAAATTTCGCCGCGACTCCCGCTTGCGGAAAATTCCAACTATACGAAAGGGCTGAGATGATGTTCCGATTTGGCTTGCTGCTCGCCATTGCGGCATTGCTGGCCGGCTGCGCCGCCGCGCCGCCCCAGGCCGCAGTATCGATGGGCTACGGAATCTTTGCGGAACCGGGCCTGCGGCTCGGTGTCGCGATGAGCAAGCTGCCACAGGTCGATACCAGTTTCCCAGGTGCCGACTGGCCGCTGTCCCGTGCTGCAGCCACGGTTGCCAACGCCGCGCTGACGGCGCACACCCGGACCCTCGCGGCAGAGGAGCTGTTGCGCATGAAGGCTGAAATCGCCGAAGCACTGAAATTGCGCGGCCAGCTGCCAGTCGTGATCGATGAGCCGATCGTGCTCGACCAGCTGCCCAAAGCCAGCGGCAAAGGGCGCAATGCGGCCGCCAGGAATTACGCTTCGCTGCAATCGCGTTACCAGCTCGACAAGCTGCTGGTGGTGGAGTTGACCGAAATCGGCATCACGCGCCCCTATTCTTCGTACATTCCAACTGGCGAGCCCAAAGGCATCGTGAGCGGCGCGGTGTATATCGTCAACTTCAAGGACAACACCTACGAATGGTACCAGCCGGTGATGCAGCAGAAGAGCGCCCTCGGCAACTGGGACGAGGCGCCGGCCTTCCCTGGCCTGAGCAATGCCTTTTACCAGGCGCTCGACGGGGCGCGGGAAGCCATTCTCCGGGCACTGGCGAGATAATGATGCGGCAACACTTCATTGCACTGGCCGTGCTGCTGGCTTGCCTGCCGGCGCCGAAAGCGGCCGAATCGGCGCCGCCGAACGCCGTCTGGTCGCTGAGTTTGCCGGACAGGGAAAAAATCGACTTCCGCGGCCAGGTTAATTTTGACAAGGCGGGCCAGGGCCCAAGCAACATGCTGTATCCGGCCCCTGGCCTGGCCGGTTTTGTCGTGGCCCTGGCGACGCACGCAGTGGTGGTCAAGGGCCAAATGAAAGAGCAGCGCAGCGAGATCGAAGCTGACGCGGACAGGATCCTGGTGCCTTTCAGGAAGACGCTGGATACCTTCAGCTATGGCGAACTCGCTGAGCGAGCCTTCCCGGCGGCGTCGGGCGTGCCCTGGATCGGTAGCGGTGGCCGGCCGCAGTCAGGATGGCTCATTGCCAGTTCACCGGTGTTCTACATGACGCAGGATCAAAGCGCGCTGATCATTGACAATACGGTGTCGGTGTTCCAGGCCGGAAGCGAGCTGCCGCTCTACACCAATACGGTGCGGGTGGTATCGCGCGCCGTGGATGTCGAGAACGAAGCCGTGTTCTGGCAGCGCAACGGCGGTTTGCGGCTGCGGGAAATGAGCGCCGCGCTGTTCCGCGCGTCAGTCGAGATCGTGCGCGAGCATGCACTGGCGCCGGTCGCAACGGCCGCTGGCGCGCAGCGTACTTTTCGCTACCTGGAAGGGAAGAAGGATGCGGTCGAACGTGCCGAACCGGTCAATGAGCGCTGCGGCCGCGCGCTGGTCAGGAACTTGCGCGGCTGGCTGATGTCGCTTCCACTCAAGCGCGCGCAGCCGCCCGCGCCCGGGTGCGATGCGGCAACGGGATAAGCGCGGCAATAACGCTGCAAGATTGCAACACTGCTTGTAACCGCCGGTTAAGCGATGTTTGCCGGCGCAGGCCAGGCGCGCCCTTGCTGCGGCGCTTTTGTACTTGTCAGTTATTTATCGCCTTGCGCTGTGTATTGACACGAAAGTATCTGCATAAGATTCTTTCGATTCACAATGCACATTTTCCTGGAGGCTCAATGACTGAGGTCGGTTTGTCTCCATCATCGCAAGCGATGCTGGCTTTGCGCGACCAGGTGATTGAAGCCTGGTGCCAGGCCGCGCGGCAGACGCTGTGCAAAGCCGGCGAGCTGCCCGATCCGATCTTGCTGAACACCTTGCCGACGTTTTACGAGCACCTGGCGCGCCTTTTGACGGATGAGTACTACCAGGCCGGCGGCGTCGACGTGGCGGTCATTGCGCAAGAGCATGGCGGCGAACGGGCGCGCCTGAGCGGCTACGACACCACTACCCTGATCCGCGAATACCAGTTGTTCCGGCAGGTGCTGTTTACGATGCTGCACCAGTGCAGCGTGACGCTGACGCATGAACAGCGGGAAGCGATTGCCAGCTCGATCGACAGCGCCATCCGCGAAAGCGTGACGGCGTTCGCGCTGATCCAGTCGGCCCTGCGCGAGCAGTTCATCGCCGCGCTGACGCATGATCTACGCACCCCGCTGTCAACCGTCAGCGTGGCGGCGCAGGTGATTGAAAGCAAGGCGCCAAGCGACGATATCCGCAGGCTGGCCGAGCGCATCGTGGTCAACGCGCAGCGCATCGAAGCCATGACGCGCGACTTGCTCGACTGCATGGTGTTCGAAGGCGGCCAGCGCCTGCCGCTGCACCTGGAGGAATTCGACCTGGCTTTGCTGGCCTACGAGGTCGCGCAGCAAACGATGGAACGCAGCGCAGTGCAGGTGCAGGTGGAATTCGAATCGGCAGTGGGTCACTGGTGCCGCGCTTCGCTGCAACGTGCGCTTGAAAACCTGCTGGGCAATGCCATCAAATACCGCGCGGCGGGTACGCCGGTGCTGGTACGGGTGGCCAGTCGCGGCCATCGCGTGCAGCTGGCGGTGCACAACGAAGGCGAGGCGATTCCGGCGGAAGAAATGGAATCGATCTTCCAGGTCTATCGCCGGGCGCGGCGCGGCAAGTGCAGCAAGGACGGTTGGGGAGTAGGGCTGCCGTATGCGCGCCGCGTGGCCGAGAGCCACGGCGGCAGCATCATCGTCACCAGTTCGGCAGCGCTCGGCACCACCTTCCTGATCGACATCCCGATGGACGCACGGCCTTTCAGCGGCGCCCCGGTAGTGAATTAAAGCGTAGCAAAGACTTTTTTCGCGGCGGCGATGGTGGCGTCGATCACGGCGTCGTCGTGCCGGGCGCTGACGAAGCCGGCTTCGAAAGCGGCCGGGGCGAAGTAGACGCCTTCATCCAGCATCTTGTGGAAGAACAGGTTGAACTTGTCGCGGTCGCCGGCCATCATTTCGGCGTAGTTGTTGGGCGGGCTGGCGCTGAAATACAGGCCGAACATGCCGCCTACGGCATCGGCGCAGAAGGTGACGCCGGCTTCTTGCGCGGCGGCGGTCAGGCCGTCGGCCAGGCGGCGCGCGCTGCGGGCCAGGCCCTGGTAGAAGCCTGGCTGCTGGATCAGTTTCAGGGTGGCCATGCCCGCTGCCACGGCAACCGGGTTGCCGGACAGGGTGCCCGCCTGGTACACCGCGCCCACCGGCGACATCTTCGACATCAGTTCTTGCGAGCCGCCGAAGGCTGCCACCGGCAGGCCGCCGCCGATTACCTTGCCGAGCGCGGTCAGGTCAGGCTTGATGCCGTACAGTTCCTGCGCGCCGCCCAGGCCGACGCGGAAACCGCACATCACTTCGTCGAAGATCAGGATGGCGCCGTGTCGGGTGCACAGCTCGCGCAGCGCGCCCAGGAACTGCGGGGTGCCCTTGATCAGGTTCATATTGCCGGCCACCGGCTCCACGATGACGCAGGCGATGTCGTCGCCGTATTCGGCAAACGCGGCGCGGATCGCTTCCACGTTGTTGTAGTCCAGCACCAGGGTGTGCTTGACAAAGTCTTCCGGCACGCCGGCCGAAGTCGGGTTGCCGAAGGTCAGCAGGCCGCTGCCGGCTTTCACCAACAGGGAGTCGGCATGGCCGTGATAGCAGCCTTCAAACTTGATGATCTTGTCGCGCCCGGTGGCGCCGCGCGCCAGGCGCAAGGCGCTCATGGTCGCTTCCGTGCCCGAAGACACCAGGCGCACCTGTTCGATCGAGGGCACCAGGCGGCAGATTTCCTCGGCCATTTCCACTTCAGCTTCGGTCGGCGCGCCGAAGGACAGGCCGCGGGTGGCGGCATCCTGCACCGCTTTCACCACGTCGGGGTGGGCGTGGCCGACGATGGCCGGGCCCCAGGAGCCGATGTAGTCGATATAGCGCTTGCCGTCCGCATCCCAGAAGTAGGGGCCTTCGGCGCGGGTGATGAAGCGCGGCGTGCCGCCGACGGAGCGGAAGGCGCGCACCGGCGAATTCACGCCGCCGGGAGTGGATTTCTGGGCGCGCTCAAACAGGATATCGTTTTTCGAAGTGGTCATGGTTTGAAGAATCGATTGGGGACAAAGCGCCCCATGCCATAGCGTTGGGCATGGAGCAGGGCCTGGTAAGTGTATTGTTCGGCGCGTTCCACCGCTTCCGGCACGGCCAGGCCGTGCGCCAGCCAGGCGGCGATGGCAGCGGACAGGGTGCCGCCGGCGCCGACGAATGGGCCCGGCAGGTGCTGCCATTTGTCGTGGCGCAGCACGCCTTCGGCGCTGTACAGGGTGTTGGCGCGCTGGCCGCTGCCGGCATTGGTGCCGGTCACCAGCACGTATTCGCAGCCGAGGTCGATCAGGTGCTCGGCGTCGTCGGCCATGGTTTCGCCGTTGCCCAGGTCGCGCCAGGTCTCGGCCATGCGCGCCAGTTCGACTTCGGACAGCATCAGCAGCGTGCCCTGCGGCACCAGCAGCTGGCGCAGCACGGTCAGCAGTTCTTCGGGGTCGTCCTCGTCGCCCGGTGGCGGCAACTGGCTGCCGAAGGGGTCGAGCACCAGCGGCGCATCGGGATAGTCGGAGACGATTTCGGCCAGGGTGGAGACGTGTTCCAGGTGGTCCAGTGCGCCGACCTTGAAGGCTTGCACCGGCACGTCTTCCAGCACCATGCGGGCCTGGTCGGCCACCCAGTCGGGATCGACGTGCTGCTGGTCTTCGACGCGCGCGCTGTCACCGACCAGCAGGGCGGTGGTGGCGGACAGGCCGCGGCATCCGAGGGCATGGAAAACAGCCAGGTCGGCATGCACGCCGACCGCTCCGACCGGATCGGCCACGCCAAATGTCAGGATCAAGGGAGATGTTTGGTTTTGCACGGCGGGTAGATTAAGATACCTAATTCAGCATTTTACTTTATTAGAAGGTGACTCAACGTGAGCAGCATTGATACAAGCCAGGAATTCCAGAGCTGGATGTGCCTGATCTGTGGCTGGATTTATGACGAAGCCGCAGGCTTGCCGGAAGAAGGCATTGCGCCAGGCACCCGCTGGGCCGACGTGCCGATGAACTGGACTTGCCCGGAATGCGGCGCACGCAAGGACGATTTCGAAATGGTAGCGATCTAGGTGTTATGTTTTTGAAAACGAAGTTTCTTGACAATTAATGAATGTTTCCAAGTTTTCAAATAAATAAGTGTTTCTTTTCAGCAGCATGATCTGCCACAGGGCTTTGCCCTGTGCTATCGTAGCGAGACTATTGAGCGAATACTTTAGAAATGACGAATAAACCGCAAGGAACCGGACTGAAAATCATGGTGATCGACGATAGCAGCACCATTCGTCGGTCTGCTGAAATTTTCCTGACCCAGGCGGGATACCAGGTGATCCTGGCCGAAGATGGTTTCGACGCGCTGGCCAAGATCAATGACCAGCAGCCGGCGCTGATCTTCTGCGACATCCTGATGCCGCGGCTGGATGGCTACCAAACCTGCGCCCTGATCAAAAAGAGCGCCAAGTTTCATTCCACTCCAGTGCTGATGCTCTCATCGAAGGATGGCCTGTTCGACCGCGCGCGCGGCGCCATGGTCGGTTCGGCAGCCTACCTGACCAAACCATTCACCAAAGACAGCCTGTTGGCTGCGGTGCGAGAGCACACCGCCGCTGCCAGTGCGTAAAAACCGTAATACAGAGAGTAAAGCATGGCCATTCAACGAATCCTGATCGTAGACGACTCGCCTACCGAGCGTTATTACCTGACCGACATCCTGGTGCGCAGCGGTTTCACCGTTTCCACCGCTGAAAACGGCGAAGAAGCCATGGCAAAGATCAAGGCCGACAAGCCGCAACTGATCCTGATGGACGTGGTGATGCCTGGCCAGAACGGCTTCCAGGTCACGCGCGCCATCGCCAAGGATCCTGAGCTGCAGGACGTGCCGATCATCATCTGCTCGTCCAAGAACCAGGAAACCGACCGTATCTGGGGCATCCGCCAGGGCGCCAAGGATTATCTGGTCAAACCGGTCGATGCAGCCGAGCTGCTGGCCAAGATTGCCGCACTCGGTTAAGCGATGACGACCGAACAGCAGGCGCCGACCGGCGCTGAACGCCGCAGCCGCCTGCGGCAGTACCAAGTGACGCTGCTGGAGCGCATGCAGGCCGCCAAGGCCGGCACGAGCAATGCCGGGCGCGAACTGGGCGTGCTGCTGGGCGGCCGCCGCTGCCTGCTGGACCTGACCCAGGTCGGCGAAATCGTGCCGTTCCAGGCCGTGACGGCGGTACCGCTGGCGCAGGACTGGTACCGCGGTCTGTCCAATATTCGCGGCAACCTGGTCGGTGTGGTCGACCTGGCGCGCTATATGGGCGAAGCGGGCACCCAGCCAGGTCCGGACAGCCGCCTGGTGACCTTGGCCACCCACCTCAGCTTCAATGTCGCAATCCTGGCCGGGCGCGTGCTTGGCTTGCGCAACCTGGACGAAATGGTGCAGGAAGCACCGGCGGACAGCGGGCAAGCTGCCTGGGGTGGCCAGCAATTCAAAGACCGTGAAGGGCAACAGTGGACCAGGCTTGACCTGGGCCAACTGGTGCACGATGCGCGGTTCCTGCAAATCGGCCTGTAATCGCGTGCTGCCATCGGGCAGGCGCAACATTATCGAAAGCTATCGGGGGACGTAGTAATGGCATTTAAATTCTTGTCGCGCTCCGCGCCGGAGACCAGCGCCGAGCTGGGTTCCAATTCGGAGTTTGCCAGCTTTAACAATTCTCAGTACGAGGGCACGCCGCCGGAAGCGGCTGTTGCTACGGCTGAACAACCGGCAGCGACCGAAGGCGTCACCCCGGAAGCGGCGGAAGGTACGCGCGGCCTGCTGCAGCGCCTGCGTACCAGCTCGGTGGGCGAAGCGGCGGCCAACGTCAAGCTGCCGCTGATCGGCCACCTGCCAAGCGCACGCCAGTTGAGCCTGCTGTCCACCACGCTCGGTGTATCCCTGCTGCTGTCGGTGGTCTTCGTGGCATGGAACGCGTACAACAGCGGCGTGACGTCGACCCGTACCCAGATCGCTTCCGACGTGCTGATGCACTCGCAGCGTATCGGTAAGGCGGCGCCGAACGCGATTAAAGGTAACCAGCAGGCGATCAAGCAGCTGGAAGACAGCCGCAGCGAACTGAATCGCGCTCTGCTGGCACTGGCCGAAGGCGGCCGCTATGCCGGCCACTCGATCCTGTCGGCGCCAGGCACGGTGCTGCCGACCCTGAACGACGCCCGCAAGAAGTGGACGGCGTCCGACAAGGCTGCCTCCACCATCGCCAAATACAAATGGGACTTGGCCGGTCTGGACGAGACCTTGCAAAAACTGAACGCCATGTCGCCTGACCTGCTGTCGCTGACCGAGGAAGTCTCGGCCGCGCGCCTGAAGCAGGGCGGCAACGCCAAGGAACTGGCGGCACTGGGCAAGCTGGGCATGCTGACCCAGCGCATGAGCCGCAGCGCGTCGGCCTTCCTGACCGAAGGCGGCATTTCTTCCTCCGAAACCGCCTTCCAGCTGGGCCGCGACGCCACCGTGTTCCGCCAGACCGTGGACGGTTTCCTGGCCGGCAGCGACCAGCTTGGCCTGCCAGCGGTGAAGGATGGCGAGACCCGCGAAAACCTGCAAGCGCTGAAAAAAGGCTTCGAGGACTACGACAAACTGGTCAAGTTCATCCTGGACCGTCTGGAAAAATTCTCCGCTGCGAAGAGCGCGGAACGACTGCTGTTCAACGAGAACGAAGACGTGCGTGCCAACTTCGCCAACCTGCAGACCAAGCTGCGCGAGCAGCAGGACTCGCTGGGCATCTCGTTCTGGCTGATGGTGGTGGGCTTGCTGGTGACCCTGGTCTCCGCTGCCGCGATCGGCCGCGTGCTGCTGCTCGATTCCCAGAGCCGTGGCCGCGCTTCCGAGCGCCGCCGCCTGGAAGCGGAAGCGATGCGCCAGAAAGCGCAGCAGCAGGAAGAAGAAACCAAGGCCATTAACGAGCAGAACCAGGCCGCAATTTTGCGCCTGATGAACGAACTGCAGGAAGTGGCGGACGGTGACTTGACCGTGCAGGCAACCGTTTCCGAAGACATTACCGGCGCGATTGCCGACTCGGTCAACTACACCGTGGAAGAGCTGCGCGGCCTGGTGGGCCGTGTGACGATTACCGCCGAACAGGTTACTTCCGCATCGAGCCACGCACAAGGCATTTCGAACGACCTGCTGGCAGCATCGGCAGCGCAGTCGAAAGAGATCCAGGAGGCATCCAACACCGTTGTGAAGATGGCCAACGAGATTACCGACGTGTCGCGTAGCGCGTCGGAATCGGCGGACGTTGCGCGCCAGTCGGTTGACGCGGCACGCCAGGGTGCGGACGCGGTGCAGAACGCGATCAAGGGTATGGACGAGATCCGCGAGCAGATCCAGGAAACCTCGAAGCGCATCAAGCGACTGGGTGAATCCTCGCAGGAGATTGGCGAGATTACCGAGCTGATTTCCGACATTACCGAACAGACCAACGTGCTGGCGCTGAACGCGGCGATCCAGGCGGCATCGGCAGGTGAAGCAGGCCGAGGCTTCTCGGTGGTTGCGGAAGAGGTGCAGCGACTGGCGGAACGTTCCGCCGAAGCGGCCAAGCAGATCGGTGCGCTGGTGAAGACCATTCAGACCGACACCCACGACGCGGTAGCCGCTATGGAAAAATCCACGCAGGGTGTGGTTGAAGGTGCCAAGCTGTCCGACGCGGCAGGTACTGCACTGCAGGACATCTCGCAGGTTTCGAACCGCCTGGCGGAACTGATTCAGGGTATTTCCTACGCGACCGGCATGCAGGCGACGTCGGCTAACGGCGTGGCGCACAATATGCAGCACATCCTGCAGGTAACGCAGCAAACCCAGGACGGTACCCAGCAAACCGCCAGTTCGGTTCGCAAGCTGACTGCGCTGGCGCAGGAGTTGAAGAACTCCGTGTCGCGATTCCGTGTTGGTGCCTGATTAGTGCCCAAGTTGCCGCTTAATTTTTAGAATCTATGAGCAAACCTGATCTTTCGTTCACCGCTTTGCCGCAATACGACACCGGCCCGCTGTCCTGGGTCATGGGTGAAATCCGCGAAGCGCTGGCCCGTTCCCGCACGGCGCTGTTCGAAGCCGGCGGGCGTGATGCGGAAGACCAGACCACGGCGCTGATGCACGCCAAGTCCCACCTGCACCAGGCGCACGGCGCCTTGCAGATGGTGGACGTGGACGGCGTGGCGCTGCTGACGCAATTGGCGGAAGTGGTGCTGGACCGCATGCGTGACGGCACGCTGAAATGCACTGCGGACCATGCCCAGCTGCTGGCCAATATGTACCAGGCACTGGTGGAATTCCTGGAGGAGCTGCTGTCCGGCGCCCCGTTCCAGCCGGTGCGTCTGTTCCCGTTCTTCCGCGATATCCAGGATTTGCTGGGCATCGACCGGGTCCACCCGGCCGACCTGTTCTTCCCTGACGTATCGTATGTGCCGGAACTGCCGGCAGCCTTGCCGTCGACCGGTGCGCCAACCGGCACGCCGGACTACAAGGCGCTGCGCCAGCGTTTTGAACGCGCGCTGCTGCCTTACCTGAAGGCGGCCGATGCCGGCACCCAGGCTATCCACGCCGCCGCGCTGCAGGCTGCCATCACCGATGTGGCGGACCAGCAGGGCGAGCACAAGGCGCGCGTATTCTGGCGCGCCATGCAAGCCTTCGCCGAGCTGGTGGTGAACGGCCAGCAGGAAAGCAACCGTTACGTCAAGCAGCTGTTCGGCCTGATCAACCTGCAACTGCGCCGCCTGTCGGCCGGTTCGCCTGAACTGCCGGACAACGTGCTGAAAGAGGCGCTGTTCTTTGTCGCCTCGGCCGATCCGGAACACCTGCCGCCGCTGGCTCGCCAGCTGCGCGCCGGTTATGCGCTGGATGGCATGGTGCCGCACGATTTCGAAACGCGCCGCTATGGCCGTATCGACGATGCATCGCTGGCTGCGGCGCGCGAGGGTATTGCCCACGCGCGTTCGGTGTGGCAGCGCATCGAGCAGAACGAAAACAGCGCGGAACTCGATAACGATTTCGGCCAGTCCCTGGCCAAGGTGGCCGTGGCCAGCGAAATGCTGGGCCTGGGCGCGCTGGCGGCGCTGCTGCGCCAGCTGGCTGAATCCGCCCGCAATACCCTGGGCACCCGCCGCAGCGAGGCGCTGGGACTGGAAATGGCGACGGCGCTGCTGTTCGCCGAACATGGCATTGCCCAGATCCGCCACCTGCCGGACGATTTCAACGCCCACGCCGACACCATCGCGGCGCGCCTGCAAGCGCTGGCGGCCGGTGGCACCGCGCCGGAACCGGCGCAATGGCAGGGCGGCCTGGCCCGCCAGCTGCACGAAGAGGACACCGTTGTCGCCCTCGCGCTGGAAATGAAGACCGGCTTGCGCCAGGTCGAAAAGATGCTGGACGAGTATTACACCGATCCGGCGCGCCGCGGCGAACTGTCGGACCTGGACAAGGTGCTGCACCAGCTGCACGGCGCCTGCGCCATCCTGGACCAGGATGATGCGATGAACGCCGCTGCGCACGTGCGCATCGAAATCGGCCGCCTGGCATCGGGCCAGTTCGACCAGGCGCATGAAGCCAAGGCGCTGGACGATATCGCCCAGAACGTGGGTGCCCTGGGCTTCTTCGTCGACATGCTGGCGCAGAATCCTTCCGGCGCTCGCGAGCGCTTTGCGTTCGACCCGGAACATGGCACTTTCCGCGCCGTGCCGTTCAAGAAAATTTCCGGCCCGGAGTCGATCCCGGTGCTGGAAGAAGCACTGCCGGAGCCGGAAGCGGCTCCTGAACCGGTGCTGACGGCGCCTGTCCCTGAAGCCGGCGCTGCCGGCGACGAGGCAGTCGAAGCGGAACTGCTGGAAATCTTCATTGGCGAAGCACAGGAAGTGCTGGCCTTCGTACGCGAGACGCTGGCGCGTCCGCACAGCGAGATCTCCAACCTCGACACCATGACCATGCTGCGCCGCTCCTTCCACACGCTGAAGGGCAGCAGCCGCATGGTGGGCCTGAACCGCTTCGGCGACGGCGGGCATGCGATCGAAAAAGTCATGAACCTGTGGCTGGCGGAAGAGCGCCGCCCCTCGGAAGACCTGTTCGCGCTGCTCAATTATGCGAGCGAAGAAATGTCGGCCTGGGTGGAAGAACTGGCCACCACCGGCAACTCGGCCCGCCAGGAAAAACCGATCGTCGACGCCGCCACGCGCCTGCAGGACACCGGCGTGTTCGAGCGTCCGGCCGCCGGCACCGAGGCTGTCGCTGCGCCTGAAGCAGACGCAGGAGCTGCTATCGAAGCGATCGAGGTGGCCGAGGAAGCCGCTGCGCCGCTTGAAGCCGAGGCCGCGCCTGCCGAGCCGGTCGAAGCGCTGTCCGCCGACCCGGTCTTCGACCTGGAAGCGATCGAAGTGTCGGAACCAGAGGCCGAACTGACCCTCGAAGAGCCGCTCGTATTCGAGGCGCAAGAAGAGGCTGCCCCGGCCCGCTCGACCAACGTCATCGAGTTCCCGACTGCTACCGCGCCTACGCCGCCAGAGCCGCCGGCGGAAGATAATATGAAGTTCGTGGGACGCCTGGCGATCCCGCTGCCGCTGTACAACATCTACATGGCGGAGACCGACGAACTGGTACGCCTGCTGTCGCAGGATTTCGGCGAGTGGCGCCACGAGCAGCGTGCGGTCAACCCGGAAGCGCTGCATGCCGTGCATACCCTGACCGGCACTTCCGGCACCGTAGGCTTCAAGCCTTTGCGCGAATTGTCCTATGCACTGGAAATCACGCTGCAGGAGCTGCAGCCGCCGGCACCGCACCTGGACGATGCGCAGCACGACCTGTTCGACTTCACCATCGAACGCGTGCGCCAGATGCTGCAAAGCTTCGCCACCGGCGAACTGCCGCCAGAACAACCGGAATTGATCGAGGCGCTGCATAAGCTGCGCGAGCATCTGGCGCATCCGCCGGAAGTTGACAAGGAGCTCGACGAGCAACTGGACAGCATCGTGGGCGAGCCTGAGGGCGTGCAGCTGGAACAGCGCCTGGACAACCTGTTCAGCGATACCTACCACAGCCTGGTTACCGAAGCGCCGGCAGCGGCCGAAAGCGTCGAGCAGCCGGCACCTGAAGTGCTCGCGCAAGGCGGCAACATCGACAACCTGTTCGATTCCGCATTTGATGACGCGTTCGACGCGCCGGAGCTGAAGCAGGCCGCGCCGGTGGTCGAGGAGATCACGGCACCGGTGGTCGAGGAAATCGCTGAGCCGGTCGTCGAGGAAATTACGGCACCGATCGTCGAAGAAATCGCTGAGCCGGTGGTCGAGGAAATCACGGCACCGGTGGTCGAGGAAATCGCTGAGCCGGTGGTCGAAGAAAGCACGGCACCAATCGTCGAGGAAATCGCCGCGCCGGTCGTCGAGGAAATCACTGAGCCCGTCGCCGAAGAAATCGTTGCTCCGGTCGCCGAGGAAATCGCCGCACCTGCAATCGAGGAAGCCGCGCCGGCGATCGAAGAAATTGACGAAGCAGCGCTGCTGGCCGAAGCCGATGCCGCGGTGGCCGAAGCTGCAATCGAAGTCGACGCCATCGACGCCACCGCACTGGCCGCGGGCGAAGCCATCGAAGAAGATGCGGTCGACCTCGACCACGCTGCGCCAAGCGAAGTGCAGGTCGTCGAACTGCCGGAAACCCCGCACCTGCTGGGCGCCAGCCCGTCCGACATCCACGACGAACTGGACCCGGACCTGCTGCCAGTGTTCCTGGAAGAAGGCACCGACCTGCTGCCGCAGATCGGCGAGTCGCTGCGCGCCTGGCACGCCAAGCCGACCGATTTCAGTCACGCCCACAGCCTGCAGCGCGTGCTGCACACCGTGAAGGGCAGCGCCCGCATGGCAGGTGCAATGCGCCTTGGCCAGCACGCGCACGAAATCGAAACGCACATTGAAAATATGGTGCACGCAGGCAGTGCGTCGCAGCACTCGTTCGACGAGCTGATGGCGCACTATGACCACGCGCTGCTGCTGTTCGAACAACTGCAAAATCCGGAAGCCTACGCCGCCGCCATGGCTGCCGCGCAAGCCGCCGCTGCAGCACCTGCCGGTGAAGCAGGCGCACCTGCATCCCAGGGTGCGGCACAGCCTTCGCTCAGCGCACTTGCCGCACGCCTGGCCGCAGCGCCTGCAACGGCACGCGCTGGCGACGAGGCGGAAGGCGGCGCCAAGGCCTCGCCTCTGGTGCGTGTACGCGCAGACATCCTTGACCGCCTGGTGAACCAGGCCGGTGAAGTGTCGATCACCCGTTCGCGCCTGGAAAACGAAGTGACCTCGCTGCGCACTTCGGTGTCCGACTTCCAGGAAAACTTGAATCGCCTGCGCCGCCAGCTGCGCGAAGTCGAAATGCAAGCTGAATCGCAGATCGCTTCGCGTATGTCGATTGCCGGCGAGCGCGAATTCGACCCGCTCGAGTTCGACCGCTTTACCCGCCTGCAGGAATTGACCCGCATGATGGCCGAGTCGGTGAGCGACGTGGCCTCCTTCCACGAAGGCCTGATCCGTTCCATCGACGGCGCCACCGGCGACTTGACGCAGCAAGCGCGTATGACGCGCGACCTGCAGCGAGACCTGATGCGCGTGCGCATGGTGCCGTTCAACAGCGTTTCCGAACGTCTGTTCCGCGTCGCCCGCCAGGGTGCCAAAGAAACCGACAAGCGCGTCAACCTGGACATCCGCGGCGGCGGCGTTGAAATGGACCGTAGCGTTCTGGAACGCATGGCCGCGCCGTTTGAACACTTGCTGCGTAACGCCATCGTGCACGGCATCGAGTCGCGCGAACGGCGGGTCGAACACGGCAAGGGCGAGACCGGTGAATTGCTGGTGCAGGTCAGCCAGCAGGGTAACGAAGTGGTGCTGGAGTTCAGCGACGACGGCGCTGGCCTGGACCTGGAACGCATCCGCAACAAGGCGCGCAGCGTCGGCCTGCTGGCTGAAGACCAGGTGGTCAGCGACGCCGAAGCGTCCAACCTGATCTTCCAGCCGGGCTTCTCGACCGCCGATACGCTGACCGAACTGGCCGGCCGCGGCGTCGGCATGGACATCGTGCTGTCCGAGGCGCAGGCCCTGGGCGGCCGCGTGGAAACCTTCACCGAAGCAGGCAAGGGTTCGCGCTTCACGATCCGCCTGCCGCTGACGCTGGCAGTGACCCAGGTGGTGCTGATCTCCGCCGGCGGCCGCACCCATGCAGTGCCTGCGCTGATGGTGGAGCAGGTGCTGCAGCTGAAGGAAGGCGCGTTGGCTGAAGCTACCGGCAAAGGCGCCGTGGTACACCACGGCCAGCACGTGCCGCTGCGCTACCTGGCCACGTTGCTGGGCGACGGCGATGCGCGTCCGCTGCTGCAGCGTTCTTCGCCGGTCATGATGCTGCGTAACGGTACCGACCGCGTCGCGCTGCACGTCGACGAAATCCTCGGCAACCGCGAGGTGGTTATCAAGAACATCGGCCCGCAGCTGTCGCGCATGCCCGGCATCGCCGGCGCAACCGTGCTCGGTTCGGGCGAGATCGTACTGATCCTGAATCCGGTGGCGCTGCAGCTGCACGTGGCGCAGCATCCGGAACTGGCGCCGCGTACCTCGGCAACCCCGGCGCCGGCACCCGCCGGCGGCGTCGCCGAGCCTGTGCAACAGACGCGCGCCCATGGCACTGTCATGGTGGTGGACGATTCGCTCACCGTGCGCAAGGTGACCCAGCGCCTGCTGGAGCGCGAAGGCTATCACGTCATGCTGGCCAAGGACGGCGTGGATGCGCTGGAGCAGTTGCAGGACCGCCTGCCGGAACTGATGCTGGTCGACATCGAGATGCCGCGCATGGACGGCTTTGACCTGACCCGCAACGTGCGCGGCGACGAACGCACCAAGGAGATCCCGATCATCATGATCACCTCGCGTTCGGCGGACAAGCACCGCAACTACGCGCTGCAACTGGGCGTGAATGCCTACTTCGGCAAGCCGTTCCAGGAAGATATCCTGCTGGGCGCCATCGCGGGCCTGCTGCCGCAACGCGCTTGAGGCGTGCAGTAGCGCACAACAGGGCAGGCCATCGCGCCTGCCCTTTTTTTATCCGATCGAATGCGACTGTTCAAGCTATTTGCCGCGCTGCTTGCCGGCGTTTTCCTGCTGGGCTGCGGCGTGATCGTCGTTGCGGGCTGCAGCGACCAGCAGGCCGACGCCGACCTGATCGTGGTGCCCGGCAACACGGTGGCGCCGGACGGCACGCCCAGCCCGCGGCTGCGGGCGCGGCTCGATATCGCGCTGGCCTTGTATCGCGGCCATCGTGCGCCATTGATATTCGTCAGCGGAGGGCTGGGCAGGGAAGGCTTTGACGAAGCGGTAGTGATGGCCGGCTATCTTGCAAAGAATGGCGTGCCAAGGGCTGCCATCGTCGTCGACAGCCAAGGCCTGGATACCAGGGCGACGGCCGGCAACGCGGCTGCCTTCATGCGCGCCAGGGACCTGAAGTCGGTGCTGGTGGCGACGCAGTACTTCCATGTGCCGCGCACCCGGCTTGCCCTTGAACGGGCCGGCGTGCAGGTCGCCGGACATAGCCATGCACGCTACGCCGAGTTGCGCGACCTCTATTCGATCCCGCGCGAGCTGCTCGGCTACGCGGCTTACTTCTTGACCACTTCGTAGCGCTGCAATGTGCGCTTGCGGGCTTCGTCGTGCTCGACGATCGGGTTGCGCGGCAAGTGGATCTCCCTGGCCGACAGGCCTGCCAGCTGGGGCAGGTAGCGCTTGATGAATTTTCCTTCCGGATCGAACTTCTGCGATTGCGTGACCGGGTTGAAGATCCGGAAGTAGGGCTGCGCATCGCAGCCGGAGGACGATGCCCATTGCCAGCCGCCGTTGTTGGCTGCCAGGTCGAAATCATTGAGGTGCAGCGCGAAGTAAGCTTCGCCGCGGCGCCAGTCGATCCCCAGGTCCTTGCACAGGAACGATGCCGTCACCATGCGCAGCCGATTGTGCATATAGCCGGTGCGGTTGATCTGCAGCATGGCGGCATCCACCAGTGCGTAGCCGGTGCGGCCTTCGCACCATGCTGCAAACAGTTCGTCGGCTGCGGGGCCGGTTTCCCATGCGATCTTGTCGTAGGCCGGCTTGAAGGCGCCGTCGACCACATGCGGGTGGTGGAACAGGATCTGCATGTAGAACTCGCGCCAGACCAGCTCCGACAGCCACACCGCACCGCCTGCGCCGGCCGCGCCGCGCGCCGCCATGGTCATCACGCTGCGTACCAGGTGGCGGATCGAGACGGTGCCGAAGCGCAGGTGCAGCGACAGGTAGGACGGGCCCTTGACGGCAGGGAAATCGCGCGCAGCGCCGTAATCGGCAATCCTGCCCAGGAATTCGTCGAATAGCTGCAGCCCGTTGCCGATGCCCAGCTGGTGCAGGTTGGTGCGTTCGAAGCCGATGTCGGCCAGCGAGGGCAGTGTACTGCGGCCCGGTGCAAAGCGGCCCGGCTGGCGCGCGCTCCCCGGCTCGACGCTCCACGGCGCCAGCACCGACGGATCGGCTTCCAGTTTGCGCAGCCAGGCATTCTTGTAGGGCGTGAACACGGAAAACGGCTGCCCGGCCTGGGTCAGCACTTCGTCGCGTTCGAATACCACCTGGTCCTTGAAGGTGCGCAACTCACGCCCGGCCTGGCGCAGGCTGCGCGCCACCCTGGCGTCGCGGGCCATAGCCGCCGGCTCATAGTCGTGATTGGCAAATACAACATCGACGGCAAGCTCGGCAGCGAGGTCTGGGATTGCTGTTTCGGCAAGATCATGCCGTACGATAAGGTGCCCGCCTGCCGCGTCGAGCTCGGCAGCAAGCGCGGCCAGCGTGTCGTGGATGAACTCGACGCGCCGGTCGGCTGCCGGCAGCGCATCCAGGATGGCGCGGTCGAAAATAAAGGCCACGTACACTGTCCCTGCAGAGGCCAGCGCATGATGCATGGCGGCATGGTCGAACAGGCGCAGGTCCCGGCGCAACCAGACAAGGGCGTTTTTCATGGCTGGATCAGCAATTCATAGTAAACTGTGGGTATATCCGACAGTTGCAGCGCGGATATTACAGTAAAGAACACTTAACAGTCCTGCATTGAGAGCAATCATGAAAAAAGTCAAATTGACCAGAAGCATGCCAGTGCCGGGATTGTTACCGGAAACTAGTGAACTGAAGGAGCTAAAGGCACATATGACTGCCCCTGCGCTCAACCTGGCAAATCATTTCCTGATTGCCATGCCATCCATGCATGACCCGATCTTTGGCGGCACGGTCGTGTATGTGTGCGAACACAACGAGAACGGCGTGCTGGGCGTCGTGATCAACAAGCCTACCGATATGACCATGGAAGTGCTGTTCGACCGGATCGACCTCGAAGTGTCGTCCGCCGCCGAGCGCCACCTGGAATCGGAGCCGATCATGTTCGGCGGCCCGGTGCAGGACGACCGCGGTTTCGTGCTGCATACCCCGGGCGCGCACTATTCGTCTTCGCTGACGGTGACCAACGACGTTGCCTTCACCACTTCGATCGACGTGCTGGAAGCCGTGGCCCGCGGCCAGGGCCCGGAACGCATGATGGTGTCGATCGGCTACGCGGGCTGGAGCCCCGGCCAGCTGGAAGACGAACTGGCGCGCAATGGCTGGCTGACCGTGGCCGCCGATCCGCGCATCGTGTTCGAGGTGCCGATCGAGGAGCGCTACCAGGCCGCCATCAAACTGCTGGGCTTCGACCCCCTGATGCTTAACTCTGAAGCGGGTCATGCATAGTCCGGAAACTGTCTTAGGCTTCGACTTCGGCATCAAACGCGTTGGTGTCGCAATGGGAAACACGATGATCGGCCAGGCCAGTCCCCTGGCCGTCATTCAATCCACGGTCAACGATGCACGCTTCGCCGAGATTAAGGCCCTGATCGATAAATGGGGGCCGACCAGGCTGATTGTGGGCCTGCCGTTCCATCCGGACGGGGCCGAGCACGAAATGACGGCGCGCTGCCGCAAGTTTGCCAATCAGTTGAACGGCCGCTTCAATCTTCCCGTGGTGCTGGTCGACGAGCGCTACTCGTCGGCGATGATTGCCGCCAAGCGCGGCGAAATCATCGACGACCGCGCCGCTGCCATCATCCTCCAACAATACTTTGACGAATATGTCCCACACTGATCCCCAACAGCTTGACGCTGAAGCGCTGTACGCCAGCCTGCTCGAGCAGGTCAAGGCCGGCATTGCCGGCGCCAACGACCCGGCCATCGTCGGCATCCACTCCGGCGGCGCCTGGATCGCCGAGCGCCTGGCCAAGGACCTGAACCTGATTGCGCGCCTGGGCGTGCTGGACGTGTCCTTCTACCGCGACGACTACGCGAAGAAGGGCTTGCCGCACGACGTGAAGCCGACCCATATCGGCTTCGACGTCAATGGCGCCACCATTGTGCTGGTGGACGACGTGCTCTACACCGGCCGCACCACGCGCGCCGCCATCAACGAATTGTTCGACTACGGCCGCCCGGCGCGCATCATGCTCGCCTCGCTGGTGGACCGCGGCGAACGCCAATTGCCGGTGGCTGCCGATTTCGTGGCAGCCCACACGCGCTGCGCGCCGGGCCAGGCCCTGCGCCTGCAGCAGGGCGGCGACGGAAAGTTTTCCCTGACTATTGAACAGAACCATGCTTAATCCGCAACTCAACAAACACGGCGAGCTTCAGCACCTGCTGTCGACCGAGGGCCTGCCGAAGGCCATCATCAACCAGATCCTCGATACCGCCTCCTCCTTCGTGTCCGTCTCCGACCGCGAAGTGAAGAAGGTCCCGCTGATGCGCGGTAAAAGCGTTTTCAACCTGTTCTTCGAGAATTCCACCCGTACCCGCACCACCTTCGAGATCGCGGCCAAGCGCCTGTCGGCCGACGTGATCAACCTGAATATCGCGGCGTCTTCCGCCAGCAAGGGCGAGTCGCTGCTGGATACCATCGACAACCTGTCGGCCATGCACGCCGACATGTTCGTGGTGCGCCATTCGCAGTCGGGTGCGCCGTACCTGATCGCCAAGCACCTGCACGACACCAGGCAGAACCACGTGCACGTGGTCAACGCGGGCGACGGCCGCCACGCGCACCCGACGCAGGGCCTGCTGGACATGTACACCATCCGCCACTACAAGAAGGATTTCACCAACCTGCGCGTGGCAATCGTGGGCGACATCCTGCACAGCCGCGTGGCCCGTTCCGATATCCACGCCCTGACCACCCTGGGCGTGCCTGAAATCCGCGCCATCGGCCCGCATACCCTGCTGCCGGGCGGCCTGGAGCAGCTGGGCGTGCGCACCTTCACCAACATGGACGAAGGCCTCAAGGATGTGGACGTGATCATCATGCTGCGCCTGCAGAACGAGCGCATGAGCGGCGCGCTGCTGCCGTCCGCCGGCGAGTACTTCCGCGCCTACGGCCTGACGCCGGAGCGCCTGGCGCTGGCCAGGCCGGACGCCATCGTGATGCACCCGGGCCCGATGAACCGCGGCGTGGAGATCGACTCCGCCGTGGCCGACGGCCCGCAAGCGGTGATCCTGTCGCAGGTCACCTTCGGTATCGCAGTCCGCATGGCGGTGATGAGCATCCTGGCAGGCACGCAAGCATAAAAATGAACGTACTTATCCAAAACGGCCGACTGATCGATCCGGCCAACAAGATCGATTCCAAACAAGACCTGTATATCGTGGACGGCAAGGTTGCCGCCATCGGCACCCCGCCGGCCGGTTTCACGGCCGGGCGCACCATCGATGCCGCCGGCAAGGTGGTGGCGCCGGGCCTGGTCGACCTGTCGGCGCGGCTGCGCGAACCCGGCTTCGAATACAAGGCCACGCTGAAATCGGAAATGCAGGCGGCAGTGCAGGGCGGCGTGACCTCCCTGGTGTGCCCGCCCGACACCGACCCTGTGCTCGACGAACCAGGCTTGATCGAAATGCTCAAGCACCGCGCCAATGCCCTGAACCAGGCCCACGTGCATCCGCTGGGCGCACTGACGCACGGCCTGAAAGGCGAAGCGCTGACCGAGCTGGTGGAGCTGACCGGCGCCGGCTGCATCGGCTTCTCGCAAGCCGAATCCCCGATCAGGGACACCACCGTTCTGCAGCGCTGCATGCAGTACGCCGCCACCTTCGGTTTTACGATCTGGCTGCGCCCGCAGGACGCCTACGTTGGCCGCGGCGGCGTGGCCCACAGCGGCCCGCTGGCGTCGCGCCTGGGCCTGTCCGGCGTGCCGGTGATGGCCGAAACCATCGCCCTGCACACGATCTTCGAGCTGATGCGTTCGACCGGCGCCAAGGTCCACCTGTGCCGCATGTCCTCTGCCGCCGGCCTGGAGCTGGTGCGCGCGGCGAAAGCGGAAGGCTTGCCGATCACCTGCGACGTTGGCGCGCACCACGTGCACCTGACCGACACCGACATCAACTTCTTCGACTCCAATGCGCGCGTCGACCCGCCGTTCCGCACCCAGCGCGACCGCGAGGCGATCCGTGCCGGGCTGCTGGACGGCACCATCGACGCCATGTGCTCCGACCACACGCCGTGCGACGACGATGAAAAGCTGCTGCCGTTCGGCGAAGCTTCGCCGGGCGCCACCGGCCTGGAGCTGCTGCTGTCGCTGGCTATCAAATGGGCCGACGATTACGCCGCGGCGCAGGGCAGGGACGACGCGCTTTCGCGCGCCGTGGCGCGCGTCACCTGCGAAGCTGCACGCGTGGCAGGCCTGGCGCAAGCGGGGCAGCTGGGCGTGGGCAGCGTGGCCGACGTGGTGGTGTTTGACCCGGCCGCGCGCTGGACCGTCAGCGGCAGCACTTTGGCCAGCCAGGGCAAGCACACGCCGTTCCTCGGCTATGAGCTGGCGGGGCAGGTGCAGGCGACCATCGTTGCGGGCCGGGTGGCATATGAGCGCACCGCAAGCTAAACGCAATCTTGACTGGCGCCTGGTGCTGCGCATCGGGCGCGTGGCGGTGCACCTGCTGGCCGGCATGGCGATTTGCGCGTTCATCTTCCCCTTCATCGGGACGGAAAAGCGCAACGGCCATATCCGGCGCTGGTCGCGCCAGCTGCTGGCGATCTGCAACGTCAGCGTGCAGATGGCGCCGGGCAGCGCGGCGCCGCTGGAGCAGGGCATGATCGTCTGCAACCACATCTCGTGGCTGGATATCTTCGTCATCAATGCGCTGTATCCATGCCGCTTCGTGGCCAAGTCGGAGATCCGCGACTGGCCGCTGGCCGGCTGGCTGGTGGCGCAGGCGGGCACTGTGTTCATCGCGCGCGGCAACAAGCGCGAGCTGCGCAATATTTTCAAGGGCCTGGTGCACGCCCTGCAGGACGGCCAGCGCGTGGCCTTCTTCCCCGAGGGAACGACGGCTGCGCAAGGCACGCTGCTGCCTTTCCACGCCAACCTGTTCGAGGCGGCCGTGGATGGCAAGGTGCCGGTGCAGCCGTTTGCCTTGTCCTATGTCGACCCGGCGGGCGAGCCCCATCCCTCGGTGGACTTCATCGGCGACATGACTTTCGTGCAAAGCGTGGTGAATATCCTCGACAGCAAGCCGGTGCGGGCGCGCCTGTCCGTGCTGCAAGCGTTACCGGGCGAAGGCGCCCATCGCCGCGAACTGGCGGCTGCGACCCACGCCGCGATCGGCGCCGCGCTGGGCATCGTGCCGGAGACGGAAACTTTACAGGAGCAATCAGCATGACCAGGATCAGCGTGCTGGCAGCGTGCCTGCTGTTGGCGGCCTGCGGCGACACCTTCACCAATGCCAAGGCCTTGCGCACGCAGGCGACGGAAAGCCTGACGCAAAAGAATTACGGCATTGCGGCGGACAAGGCGTATGCCGCGACGCTGAAAGCGCCCAAGGAAGCCGAGTCGTTTTTCCTGTTGGCCCAGGCCCAGGCGCAGCTGGGCCGCAAGAATGCCGCCATCGCGTCGCTGGAGACGGCAATCGTCAACGGCTTTACGGATGAAGAGGCAATCAAGGGCAGCGCCAACCTGGAACCGCTGCGCAGGTCGGAAGCGTACAAGGAACTGATGGCGGCCACGTTCGCGCCGGCCGCTGCGGCAGCGGCCGAAGGCGAGGCGCCCGCCGCGGCGGAAGGCGCTGGCGAAGCGGGCAAAGCCGACGGGCTGGCTCAATCCCAGGCCTCGGCCCCGGCCGAGGGCAGGCCGAAGCACTAAACCTTCCGGTATTCCGGGCAATCGACCTGCAGCAGGCTGCGGTCGTCGAGGCAGACGGCCGACAGCTTGCCGCCCCACACGCAGCCGCTGTCAAGCGCGATCAGGCGCGGCATGATGCGCAGCCCCAGCGCCGACCAGTGGCCAAACACCACGGTGGTATCGCTGCTGCGGCGGCCCGGCACTTCGAACCACGGCATCAGGCCGCTCGACGGATCGGCGTGCGCCGACTCCTTCATCTTGAAGTCCATCACCCCTGTGGCGCTGCAGAAGCGCATGCGGGTCAGGGCATTGACGATGCAGCGCAGGCGCGCGGCGCCGCTCAAGTCGTCGCTCCAGCGATCGGGCTGGTTGCCGTACATCTCGCGCAGGAAGCCGACCCACTGGTCGCCGCGCAAGGCCGCTTCCACTTCGCCGGCCAGCGCCATGGCCTGTTGCGCCGTCCACTGCGGCAGCACGCCGCCATGCACCAGCAGGTGCTCCAGGCGCATGATGGCCATCGGGCGCAGGCGCAGCCAGTGCAGCAGCGCCTCGCGGTCAGCCGCCGCCAGGATATGCTCGATGGTGTCGGAGCTCGATTCGGGCCGGATCCCGTTGGCGACCGCCAGCAGGTGCAAGTCATGGTTGCCCAGCACCGCGTCGATGCGGCCGTCGCTGCCCTGGCTCAAGGCCTGCACATAGCGCAGCGTAGACAGCGAATCGGGGCCGCGGTTGATCAGGTCGCCGCAAAACAGGATGGCGGGCGGGTCGTTTCCGGCGGCGTGTTCGGTATCCAGGATCTTTTCGACCAGGGTGACTGTCTCGCCATGGCAACCCTGCAGGTCGCCGACTGCATATGTTTTCATCGCATTAGGATAACGCATGATCGCGCTCGCCGGCGGTGCGCAGGGCCGGGCGCGCTGCACTAGAAGTATCAATTGGTAAGTAAATACCTTAGACGCAACGCTATGGGCTAGAATTTCCCGTCGCCCCGCACGCATACGGTACAATCGCCGCTTAGCGCGCGAGCAATCTTTCTTGCTGCGCTGCGACAATAGCGGCTGGCTCACTATACTGATAAGAACAAATGTTTTCCTTCCTCGTGAGCTTTTTCACGTCTGCACTCTTGACCCTGTGGGTCATCAAGGAAGTGCGGTTGCATGGCCCCGCATTAGATGCTGATTTCGGTGGCGTACAGAAAGTGCATGCCCACCACGTGGCCCGCATCGGTGGCCTGTCGATCTTTTTGGCCGTTGCGCTGAGCGCCTGCGTTTCGGTCTGGCGCGTGCCGGTCATGACAAGCTGGATGCTGTCGTTGATCATGTGCGCGATGTTTGCCTTCCTCGGCGGCATTGTCGAAGACTATACGGGCAAGGTCAGCGCCCGCCGCCGCCTGCTGCTGACCATGTTTGCCGCCTTGCTCGCCTATTTCCTGATGGATGCGCGCATCGATCGCATCGACTGGATGTTCTCCACCACGCCGGTTCCCTATTTGTGGCTGACCTTGCCATTGACGGTGCTGGCGGTGGCCGGCATTGCCAATGCCATCAATATTATCGACGGATTCAATGGCCTGGCCAGCGTGGTGACGATTTGCATGCTGTTGTCGCTTGGTTATGTCGCGCTGCAGGTCAATGATATGTTTGTGCTGGTGGCGGCATTGATGGTCGCAGGCGCCACCGCCGGTTTCCTGATCTGGAATTATCCGGTCGGGCTAATATTCCTGGGCGATGGCGGCGCTTACTTTATCGGCTTTATGCTGGGCGAATTGGCCCTGATGCTGGTAATGCGCAATCCGCAAGTTTCTACTTGGTATGCCGTATTGCTATTAATCTATCCCACTTTTGAAACCCTGTTCAGTGTTTATCGCCGCTTCTTCATCCGCGGTACCTCGCCCGCGATGCCGGACGGCATTCACCTGCACAGCCTGATTTTCCGGCGCGTGGTGCAATGGGCGGTGGGCCGCAAGGATGCGCGTGCCCTGGTGCGCCGCAATTCCATGACCTCGCCTTATTTGTGGATGTTTTCGCTGATGGCGGTTATTCCCGCCACGGTATTCTGGCGCTATACCTGGGTGCTCATGCTGTTCTGCCTGCTATTTATTGCGAGTTATGTCTGGCTATATGCGCGCATTGTCCGATTTAAAGCGCCGCGCTGGATGATTCGACATAAGAAAATCCGTTAAGCCGATTTCGTGTATATTTCAAGGCATCGAAATCAAATTAAAGGATAGGAAGATGGACCTGTCGAAACTGGCATCCGCTGAATTGCGCGACCTGCAGGAACAGATTAAGCGCGAATTAAAGCAGCGCGAGGGTATGGATAAGCAAAAGGCGCGCGAACAGATATTCGCCATCGCCCTGCAAGCCGGCGTGCCGCTGAAGGAATTGCTGGCCGGTTTCCCGGGCACGCGCAACAAGGGTGGCAAGGTGGAAGCGCGCTACCGCAATCCCGCCAATGCAAGCGAGCAGTGGACCGGCCGCGGCCGCCAGCCGAAATGGGTCAAGGACTGGGTCGAGGGCGGCAAGTCGATTGACGACCTGCGCATCTGAGCCAGCTTTTTAATATTTGTCTTGTTAGTTTCTATGGTTGCTCTCTCCAAATCCATCTTCAAAGCCTACGATATCCGCGGCATTATCGGTAAAACACTGGACGAAGGCGTGGCACGCTCCATTGGCCACGCTTTCGGCCTGGCTGCCGCCGCGAAGGGAGAACGCAGCGTGGTGATCGGCCGTGACGGCCGCCTGTCGGGCCCGGGCCTGATCGCTGCATTGGCGCAGGGCCTGCAGGCCGCCGGCGTCGACGTGATCGACCTGGGCGTGGTGGCAACGCCGATGGTGTATTTCGGGACCCAGGTGCTCGACACCCGTTCCGGCATCATGGTCACCGGCAGCCATAACCCGCCGGACTATAACGGCTTCAAAATGGTGCTGAAGGGCGAGGCGATCCATGGCGATGCCATCACCGCCCTGTACCAGGCCATCGAAGCGGGCCTGCAGCCGGCGGCCGCTGCCGGCAGTTACGGCACCCACGACATCCGCGAACAGTATTTGCAGCGCATCATCGGCGACGTGAAGATTGCACGCCCGGTCAAGATCGCCGTCGACTGCGGCAATGGCGTGGCCGGCGCATTTGCAGGCGACCTGTATCGCGCCATGGGCTGCGAAGTGGTCGAGTTGTTCTGCGAAGTGGACGGCACTTTCCCGAACCACCACCCGGACCCCGCGCACCCGGAAAACCTGCAAGACCTGATCCAGGCGCTGCAGGATAGCGACGCCGAAATCGGCCTGGCGTTCGACGGCGACGGCGACCGCCTGGGCATCGTGACCAAGGACGGCCAGATCATTTTCCCGGACCGCCAGATGATGCTGTTTGCGGAAGACGTGCTGTCCCGTAACCCGGGCGCCCAGATCCTGTACGACGTGAAATGCACGCGCCACCTGGCGCCTTACATCGAGCAGGCGGGCGGCAAGCCGCTGATGTGCAAGACCGGCCATTCGCTGGTGAAGGCCAAGCTGAAGGAAACCGGCGCCCCGCTGGGCGGCGAAATGAGCGGCCACGTGTTCTTCAAGGATCGCTGGTACGGCTTCGATGACGGCTTGTATGCCGGCGCTCGCATGCTGGAAATCCTGACGCGCCACGCCGATCCTTCCGCGCTGCTGAACGCACTGCCGAAGTCCGACAGCACGCCGGAACTGCAACTGCAACTGAACGAAGGCGAGAATTACGCGCTGATGGCCAAGCTGGCCGCTGAAGCGAAATTCCCGGGCAATGAACGCGTCATCGATATCGACGGCCTGCGCGTGGAATATGCCGACGGCTTCGGCCTGGCACGTTCCTCGAATACGACGCCGGTGATCGTGATGCGCTTCGAGGCGGAATCGCCGGCCGCGCTGGCGCGCATCCAGGGCCAGTTCCGCGATGTGATCCTGGCTGCCAAGCCGGATGCGCAACTGCCGTTCTGAATGAATATCCTGCTCGTGCGCGTCTCCTCGCTGGGGGATGTGCTGCACAATATGCCCATCGTGGCCGACATCAAGCGCCATTTCCCGGACGCGAACATCGACTGGGTGGTGGAGGAAGGCTATGTCAGCCTGGTGCGCCTGAACCCCATGGTGCGCCATATCCTGCCCTGGGGCCTGCGCCGCTGGCGCAAGAGCCTGGGCAAGAAGGAAACGCGCGCCGAGATCGGCGCCTTTTTCCGCCAGCTGCGCGAGGTTCAGTATGACTATGTGTTCGACACGCAGGGCTTGCTGAAGACCGGCGTCATCATGGGCGCGGCGCGCGGCAGGAACAAGGTCGGTCTTGCCAACGGCAGCGAAGGTTCGGGCTACGAAGGCATTTCCCGCATTTTCCACAGCAGGAGCATCCCGCTCGACCCGCGTACGCACGCCGTTGCGCGCGGCCGCCTGGTAGTGGGCGCCGCACTGGGCTTCAAGGTCGACTATCCGGCCGATTTCGGCCTGCCCGAAGTGCCGGCCGGCGAAGCGCGCCCGTACTGGATGGGCGACGAGCCGTACGCCGTGTTCTTCCACGGCACTGCGCGCGATGCCAAGAAATGGGCGCCGGCCAACTGGACTGAACTGGGCAGGGCGCTGGCGCCGATGCCGGTGCTGCTGCCTTGGGGCTCGGACAAGGAAAAGGCGGAAGCGCAAGCGCTGGCTGCCGGCATCCCGAATGCCCGCGTGCTGCCTAAACTGCAGATGGCCGACGCCGTCATGCTGGCGCGCCGTGCTGCGCTGGCGGTGGGAGTGGACACCGGGCTGACCCATATCGCAGCGGCCTTCTCGCGCCCGGTGGTGGAAATCTACGCCGACTCGCCGCGCTGGAAAACGGAAGGCAACTGGTCGCCGCGCATCATCAACCTTGGCGACAAAGGTTCGCCGCCCGGCGTGCCTGAAGTGCTGGCCGCCGCCAAGAGCCTGCTTTGAGCATGCGACTTTTTTACACGTTCATGTGGTGGCTGGCTTTGCCGCTGGTGCTGGGCCGCCTGTGGTGGCGCGGCCGCAAGGAGCCGGGTTATCGCCAGTACTGGGGCGAGCGCCTGGGCATTTACGGCGCGCGCGCCGCCAACGACGAACCGGCCACCATCTGGGTGCATGCCGTATCGGTGGGCGAAACACGCGCAGCCGAACCGCTGGTCGATGCCCTGTTGAAGAAATACCCGCAGTCGCGCATCGTGCTGACTTGCATGACGCCGACCGGGCGTGCTACCGGCAAGAGCCTGTTCGGCAAGCATGGCGCCCGTGTGGTGCAATCCTACCTGCCATACGATATGCCGCTGCTGGTGGCGCGCTTCATCCGCCATTTCGAGCCGCGCGTCTGCATCCTGATGGAGACGGAAGTGTGGCCGAACCTGATCCTGCAATGCCAGCGCGAACAAGTGCCTGTGGTGCTGGCCAACGCGCGCCTGAGCGAGCGTTCGCTGGGCAAGGCGCAGCGTTTCGGCAAGGTGATACGCGATGCGGCGCAGGGCATCACCCTGGTGGCAGCACAGACCGAAGCCGATGCGCTGCGCATCCGCGAACTGGGCGCCAGCAATGTGAATGTGACCGGCAGCATCAAATTCGACGTCGTCATCCCGCAGGCTGCGCTGGCAACCGGCGCGCAACTGCGCCAGCAGATCGGCGTGCGCCCGGTCTTCCTTTGCGCCAGCACGCGCGAAGGGGAGGAGGGCATGATCCTGGATGCTTTCCAGGCTGCGCGCGCAGCGCTGCCACCGGACGTTCTGCTGCTGCTCGTGCCGCGCCATCCGCAGCGCTTCGACGAAGTCGCGGCCATGGTGGCCGAGCGCGGCCTGTCGCTGCAGCGCCGTACGGCGCTGGCGCAAGCCGGCGCCAGCGTCGATCCTTCCACCGTGGTGCTGCTGGGCGATTCGATGGGTGAAATGTTCGCCTACTATTCGGCCTGCGACCTGGCGTTTATCGGCGGCAGCCTGCAGCCGCTGGGCGGACAGAACCTGATCGAACCGGCGGCACTGGGCAAGCCGATCATCGTCGGCGAGCACACCTTCAATTTCGCGCAAGCCACCGAAGACTGCCTGCAGCAAGGCGGCGCAGTGCGGGTGCCGAACAGCGATGGCCTGATGCAGCAGGCCGTGCGCCTGCTGGCCGATAGTACGGCGCGAGGCGCGATGGGCGCGCATGCGCTGACCTTCGCCAATACCCACCGCGGCGCCACCGCGCGCACGCTTGCATTGCTTCCTGATTTGAAGTGACAAATGTCATGACGAAGTCATGGCATTCTGTCCTGGTGCGCAGCGAGGGCAAAGCGGATACTGCGTTCACCTGAACCCAAGGAGACCGCAATGCAATCGTTCCGTAAGCTGTTGATCGCCGCCAGCATGGCCTGCGCCCTGCCTGCTTTGGCAGCTGAAACCACCCTGATCAAGGATGTCCGCGTCTTCGACGGCCGGGAAGTGCATGCCCGGCGCAGCGTGCTGCTGGAAGGCGGCAAGATCGCCAGCGCCGACTTCAAGGGCCAGGCGCCCGCCGGCGCAAAAATTATCGAGGGCACCGGCCGCACGCTGATGCCGGGCCTGATCGACTCCCACGTGCATGCCTATCGCTACCTCGACTTGCCGCTGCTGTTTGGGGTGACGACCCAGGTCGACATGTTCATGCCGGTGCAGGGCATGCAGGCGATCCACGCCCGCATGGCAAAAGGAGAGAACAAGGATGCTGCCGACGTTTTCTCGGCCGGCATCCTGGCCACCGTGCCGGGCGGCCATGGCACCGAGTACGGCTTTCCGATCCCGACCCTGGAGCAGCCGGGAGAAGCGCAGGCCTGGGTCGATGCCCGCATTGCCGAAGGCTCGGACTTCATCAAGATCGTGCTGGAACCGGGCTGGCCGGGACATCCGATGAACAGCCTTGATGTGCCGACCGTCAAGGCGCTGGTGGCGGCCGCGCACAAGCGCGGCAAGCTGGCCGTGGTGCATATTTCCAAGCTCGGCGACGCGCGCGCCGCCCTGGAAGCCGGCGCCGACGGCCTGGTGCACTTGTTCACCGCAGCGTCGATCGCTCCCGCCGAACTGCAGTCCTTCGTCAAACTGGCCAGGCAGCATAAGGCCTTCATCATCCCGACGTTTAGCGTGATGGAGAGTGTCGCCGGCCTGCCGCCGCAAGAGCTGCTTGGCGACCGGCAGCTGACGGCGCTGCTCGACAAGGAGCAGGTGGCGATCCTGGAAACCCTGCATGGCAAGGAGCCGCGTCCTGCCATCCTGGCCGCACCGAATACCGTGGTGGCCGCCCTGCGCGACGCAGGCGTGCCCCTGCTGGCAGGCACCGATGCCGGCAATCCGGGTACGCTGTACGGCGCGAGCCTGCACCATGAGCTGCTGGCGCTGACCAAGGCGGGCCTGACACCGTTACAGGCGCTGGCAGCGGCAACCTCGGTGCCGGCCAGGTACTTCCGGCTCGGCCTGCGCGGGCAGCTTGCCAAGGGCTACAAGGCCGATGTGGTGCTGGTCGATGGCGACCCGAGCAAGGATATCCTGGCGACACGGCGCATCGTGGAAGTGTGGAAGGATGGCGAGATCGTATCGCCGCTTCGCGCGAAGAAGCAGGCACTGGTGATGCAGGAACTGAATTCGAAAGGCGTGCCGCCGCAGATGCCGGCCGATGGCCGCATCAGCCTGTTCACCAGGGACAAGCTGGACAGCCCCTTCGGCGCCGGCTGGATGCCTTCCAATGACGCCATCCTGGGGGGCAAGTCGAGCGTGCAGGTCGACTACGTCGACGATGCTGCGGTCAGCGTGAAGGCCAGCGTGCAGCCCGGCTTTGCCTTCCCATGGGCCGGCCTGGCCTTCATGCCGGGCACTTCGCCGATGGCGGCGGCCGACCTGAGCGCGGTCAAGGTTCTGCGCTTCCGCGTCAAGGGCGATGGCAAGCGCTATGCGGTGGCAATCATGTCGCGTGCCGGGCAGATTCCGGTCAGCATGCCGTTCGAGGCCGCAGCCGATTGGCAGGAAGTGAGCTTGCCGCTGGCCGGATTCAAAGGCATCGACACCAGCGCGATTACAATGATTGCTTTCAACGCGGGGCCGCAGACCGGGGACTACCGGTTCCAGATTTCCGACGTGCGCCTGATGCTGCAGTAAGGAGCGATGATGGAGAAGTTCAAGCGCTTGCTGGCCGGCCCCTGGGTGCCGCCGCATCTCGGCAAAGCACCTTACCTTTGGCTGCTGTCGCTGAACTTCTTCCTGTGGAAGTACTTCTACATCAAGCCAGCGCTGCTGGAGTTTGGTTTGCTGGTATTGTCGATCGTGGTGTTCGTGCCGATGTACCTGGCCAGCTACCGCTTGCGCAACCGGCAGGCGCTGCCGCTATTGCTGGCAACTGTCGTCCTGGGCTTCGCGTGGGCCCCGTTCAATTTCGGTGCCTGCACCTTTTTCATATTTGCCTGCTCCATGTGCGCGGCGCTGGAACAGCCGCGCCACGCCTACCTTGGCATAACGCTGATCCTGGCTAGTGCCGCGCTGGTGGCACTGGCAGCGCAGTTGCCCTTGCCATTCCTGTTGCCGTCACTGGCCGTCGGTGCGCCGGTCGGCATCGCCAGCGTGATGGATGCGCGCGTGCGCCGTTCCGGCCAGCAGCTGCTGCGCAAGCAGGAAGAAGTCGAGCACCTTGCCCGCATTGCCGAACGCGAACGCATTTCGCGCGACCTGCATGATTTGCTGGGGCATACCCTGTCGCTGATTGCGATCAAGGCGGAACTGGCGGGGCGCCTGCTGGAGCGCGATACTGCTGCCAGCGCAAAAGAAATCAAGGATATCGAGAGCACGGCGCGCCATGCGCTGGCCGAAGTACGCAGTGCGGTTACCGGCTTCCGCCAGACAGGCTTTGTGCAAGAGCTGGCGCAAGCTCGCGCCGCCCTGGCCGCGGCAGATGTGACGCTGGACGCCGAAGTGCAGGCCTTCGCCATGCCTGCGACGGCGGAGAATGTGCTGGCGCTGGCTTTGCGCGAGGCGGTGACGAACATCCTGCGCCATGCCCGTGCCACCCGCTGCCTGGTCAGCGTACGGCAGGAGGGCGGCCAGATCGTCTGCCATATCCGCGACAACGGCCGCGCGCCAGTGGACCGCGCGGCCCTGGAGTGCGGCAACGGCCTGCGCGGCATGCGCGAGCGTGTCGCGGCGGCCGGCGGGCGCCTGGCTTTGCGCACGGAGGACGGCCTGGCGCTGGAATTGTATTTACCGATGGGAGTTGCTGCATGATCCGGATCCTGATTGCCGAAGACCAGTCGATGGTGCTGGGCGCATTGGCTGCGCTGTTGAAGCTGGAGCCGGACCTCGACGTCGTCGGCCAGGCCCGCAACGGGCAGGAAGCGCTGGCACAATGCGAAGAGCTGCGCCCGGATATCGTGTTGACCGATATCGAAATGCCGCTGATGACAGGACTGGAATTGGCTGCGGCGCTGTGCGGGCGCGGCAGCCAGTCGCGGGTGGTGATTGTCACCACCTTTGCCCGTTCCGGCTACTTGCGCCGCGCCATGGCAGCCGGCGTACGCGGCTACCTGCTGAAAGATGCGCCTTCCGAATCGCTGGCATCCGCCATCCGCAGTGTGCATGCCGGCGGGCGCGCCATCGCACCCGAGCTGGCGCTGGAAAGCTGGAGCGGCAGCGAAGATCCCTTGAGCGAACGGGAACGCCAGGTGCTGCGCCTGGCCGGCGAAGGCCGCAGCGGTGCCGATATCGCGAAACAACTGAGCCTGTCTGAAGGCACCGTGCGCAACTATCTGTCGGAAGCGATCAGCAAACTCAATGCCGGCAACCGGGTCGAAGCTTTCCGCCTGGCGCGCGAAGCCGGCTGGCTTTAGTTGCCTGTCACGCCGATGATCGGCCCCAGCTTGGCATGGCTGTCATTGCGGCCCAGTGCCGGGGAGTAAAGCGAGGAAACCGAACCATCGAGATACAGGGCGTCGCGGCACTTCAGCGTGTCGCGAAAGTAGCTGGCGAAGGCATACAGGTTGAGCGGGACATCGCTGATGACAAAGATCGCCTTGCCATCAATGGCGCAGACGCCATTGCGGATATAGGCCGAGCGGGAGATTGGGTCGAACAGCGGGTTGATCCTGCCTTCCGACAGCAGCATCGGGCCGGACTGCGTGGCGATACGCGCCTGGCGGGCGAAGGCGGGGTAGGCGCTTGATTCGACGACCTGTGCACCAGCATCCGTCACCAGGAACACGCCGTTCGGTTGCAGGAAGAAATTGCCTTTGCCGTGTTCCAGGTTGAGCGGGGCGAACTCGATGCCATCGGCCACCAACAGGCCTACCGGGGAGTAATCCGCATGGTACATCCCGGCGTTCATGGCGAACGCCAGGCGCTGGCCGTGCCCGGCCAGCGCTGCGGCAAGCTTATCGAGCCGCTGGTACGGGCGGCCTTTTTCATCGTTGAGAAAGAGCTGCAGGCGTTGCCGGGCCGGATCGATCGTCACCACGGTAAAACGGGGCTCGGCGGCGCGCGTCGCCGCGCACGCCGCCAGCAAGGCACACAGGGGCAGGGCGACGGCGGCCGCGAGAGCGCGCATCAGGTGAATAGTGGCGGCAGTTCGGCGGCGCGTTTGCGCAGCAGTTGCTTGGCTTCTTCGTATTGCGGATAGATGCGGCCGACATTGGCCCAGAAGCGCGCGCTGTGGTTCATTTCGAGGATGTGCGCCAGTTCGTGCGCCACCACGTAATCGACCAGCGGCAGCGAAAAGTGCATCAGCTTCCAGTTCAGGCGGATGATGCGCTGGGCGGTACAGGAACCCCAGCGCGTGTCGGCCGAGGACAGCGAGAAACCGGCATACTGCACGCCCAGGCGCGCCGCATACAGGTCCAGCCGCTGCTGGAACAAACCCTCCGCCTGCGCCTTGTACCAGTTCTTGACACGTTCCTTGAGCAACTGTTCGGTGGCGCCTTGCACCAGGCCCATGGAGAGTTCCATCGCCACCGGGTCGAATTCGGTGCGGTTGCGAGGCGCCTGGTACAGGCGCAGCGTGATTTCTTCACCGAGGTAAGGCAGCCTGGCGCCGTCATCCCAGACGATGGGCGGCTTTTCCAGGCGCGCGGCGCGGCGCTGGCGGCGCTCGTCGAGCTTGGACAGGATCCAGTGCTGCTTGGCGCGGATGGCGTTATCGATATCGGCCAGCGAGCAGCGCTTGGGAGCGGTGACATGCAGGCCGTTGTCGTCGACTGTGAACCCGATGGAGTGGCGCGTGGAGCGCTTCAGGACATATTCAAGGATGTATTCGCCGACAAGCAGTTGTCGTTTGTCCTGGTCGCCGGACAGTGGCGGGGAGGCGGGTTCCGGGCGGCGCAGTTGCACCGGGGGACGCAGCAGGTTCACGGCCGCGGGAGCGGGCACGGGAAACGGGGAAGAAGGCGCGGCCGCGGGCAGCGGCGCCTCCTGTTGCGCTTCAGCCTTTTCGGCTAGCCAGCGCTGTAGGCGTGGGGCGAAATGACGCGCATTTCTGATTCGATCCACTGTTCCACCTGCTCCATCAATTCGTCCGGAGTTTTACCTTCCGACGAAATCGGTTTGCCAACCGACACCGTGACGGTGCCCGGTTTCTTGATAAAGGAATTCTTTGGCCAGCACTCGCCGGAGTTCAGCGCAATCGGCACCACCACGGCACCGGTTTCCACTGCCAGGCGCGTGCCGCCGCTCTTGTATTTGCCTTGTTGGCCGACCGGAATGCGGGTCCCTTCCGGGAACATGATAATCCATTGGCCGTCTTTGAGTCGACGCTTGCCGTGCGCAACAACCGATTTAAATGCGTTCTTGCCTTGCTTGCGGTCGATCGGGATCATGCGCAGCAGCGCGATGCCCCAGCCGAAGAAGGGGATGTACAGGATTTCTTTTTTGAACACGAACACCAGCGGGCGTGGCAAGTTCGCCAACAGGAAGATGGTCTCCCATGCCGACTGGTGCTTGGACAGGATGATCGCCGGCGCATCCGGGAAGTTCTCATGGCCCTTGAACTGGTAGTTAATGCCGCAGATCCATTTGGCACACCAGACGATGAAGACATTCCAGCGCGAAGTCACGAAATAGCGTTTGTTGTAGGGCAGCGGCGCCGCCAGCATGCAGACTGCGGACCAGATGACGGTGGCAATTGCCATCACGGCCATGAACAGGGCGGAACGCAGGAACAGAACGAAATTACGCAACGACGGTCTCCAATCAATTGGTCTTAAGTATATGGTCTACGGTGGCAGCCAGGTCAGCGAAGATTTGCGTGCCTGGCGGCAGGCCGCCCGTAGCATTGGTCTTCTCGCCTTTGCCTGTCAACACCAGGAACGGCACGCAGCCGCTGATGAACCCTGCCTGCAGGTCGCGCAGCGAATCACCCACAGTCGGCACGCCTTTCAGGCTGATCTCGAAGCGCTTCGAAATTTCCGTGAACATGCCAGGCTTTGGCTTGCGGCAGTCGCAATTGTCGGCCGCCGCGTGCGGGCAGAAGAAGATGGCGTCGATGTCGGCGCCAACCTGCTGCGCCAGCCGGTGCATCTTCTGGTGGATCGCATTCAGGGTGTTGATGTCGAAATACTGGCGGGCGATGCCCGACTGGTTCGATGCAATCACCACACGATAGCCCGCCTGGTTCAGGCGGGCTATCGCTTCCAGCGAGCCGGGGATGGGAATCCACTCGTCCGGCGACTTGATGAAGTCGGGCGAATCGTGGTTGATCACGCCATCCCGGTCCAGGATGATCAGCTTGGTCGGCTGGCTCTGTGGCATATCAGGCCGCCAGCTTGGAAATATCGGCGACGCGGTTCATCATGCCGTGCAGGGAAGACAGCAGCGCCAGGCGGTTGTTGCGCAGGGCGATGTCTTCGGCCATGACCATCACGTCGTTGAAGAAGGCATCGACTTCTTCCTTCAGCTGCGCCAATGTCTTGAGCGTGGCGCTGAAGTCGCCCTTGGCCCACGCCGCATCGACTTCCGGAGCCACGCGGCCCATGGCGGCGTGCAGGGCCTTCTCGGCTGCGTCCTGCAGCAGTTCGGCCTTGACGGTGCCCGCCTGCGCCAGCGCTTCCTCGTTCTTCTTCAGGATGTTGGTGATGCGCTTGTTGGCGCCGGCCAGCGAGACAGATTCCGGCAGGGCGGCGAAGGCTTGCACGGCCTCCAGGCGCTGCACGATGTCGTCCAGGCGGTCGGGGTTCTGCGCTACCACGGCTTCGATCTCGTTGACGCTGAAGCCGCGTTCGCGCAGCATGCCGCGCAGGCGGTCCAGCATGAAGGCGCTGACTTGGGCGCTTGGATCCTTGAAGTTCGGCACGGCTGCGAATTGCGCGACGGCCTCGCCCAGCAGCGCGGAGATAGGCAGCGGCAGGCGCTTTTCCACCAGCATGCGCAGCACGCCCAGCGCGTGGCGGCGCAGCGCGAACGGGTCCTTGTCGCCGGTTGGCTGCAGGCCGATGGCCCAGATGCCGACCAGGGTTTCAACTTTGTCGGCCAGCGCCACGGCGGTGCCGGTGGCGGTGGACGGCAGGCTGTCGCCGGCGAAGCGCGGCTGGTAGTGTTCGGAGGCGGCCAGCGCGACTTCTTCGTGCTCGCCGTCGTGGCGTGCGTAGTAAGTGCCCATGATGCCTTGCAGCTCAGGGAATTCGCCCACCATATCGGTCAGCAGGTCGGCCTTGGACAGGCGCGCGGCGCGTTCGGCCAGCGCCTTGTCGCCGCCCAGGCGGCCAGCGATGGCGGCGGCCAGCGAGGTGACGCGTTCGGAGCGTTCGGCCTGGGTGCCCAGCTTGTTGTGGTACACCACGTTCTTCAGCAGCGGCAGGCGCGATTCCAGCGACTTCTTCTTGTCCTGCTCGAAGAAGAACTTGGCGTCGGACAGGCGCGGGCGCACCACGCGTTCGTTGCCGCCGATGATGGCGGCCGGGGTGTCGGTAGCAATGTTCGACACGATCAGGAAGCGCGAGCGCAGCTTGCCGCTGGCGTCGGTCAGGGCGAAGTATTTCTGGTTGGTCTGCATGGTGAGGATCAGGCATTCCTGCGGCACGGCCAGGAATTCTTCCTCGAAGTGGCACTCGTACACGACCGGCCACTCGACCAGGGACGACACTTCTTCCAGCAGCGCTTCCGGCATCAGCACCTGGTCGGCGCCAGCCTTGGCCAGCAGCGCGCTGCGGATTGCTTCCTTGCGCGCTTCAAAGCCTGCAACGACCTTGCCGGCGCCGGCCAGGGTGGACGCATAGGTTTCGGCGTTGGCAACGGTGATCTCGCGCTTGCCAGGTTCGGTCAGGAAGCGGTGGCCTTCGGTCTTGTTGGCTGCAGTCAGGCCCAGCAGGGTCAGTGGGAGCACGGTGGCGCCATGCAGGGCAATCAGCGCGTGGACCGGCCGCACGAACTGCACGGTCTCGCCGTCCGGACGCTGGTAGCTCATGACCTTAGGGATAGGCAGCTTGGCGATGGTCTCTTCCAGCGCTGCCTGTGCACCGGTTTGCAGGGCGGAGCCGGCGGCCAGTTTGGTGTAGAAGAAGCTTTCGGCCTTGCCGTCCTGGGCGCGTTCCATGTCGGCCACGGCGATGTGGGCCAGGCCCATGCCGGCCAGCTTCTTGGTCAGCGGCGCAGTAGGGTTGCCGTCGGCGTCAAGCGCGATGGCGACCGGCAGGATCTTTTCGCGCACTTGCTTGTCCGGCGAGGTGGCGCGCACCTTGGTGATCGACACCGCCAGGCGGCGTGGAGTGGCGTAGGTGGTGGCGACGCTGTCTTCTTCCAGGAAGTCGCGCGCTTTCAGGCCGTTGACGATGCCAGCGGCGAAAGCGGCGCCCAGCTTGGACAGGGCTTTCGGCGGCAGTTCTTCGGTCAGCAGTTCGATGAGCAGGGTCTGATTCATGTTCGGTATTGTTTTATTTGGCGACCATAGGGAAGCCGAGGCGTTCGCGGGACTCGTAGTAGGCCTGGGCCACCATGCGCGACAGGGTGCGCACGCGGCCGATATAGGCGGCGCGCTCGGTCACGGAAATGGCGCCGCGGGCGTCCAGCATATTGAAGCTGTGCGAGGCTTTCATGATCTGCTCG
Source organism: Duganella sp. Root198D2 (assembly GCF_001428585.1). Taxonomy (NCBI): domain Bacteria; kingdom Pseudomonadati; phylum Pseudomonadota; class Betaproteobacteria; order Burkholderiales; family Oxalobacteraceae; genus Duganella; species Duganella sp. Root198D2. Next base: position 134,480 of record NZ_LMIC01000048.1, on the reverse strand, counting down.
TAGGCGGGCAGCACCAGTTGCAGCTCGATCAGGCGCTTGGCTTCCGATTCGTGGTTGGCGAATTGCGCGAACAGCAGGTCGGTGTTGGCGTGCTCGAAGTTGTAGGTCGATTGTTCCACTTCGTTCTGGTGGAAGACGTCGCCGTATTTCAGCTGCTTCTTCTCCCCATTCTCTTCCCACTCGGTCCACACCAGGTCGTAAACGTTTTCCACGCCTTGCAGGTACATGGCCAGGCGCTCGACGCCGTAAGTGATTTCGCCCAGTACAGGTTTGCAGTCGAGGCCGCCGACTTGCTGGAAGTAGGTAAACTGGGTAACTTCCATGCCGTTCAGCCAGACTTCCCAGCCCAGGCCCCAGGCGCCCAGGGTCGGGCTTTCCCAGTCGTCTTCCACGAAGCGCACATCGTTCTGCTTCAGGTCCAGGCCCAGCGCGGCCAGGGAACCCAGGTACAGGTCCAGGATGTTTTCCGGGGCCGGCTTCAGCACGACCTGGTACTGGTAGTAGTGCTGCAGGCGGTTCGGGTTTTCGCCGTAGCGGCCGTCTTTCGGGCGGCGCGATGGCTGGACATAAGCGGCGCGCCAAGGCTCAGGGCCAATTGCACGCAGGAAAGTACCGGTGTGGAAGGTGCCCGCGCCGACTTCCATGTCGTATGGCTGGAGCAATGCGCAGCCCTGCTTGTCCCAGTAGGATTGCAGGGCAAGGATAATTTGTTGAAATGTCAGCATCGTGGTCGTTGGTGGCGCCCTGGGCGCGAGCGTTATCGGTTCGCTAAAACGGCTCATTTTAGCGGTTTTTGCGGCGAACCTGTAGAGTTTTGCCCGGGCTGCGGGGCGTTTGATCGATATCAAAGCCAGTGCGCGCCACCTGAACCGATGCACGGCCGGTTAGTCCAAGCGCCATGGACATGCCAAACGCCGACTACGACTCGGCCTGGAAGCAGGCGATCGAGCTCTACTGGCCTGATTTCACTGAACTTTTCCTGCTTGAAGAGTGGGGATGCCGTCCCGCGCCCGAGAGCCAGGACCAGGAACTTGCCAAATGCTCGCGCGATAGCAATCTGGGCCTTTTCCGGGTCGACAAGCTGTTGCGAGCGCCCGGTGTGGATGGGCAGCCATACCTGTGGCATATCGAAATCCAGGCTGCCCGCCAGCGCGGGTTCGCGCAGCGCATGTTTGTTTGCCAATACCGTTTATATGAGCATTTTCAATTGCCGATGCGCAGTATCGCAATCCTGGGTGACCATAGCCCGACCTGGCGGCCATGCCGGTTTGAACTTGCCGCCGGCAACACCCGCACCACGTTCGACTTCGAGACCATCAAGTTACGGGACTTTGAAGACCGCCTGGCGGAGCTCCTGCTCAGTGACAACGTTTTTGCATGGCTGGTGGTGGCGCATCTGTTCACCCTGCGTACTCGCAAGGAACCTTTAGAGCGTGCGATTGTCAAAGCAAAACTGCTGACGGGACTGCGTACATGTGGTTGGACGCGCAAGAAGTCCAGGGACGTGTTCGACCTGATTGAGAGGATGATGACACTGACGCATTCCTGCAGGCTGAGCTGGAAGCACAGCAGCAAATTTTCGACGGGAGGCTGGAAATGGCTTGGAAATATCTATGGCAAGAGCGCGCTGAACAGCGTGGAATGGAACGGGGTGAAGCAAGGGGGGAGGCAATTGGAAAAGCGAGGGGGGAGGCAATTGGCGAAGCGAGGGGGGAGGCACGCGGTGAGGCGCGCGGTGAAGCACGCGGCGAAGTTCGAGGCGAAGCACGTGGTCGACTGGAGTCGATGCGAAGCATGATCTACGCCCAACTTGAGCTGCGGTTCGGGCAGCTCGACGCGGACGCACGTCAAAAAGTGATGAATGCTTCGCCGGATGAGCTACAGCGTTGGTGCCTGGCGGTAGTGACCGCCAGGACCATTGACGAGGTCTTTTAGCTGCGCAGCTTGCGCGACCACAGCCAGGCGGCGGCGATGGACAAGCCGGCGAGGGCGAGGAACAGCTTGTTCTGCAGCCTGATGTAAGGCGTGTCGCCGGACATGCCTTGCACCGTTGCGCTGAGGACACCTGGCGTGCGGTAGGGCAGGGAGTGCGCAATTTCGCCGCGCGGAGAGATCACGACCGTTGCGCCGCTGTTGGTGGCGCTCAGCATTGGGCGGCCGGTCTCCAGCGAACGCATTTGCGACATCTGCAAATGCTGCGGGATGGCGATCGATTCGCCGTACCAGGCCAGCTCGGATACGTTCAGCATCACGGTCGCACCGGTCAGCGAAATCTGTTCCGCGATCTCTTCGCCGAACACATTCTCATAGCAGATGTTTGGCAGCACCTTCTGGTCTTTCACCGGGAACGGGGCCTGGATTACTGCGCCGCGCGTCTGATCGCCGAGAGGAATCTGCATCAGGTTGGTGAACCAGCGGAAGCCGGTCGGGATGAATTCGCCGAACGGCACCAGGTGGTGCTTGTCGTAGCGATAAGTGCTGGCTGCCAGCGTTGGCGACAGGCCCAGCACGCTGTTCGAATATTCCACCCCATTCGTCATGGGAATACCCAGCGCGATGTGGCTGCCGGTGCGGCGCGCAAACTGGCCGTAGGAATCCAGGTAGCCCGGCGGCAGTTGCGAGGCAAACAGCGGCACGCCCGTTTCGGGAATCGCGATCAGGTCGGCCGGTGTTGCCGTTACCTGCTGCTGGTACATGCGCAGGATATCGCCGAGATGCTTGATATCGAACTTGTTCTGCAGCGCGACGTTGCCCTGAACCAGGCGCACCGACAGCGCTTTGCCGGATGGCACGGTCCATTCGATCCGCCCCAGCACAAAGCCGCCGAGCCAGATGGCCGCTACCAGGCCTATCGCCTTGTAGCGGAAAGGATGCATCATTAGCGGCAGGGCGCCCGCTGTCATGGCTGCCAGCCAGCTGATACCGTATACGCCCAGTACAGGTGCATAGCCAGCCAGCGGCGAAGTATTGTGGGCGTAGCCAGCGGTGACCCAAGGGAAACCTGTAAACAGCCAGCCGCGCAGGCATTCAAACAAAGCCCAGCACGCCGGCAGTACCAGCAGCGCCGCAGCAGGCAGCGGCAGCGGCCAACGCTTGCGCAGCCAGGCAGTAGCAGCCATGGCGCCCGACGTATACAGGGCCATTGCCGCCGCCAACAGGGTGATCGAAATCGCGGCGAGCGGCGCGGGCATGCCGCCAAAGTCGTGAATGGCGATGTACAGCCAGTGGAAACCAGCCAGGCACCAGCCGAAACCGAAAGCCCAGCCCACCAGGGCGGAAGCGCGCACGCCGTCGGCACGCAAGGCTTGGTACACCAGCACCGCCAAGGAAAGGACCTGCAGCGGCCACCAGCCGAACGGCGCAAACGCAAACACCCCAACCGCGCCGGCGATGGCGGCGATCAGCATGCGGCTACGGGTAGAGCGGGGCGGGGCAGGCGGTTCGCCTGCCTTGGTCTTACGCCAGCGCATTAGTCCTGCTCGTCCAGGGAGGCAGGCAGTTTTTCAACCGTCAGCACATGGACCTGGCGCGCATCGGCGCGCAGCACTTCAAAACGCAGGTTGGCGATGTCAAAGGTATCGCCCTTGTGCGGCATGCGGCCCAGGTGCTTGGCCACCAGGCCGCCGATGGTGTCGACATCCTCGTCGAGCAGGCCGGTATCCAGTTCTTCGTTGAACTGTTCCAGCTCGGTCAGCGCCTTGACGCGCCAGCGCGGGCCGATCTTGCCTTCCTTGATGGAGAGGATATTGTCTTCTTCTTCGTCGAAGTCGTATTCATCTTCGATATCGCCGACGATCTGCTCCAGCACATCCTCGATGGTGATCAGGCCGGCCACGCCGGAGTACTCATCGACCACGATGGCCATGTGATTGTGGTTGGCGCGGAAATCGCGCAGCAGCACATTCAGGCGCTTCGATTCCGGGATGAAGATCGCCGGGCGCAGCATGTCGCGCACGTCGAACGATTCTTCCGCGTAGTAGCGCAGCAAGTCCTTGGCCAGCAGGATGCCGACCACCTTGTCGCGCTCGCCTTCGATGGCAGGGAAGCGCGAGTGGGCCGTTTCCAGCACCAGCGGGATCCATTCTTCGATTGGCTTGGTGATATCGATGACATCCATCTGCGAGCGCGGGATCATGATGTCGCGTGCCGACAAGTCGGACACCTGGAACACGCCTTCGATCATCGACAATGCGTCGGCGTCGATCAGGTTGCGTTCATGAGCGTCGTGCAGGACTTCAAGCAGCTCCGAGCGGCTCTCGGGCTCAGGGGAAATCAGGGCGGTGAGTCGCTCGAACAGCGACCGGTGTGGTTTAGCGTCATTCCTGACGCTACTAGAGTGCTCTTGCATAATTGGCATTAAAGCCGTCGTTCCGAAGTGCTATAGCATACACTAAACAGCCGAGCCACGGCCGAAATTATCAGATTGGAAACTCATGCAGATCAGTGCAGTCACCTATGGATCCGACCAGTGCGGCCTGGTTTGCGGTTACCTGTTCGGGCGTGGCCCGCAGCCGGTGCCGATCGAAGCCTCCGAGGCCGAACACTGGCTGCGCGAACCCGGCAATCCACCCGGTGAATTTCTCTGGCTGCATTTCAACCTTGCCAACACCGCCAGCGAAAAATGGATGCGCGAGCATGCCGTGCTGGCCAATGAATACTACGACAGCCTGCACGAAGAGGGCGCGCGTTCGACCCGTATCGAGCAGGCCGACGATACCCTGGTGGCGGTAGTGAATGATGTGTTGCGGGATTTCAGTTTCGAGCCCTCGGATATCTCCAGCGTCTGCCTGAGCGTCGACCGGCGGCTGGTGGTAAGCGCCCGGCGCAAGCCCTTGCAGGCGGTGGAGCGCTTGCGGCAGGCGGTGCGCAGCGGCGAAAACCTGGTGTCGAGCGTCGTGCTGCTGACCCACCTGCTGCGCGACCAGGCTGACGTGCTGACCCGCATCGTGCGCGACGCGACCGGCAAGGTGGACCGGATCGAAGACAACCTCCTGTCGGGCAGGCTGAAATTCAAGCGCGCCGACCTGGGTGCCCTGCGGCGTGTGCTGGTGCGGCTGCAACGGTTGCTGGCGCCGGAACCGGCCGCCCTGTTCCGCCTTTTGCAACGGCCGCCGTCGTGGGCCGGCGAAGCCGATCGCCAGGAGTTGCGCGAGTCAACCGAGGAATTTGCGGTGGTGCTGAACGACATGGCCGCGCTGCAGGAGCGCATCAAGTTGCTGCAGGAAGAGATTGCCGCGCTGGCCGGCGAGGCCAATAACCGCAGCCTGTATGTGCTGACCATCGTGACCGTGCTGGCGCTGCCGATCAATATCATTGCCGGCCTGCTGGGCATGAATGTCGGCGGCGTCCCGCTGGCCGACGACAAGGCCGGCTTCTGGATCATCGCCGGCATCGTGGCCATATTTACCGTGGTGGCTGGCGCCTGGCTGTTCCGCCAACGTAACAATTAGCCGGCGTTGCCGCGCTCCTTCAGCCACTGCGTAAAGGTCGCCACGCGCGGCGAGGCGCGCCGGCGGCCCACGGCAAACGAATAAGTACCGCTATCGATACAGGCCGGAACGAGGCGCTGCAGCGCACCGCCTTCCACCATTGCCGCAACGAAGATTTCCGGCACCACCAGCACTCCTATTCCCTGTACAGCGGCCTGGATGGCAAGGATGGTGTTATCGAAGCCGATGGTCGGCGCCAATGCGCTGCTATCCATGCCGTGCGCCTGGTTCCAGCCTGGCCACAGGTCGGGCCGGGAAAGCACACCGATGCGCGGCGACTTGGCCAGCCAGCGCAAATCTTGCCGCTCGCGCAGGGTGGCGCCCTTTGCGAAGGCTGGACTCGACACCAGGATGCAGCGCTCGTGCATGAAGACCTCGGATGGCAGTCCACGCAGTTCTGCCGCATTGCGCCGCAGGAAAACATCGACCGGTGCAGAAGGATTGATGGCGCCATCGGTGGTGCGCAAATCGACGTGGATGTGCGGGTATCGTTGCCGGAAGCCCGGCAGTTGCGGAATCAGCCAGTGCATCGCCAGCGTCACGCTGGTATCGACCAGGATGGACGCTTGGCTGGACCGGCCGCCGCCGGGTTGCAGCAGGTCGACGATCCCGGCCATCTTGCCCGCCGCCTGCTCGTGCAGCTGCCGGCCGGCAGCTGTGAGCGTGGCGGAATTGCCGGCCGCACGTTCGAACAGTACTTGCCGGAGGTGTTCTTCCAGCGCCTGCACCTGGCGGCTGACGGCGCCCGGTGTCAGGTGCAGGGCTTGCGCCGCCTGGCGGAAGCCGCCTTCGCGCACGACGATGCAGAAAACGTGGAGTGCGTTGAGGGGCGGGCGGACAGTCATCGATAGCTCGGCGAAGTGGTGTTGAGAAATACTCAACGCATCATACCAAGTTCTCGTTTGAATGCCTGGCGGGCAAGCCGCACACTGTGCGCATGAATAATACTTATTGGATGTTCGTGGCCATGGTGGTCTTCACCGTGTCCAGCCCGGGGCCCGGCGTTCTGATGACGCTGGACAACGCCATCGCAAGCGGCTGGCGCGCGGCCATGCATGGAGTGCTGGGCCTGGCCATCGGCGCCGCGATCATGGCCGGATTGTCAGCGGCCGGCATCGGGCTGCTGGTTCGCTCCTGGCCGACCCTGTTCCTGCTGCTGAAATATGGCGGCGTTGGTTATCTTTTCTACCTCGCCTACAGGACCTGGCAACGTGAACCAGCGCCGATCGGCGCGGCCGGCGCTTCGCCTGCGAAGGGCTATGGCAGGCGAATGCTGCGCGGTGCGTTACTGCAGGCGAGCAATCCGAAATCGCTATTGTTCTTCCTGTCGGTCCTGCCGCAAGTTGCCGGCGCCACGGGGACGGCGCGACAGCAGGTGCCAGTGGCATTGGCCATTGCCACCTACTGCATGGTGCTGCTGGTTATCCACGGTATCTATGCGGGGCTGGCTTCAAAGGCCAGGGCCTGGCTCAGCCGGCGGAGCGCAGCGCGCACCATGTCGCGCCTGAGCGCCCTGGTGTTTTGCGCCTTCGGCGCGACCATGCTGTCGCTGCAGATTTAGTACGGGTCGGCGTACCCGAGGCCGGTGACGATTTCGGTTTCGATGCCTTCCATCTCGGCCGCTTCCTCGTCGTCCTCGTGGTCGTAGCCCTGGGCGTGCAGCACGCCGTGCACGATCAGGTGGGCGGTGTGTTCTGCCACGGACTTCTTTTGCTCGGCCGCTTCGCGCTGCAGCACGTCGGTGCACAGGATGATGTCGGCGCGGGTCGGTTCGTCCTCGGCCACTTCCTCGCCCTCGTTGTAGGCGAAGGTCAGCACATTGGTGGCGTAATCCTTGCCCCGGTAATCGCGGTTCAGTTCCTGGCCTTCGGCCGCATCGACAAAGCGGATGGTCAGTTCGGCCGGCGCGAACAAGGCCGCCTTGACCCATTTGCGGATCATCGGGCGGGTGATTTCTTCCTGCAGGCGCGGGTCGGCGTATTGGACGGACAGGGCCAGCTTATTTTTTTCGGACATTGCGCACAGCTTTCACAGCGGGTTTGACGGTTTGCAGCAGGGGCGCGATTTCGGCGCTGGCTTCCTGCGCGCTTTCATAGGCATCGACAATGCGCGCCACCAGCGGATGGCGCACCACGTCGGCGCTGGAGAACTGGCTGAAGGCGATGCCGCGCACATTGCGCAGCACGTGCATGGCGTCGACCAGGCCCGATTTCTGGTGCTTCGCCAGGTCGACCTGGGTGACGTCGCCCGTTACCACGGCCTTGCTGCCGAAGCCGATACGGGTCAGGAACATCTTCATCTGTTCCACCGTGGTGTTCTGCGCCTCGTCCAGGATGACGAAGGCGTGGTTCAGCGTGCGGCCGCGCATGTATGCCAGCGGCGCGATCTCGATCACCTGTTTCTCGAACATCTTCTGGGTGCGGTCGAAACCAAGCAAGTCGTACAGCGCGTCGTACAGAGGGCGCAGGTACGGGTCGACCTTCTGGGCGAGGTCGCCCGGCAGGAAACCCAGGCGTTCGCCTGCTTCCACCGCGGGGCGGGTCAGGATGATGCGCTTGACCGCGTCGCGCTCCAGCGCGTCGACGGCGCAAGCGACTGCCAGGTAAGTCTTGCCGGTACCGGCCGGACCGACGCCGAAGCTGATGTCGTGATCGAGGATGTTGCGCAGGTAGCGGATCTGGTGCGGCGTACGGCCGCGCAAGTCGTTGCGGCGCGTCTTCAGCAGCGGGCTGGTGATGTCCGGTTCGTGGAAGGGGGGCTCTTCGCCGGTTGGGGCGTAATCGTCCTGCGCTTCGCTGGCGCGCTGTTCGACCAGGGCCAGCTGCACTTCCTCCACCGGTACTACCTTGTCGGCGACTTCATAGAAGCGCTCGAGGATGGCGACTGCACGTTCGGCATTGGTGCCGCTGACGATGAACTTCTCGCCGCGGCGGAAAATGGTCACGTCCAGCGCCGCGGAAATCTGGCGCAGGTTTTCGTCGAGCGGGCCGCACAGATGGGCCAGGCGCGTGTTGTCCAGTGGTTCTGGAACGAAGTAGTGCGGTTGCACAGGGGTTTTAGTTTTCAAAGGTTCGCTTCTCCGCGCAGGGAGTAATCCATACTTTCAATGATGCGCACGCTGACCATTTGGCCGACCAGGGCTTGCGCATTGGCGCCGCCGTCGAAGTGGACGGTGCGGGTATTGCTGGCGCGGCCCTGCATCTCGCTGCCGCCGCGCCTGGATGGGCCTTCCACCAGCACTTGCATGGTCATGCCGACCATGGCGGCGCTGTGGCGCTTGGTGTTTTCATCAAACAGGGCTTGCAGGCGCTGCAGGCGGGCCGACTTGACTTCGGCCGCGGTGTCGTCGGCCAGGTTGGCGGCCGGGGTGCCGGGGCGCTTGCTGTAGATGAAGCTGAAACTGTTGTCGAAATCGACGTCCTGCACCAGCTTGAACATCGCCTCGAAATCCTCGTCCGTCTCGCCGGGGAAGCCGACGATGAAGTCCGACGAAATCACCACGTTCGGTCGCACCGCGCGCACCTTGCGGATAATGGACTTGTATTCCAGCGCAGTGTAGCCGCGCTTCATGGCGCCCAGGATCTTGTCCGAGCCATGCTGGGCCGGCAGGTAGAGCTGGTCGGCCAGTTGCGGGATCCTCGCGTAGCAGTCGATCAGGCGCTGCGTGAATTCCTTCGGATGGCTGGTGACGAAGCGGATCCGTTCAATGCCCGGGATTTCGGCCACGTATTCGATCAGCATGGCGAAATCGGCGATGCTGCCGTCGGCGGTTTCGCCGCGGAAGGCATTCACGTTCTGGCCCAGCAGCATGACTTCCTTTACGCCCTGCGCCGCCAGGCCGGCCACTTCGGTCAGCACGTCCTCGAAACGGCGCGACACTTCCTCGCCGCGGGTGTAGGGCACCACGCAGTAGGAGCAGTACTTGGAGCAGCCTTCCATGATCGAGACATAGGCGAAGGCGCCTTCCACGCGTGCCGGCGGCAGGTGGTCGAACTTCTCGATCTCGGGGAAACTGATGTCGATCTGCGGCTTGCCGGACTGGCGGCGCAATTCGATCATCTTGGGCAGGCGGTGCAGGGTCTGCGGGCCGAACACCACGTCCACCAGCGGCGCGCGCTTGACGATGGCTTCGCCCTCCTGCGAGGCGACGCAGCCGCCCACGCCGATGACCAGTTCAGGCTTGGCTTGCTTGAGTTTCTTGAAGGTGCCCAGGTCCGAAAACACCTTTTCCTGCGCCTTTTCGCGCACGGAACAAGTGTTGAGGAGGATAACGTCGGCGTCTTCGGGGGATTCGGTACGTACCAGTCCCTCGGACGCGCCGAGCAGGTCTGCCATCTTGTCCGAGTCGTACTCGTTCATCTGGCAGCCGAAGGTTTTAATGAAGACTTTTTTCTGCATACCCACAAGTTTACCGTAAATCGCCACCTCGCCCTTGAAATAAGGCCGCGCGGGTCCTAGAGTTAAAAAAGCAATTTTCTGCGGGAGCTACGTCATGGCTATCAATGGAATAGGACCGACCACCCCGAATTTCCAGCAGGTCGATAACGCCGCCGCCGAGCGCCGGCTGACCGAACAGCGCCAGTTGCAGCAGGAAGAGCAGCGCATCCGCGAACAGCAGGCTGCGCGAACCGAGCAAATCAGCACCCGCCGTGAAGAAACCCGTGCCCTGGAACAATCCCAGTCGGCCCAGCAGCAAGACTTCCTGACACGCCAGCAGCTATTGGCGCAAAACGCCCAGGCCGGGCGCACGGTGCCGGGCACGCCGGCACCCGGCAGCATTATTTCCGTTACAGCCTGAAATATCCGCGCAACACAATTTCCGTGTGGTTCTTTCGTGCGACACAGGAATAATGACTGTGTTGAAATGGCATTGTTGTCAAGATTTTCGGCAAATCATCGCCAAGTCTTGATGTTGAACAAGGTTAGCTTCGCAGAGCAGCATGAGAATTTAGCAAGACTGCAAGCACTTTCCTCAACACTCCACTGTCAAGAGAGGATCATCATGGCACACCACGCTCTCGCTTCGCAGGAAAGCTACAACCCGAACCACCTGCTGGACATCCTGCTCGGCAAAATGCAATTGAAGAACGATGCTGCGCTTTCGCGCATGCTGGAAGTTGCTCCACCCGTAATCAGTAAAATCCGTCACCACCGTTTGCCGGTCGGCGCTTCGCTGCTGATCCGTATGCATGAAGTGACAGGCATGAGCATCCGCGAACTGCGTGACTTGATGGGCGACCGCCGCACCAAGTACCGCCTGTCGGATGCCCAGGGCCGCCCGAAACCGGAAGACAAGCCAGTCGGCGCGTCGACCCAGGGCGGCATGCCGCAAGCCAGCGCGCATTGAGCGTGCCGGTGCCTTAAGCCATCAGCACCAATGCAATTTCTTCATATTGCAGTTCCGTTTCGCGGAACAGGTGCAGGAAAGTGTCTTCGCCCAGGTTGAGCGCTTTCCAGGCAATCGGGGAGACGGACGGCACCAGGTCGTCCGGTTTCCGCACCAGGTCCAGCGCATGCACCACCGCGTCGGCCACGTGCACGATCGCTGCCAGGAAGCCGGCGCCCGGCTTCCCGGGCTCGTGGTGGCCGGCAATCGCCAGCCGCATCGTGTCTGAAAAATTCCAGTGCTCCGCCAACGCCAGGCCGGCTTCGACGTGGTCGATGCCGAGCACGGCGCGTTCCGCCTCCAGCGTATAGCAATCGTGCTGCTTCTGGTAGGCGATGACCTCCGCATACAAGTCCGGGAACGTCGACACCAGTACCAGGCGGCCGATATCGTGCAGCAGGCCTGCCGTGAATGCATAGTCCTGGTTGAATCGCACGTGGCGTGCCAGCACCTTGGCGCAGGCAGCTGTCGCAATCGAATGGCGCCAGAACATGCTATGGTCGAAGCCAGGGCACAGCTTGCCGGCGAAGCAGCCGGTGACGGCAGCTGCCGTAATCAGGTTGCGCGTACTCTGGAAGCCAAGGAAGGTAATCGCTTGCTGGATCGTGGTGACTTTGACCTGCAGCCCGAACAGCGAGGAATTGGCCAGGCGCAGCGTTTTGGCCGTCAGGGCCTGGTCATGTGAAACCTTCTTGGCCAGCACCGCGATGTCGATGTCCTCCTGGTCCACGCTATTCAGCAATTCCATCACCACTACCGGCAGCGATGGCAGGTCGTCCAGGTTCTTCACCACGTCGTCATAACTGAGCTGCTCGCTCATGCAGCCTCCTTGCCGACGCGAAATTCGGTGACCAGGGCGCGCAGCGCATTGGCCGCGGAATCTTCGGCATTGGCCGGATCGTGGCGGCGGAACAGCACTTCGATGCGCGCCAGGTGGGCTGCACGTTCGGCGGCCGCCTGGGCCGGATCGGGCGCCGTGTCGTCGACCACGGCCAGCGATTCGATGCCATGGTCCGGCAAGCGCGCCAGCATCCGTTCGGTCAGCACGGTACCTGCCGGCAGCAGGACCTGGCCGTGCGTGTCCAGCAATTCATCGGAAAGCACCATTCCAGGCTCGGCTTTGGCCAAAGGCAGGTGGCGGTAAGTCGCCGTCATTTTTTTATCTCCAACATAAGCATGCCAAATCTTACATCAGTGACGGAAAGGCATCACCCTTAAAATCTTGCCAAGCGACACCGCTTCCCTTACATTGGTGGGAATATGGGGAGGGAGTGAATGTTTGGTATCCAAGGCCGGCTGACTGCACTGTTCGTTGTGATCGTCACCGTTGTGCTGGGCATTTCCGGCACTTACGCACAGTACAGCCTGGGTCACGAACTGGAAGTAGCCAACCAGCGCCTGCGCGAAGGCGTGCTGACCCGTTTGCAAACCAGCTTGCCCTCCGCGCTGTGGGACCTCGACAAGGCCAAGGTCGACAATATCGTGGCGGCCGAGATGCTGCCGCCGGAACTGGTGGCGATCCGCGTCTACGATACTTCGGTCGGCCTGTTCTCCGGCAAGCGCCGCAAGGATGACGGCAGCATCGTCCCCATCGAATCCGAAACGACCGTGCAGGGGGCCCCGGTGGTGGCCGACCTGGCGTACCGCGATGCCGGCGCCGCCGGCAGTGCATTGAAGCCGGTGATTGTCGGCCGCGTGGTGGTGAATTTCAGCCGGGCCCAGATCGATGCCACGCTGGCCGCCGAGGTGCGGCGCAAGGTGGTGGAAGTGCTGACCCTGGACCTGATCCTGGTGGTGGCGCTGGCGCTGTCCTTGCGCATCGTGTTCGACCCTTTGAAGAAGTTGCGCGACGGTTTGTTCGAACTGGCGACGCGCGGCTCCGACGAAGTGGAGGAGCTGCCGGAAAAGCGCAGCGATGAACTGGGCGACGTGATCCGCGGCTTCAATGCCATCCAGCGCAAGGTGAAATCGATTATCAAGCGCACGCGCGAAGCGGAGGACCTGGCGCGCCGCTCGGCGCAGGAAACGGCGCAGGCGCTGGACGACCTGCGGCGCACGCAGGAATCGCTGCTGCAGGCCGAGCGCCTGGCCTCGCTCGGCTCCCTGGTGGCGGGGGTGGCGCATGAAATCAATACGCCGGTCGGGATCGCCCTGACCAGCGCCTCGGTGCTGATGGATGCCACCACGGCCGTCGACGAGTCGATGAAGGCCGGCCAGGTCAGGAAGTCGGAGATCCAGAAGTACATCGACACGGCCGGCGAAAGCGCGCGCCTGATCATGAACAATGCTTACCGCGCAGCACACCTGATCCACAGCTTCAAGCAGATCGCAGTCGACCAGGTCAGCGAAGCGCGGCGCCGTTTCGAGCTGAAGGAGTACATCGGCGAGGTGGTGTCGAGCCTGCAACCCAAGCTGAAGAAAACCCGCATCGTGGTCGCGATCAACTGCCCGGATGACATCATGCTGGACAGCTATCCCGGCGCCCTGGCACAGGTTATCACCAACCTCACGCTGAACTGTGTCGAACATGCCTTCGAGCCGGACGGCGCGGGCAATATCGATATCAACGTCATTCCCGAAGGCGACGCCATCGAGATGCAGGTAGTCGACAACGGCAAAGGTATCGCCCCCGATATGCTGGACAAGGTGTTCGACCCCTTCGTCACTACCCGGCGCGGGCAGGGCGGTACCGGCCTTGGCCTGAACATTGTCTTCAACCTGATCGTCAAGCAGTTCGGCGGCACCATTTCCGTTTCCAGTACGCTGGGCAAGGGCGCCAGCTTTGTGCTGCGCATTCCGCGTGTGACACCCGGCGGCGAGAACGAAGACAAACATCCCGACGCCCCGCTGCACGCCCGGCCCGTGAGCTGAGCGCCGCCACTGCAGTTTCTGCCGCATACTGAAGCCATGCAGGGAGAAACCTTATGGATAAGCAGCGCTTGATCGCCTTGCTGCGCGGCATAAATGTCGGACGCGCAAAACGCGTTGCGATGGCCGACTTGCGCAAGGTGCTGAGCGATATGGGATACAGCGACGTGCGCACGCTGCTCAACAGTGGCAATGTGGTGTTCGATTGCGACACGGCCGATGCTGCCGACAGCGCCCTGCACATCGAGGAAGCGCTGGTCTTGAAGCTCGGCGTTCCCGCCAAAGTCACCGTGATCGAGGCTGCCCAGTTGGCTGAGATCGTCAAGGAAAACAGCCTGCAGCACGTGGCCGATGACCATTCGCGCTTGCTGGTGGCTGTGCTCAATAAACCCGAAGAAGACCGCAGCAAGCTGGAACCGCTGGCGCGGCAGCGCTGGCAGCCGGAAGCGTTCGCGCTGGGACGCCATGCTGCGTATATCTGGTGCCCGGATGGGGTGCTGGCCAGCCGCGCTGCCGCCGCCATGGGCAAGGCACTGGGCGATGCGGTCACTTCACGCAACTGGAGCACGATCAGCAAATTGCACGCGATGGCAAATAATTAGTTGTCCGCCGTCGCGTTGAGCGTCTAAAATCGCTTATCCATGATTTTGTCAGACGCACAATGAAGATTAATGATTCGATAAGAGGGGCCCTGATTCTCGGTGGCGTCGTCCTGGCCCTGGTAATCGGCGGCTTCGCTGTGGCCGACAATGGCTGGCAGAAGGTCAGCTGCATTGGCCGCGCCATTGTCGGTGGTGTCGCCTTCAGCAATATCCACAGCGTTTGCGGCTTATGACTGGCGCGCGCGCCGTTCGGTCACCGTTTCATATCCCACTCCCCAGCTATCGGTCTCCACTTCGTCGATGATGACGAAGGTGGTCGCCGGGTCTTTGTCCAGCACCTCCTGCAGCATGCGGGTGGTGCGGACAATCAGTTCCTTCTTCTGTTCCCTGGTCGGGCCGCCTTGTTCTCGGGTGACTTTGATGTTCACATAGGGCATGTCATTCTCCTTTGATTACCAGTTGCCGGCTGCGGCGCCGTCGTCGACGGTCAGCACATGGCCGGAGATGAAGGTCGAGTCGGTCAGGTAGAGCACCGCGTCGGCGATGTCTTCGGCGGTGCCCATCTTGTGGGTCGGCACCAGGCCTTTCAGGAATTCCTGGGTGCCGGCATCCGGGCTATGCAGCGGGGTGCTGATGATGCCGGGCGCCACGGCATTGACCTTGATGTTCTTGCTGGCCACTTCCAATGCCAGGGCGCGGGTCGCCATATTCAGGCCGCCTTTGATCAGGACAGGCAGCAGGGCGGTCGCCTTGGCTGGCGTCACGCCCAGGCTGGCAGTGATGTTGACGATATGGCCACCGCCATTGGCCTCCATATGGCGCACCGCTTCCTGCGCCGGGAACAAGAAGCCCTTCAGGTTGGTCGCCACCAGGGCGTCGGTCTCGGCTTCGGTGTAGTCGACCGTCGGCTTGGCGATGAAGATGCCGGCGTTATTTACCAGGATGTCGACCTTGCCGAAACGTGCAGCCGCTTTTTCGAACAATTCCCTGGCCGTCTGCGGCGAGGCGATATCGCCAGCCACCGGCAGGAAATTGGACGGATTGCCCAGTTGGGCCGCTGCGGTTTGCAGGCGGTCCATGGTGCGGGCATTGCCGACCACGTTGTAGCCGCGGGCCAGGTAGGCCTTGGCGATGGCAAAACCGAGGCCGCTGGAAGCGCCGGTGATGATGGCTGTCTTAGTCATTTGAAACTCCTTGAGTTGGGTTACGGTGAGTCCACTATACTTATGACGTTCAGGCGGATAAATATGGCTTTCGGTAATTGACTTGATACATGGGGTAATGAATGCGGCGCCATTTCGACGATATGCAGTTGGGCAGTATCGAGTTGTTCGTGCTGGCGGCGGAGCAGGGCAGCTTCACTGCCGCGGCGGCGCTGGCAGGCGTGACGCCGGCGGCGGTGAGCCGTTCGATTTCGCGCCTGGAGGAGCGGCTCGGTGTGCGGCTGTTTGTGCGCACGACGCGCCAGATCCGCCTGACCGATGGCGGCAAAGTGTATTTCGAGCAGTGCCGGCAGGCGCTGTCGCAATTGGTGGAGGCTGAGCGCGAAGTGACGGGGCAGCAGGCCGCGCCATCGGGCAAGCTGCGTATCAGCGTACCGACGCCGTATGCGCATTACCGTTTGCTGGAACGTGTGGCTGCGTTCCGCGTGCAGTTTCCGGAGGTGCAGGTCGAAATCCACGTCAGCAACCGGAATATCGACTTTGCCGAAGAGGGCTATGACCTGGCGGTGCGCGGCCGCGCGCCGCAGGACTCAACCCTGATCGCGCGCAAGCTGGAAGATGCGGCCCTGGTGCTGGTGGCATCGCCGTCTTACCTGAAGCGGCGCGGCATGCCCAGATCGTTGGAGGAGCTTGCAGACCATGAATGCATCCAGTTCGTGCTGCCCAGCACGGGACGCCTGATTCCCTGGCAGTTCATGCGCGACGGCGCGCAGATCGAGCTGGCGGGGAGCGACGCCATCGTGTGTGCGGAAGACTTCCTCGGCATGGGGACGCTGGCGGTGCATGGCGGCGGCATAGCGCAGACCTATCGCTTTGCCGTGGAGCGCGAACTGGCCAGCGGGGTGCTGGTCGAACTGCTGCCGCAGCATGGCGGCTGCTCGCGGCCTTTTTACTTGATCTACCCGCACGCACGCCACCTGTCGCTGCGCGTGCGCAGCTTCGTCGAGTTCGTCCTGCGCTAGCTTTCGTGCTGGCGCTGGCGGAAAGCAGCGACCTTGTTGCGGTTGCCGCACAGCGCCATGCTGCACCAGCGGCGGCGGTGCGATTTGGTGCGGTCCAGGAACCACAGCGTGCAGGCGTGGTCTTCGCATTTGCGCACCAGCTTGAAGTCGGCCGTCGCCAGCAGCTGCGCTGCCGCCTCGGCTAATGGCGCCAGCAGCTGCTGCGGCGTGCCGGCAGCGTAGCGGGCCTGCAGCGACAGCCCATTCCCACTTTCTGCTACCAGCGCCATGTGGCGTTCGGCGTGCGCCAGCGCTGCATTCAACGCCGCGACGTCGACCCGCTCGCCGGCCTTGCGGGCTGCCACGGCAGTGCGGACGGTTTCTCGCAGCGCGCGTGCCGCCGCCAGCAACTCGCCGGGGTTGCCGGGCGCGCCGCCTTGCGCCGTAACCTGTCCGGCCGCCGCCAGCCATGCCATGACATCGGCATCGCCATGCCAGGTTTCCTCGCCGTGCACCACGGTATTCATCAGATCCAGTGCGGGATGGTCGCCATAAAACTCGATCATTTTCCTGTCCTCCTGGTTTTATTGTAACCATCAAAATAAAGCTTGACAAGTTACGTGGTGGGAGTAATCTAGTAACCATCAAAACAAACTTTAAGGGGTTAGTGATGAATCGCACCATCCAGGCTGACGGCGTCAATATTTTCTACCGCGAAGCAGGCGCACCCGACGCACCGGCGATCCTCCTGATGCACGGTTTCCCCACCAGTTCCCACATGTTCCGCAACCTGATCCCGCTGTTGGCGACCAAATACCGCGTGATCGCGCCCGACCTGCCGGGTTTCGGCTTTACCGAGGTGCCGGCGGCGCGCAACTACGAATACACCTTCGACAACCTGGCCCGCACTATGGAGGCCTTCCTGCAAGCCATCAAACTGGATAAATTCGCACTCTACGTGTTCGACTACGGTGCCCCGGTCGGCCTGCGCCTGGCGGCTGCCAAACCGGAACGCATCACGGCCCTGGTTTCGCAGAACGGCAACGCCTACCTGGAAGGCTTGAGCGATGGCTGGACCCCCATGCGCAAACACTGGGCCGACCCGAACGAAGAAAACACCAACGTGATGCGCGGATTCCTGACACCGGAAGCGACCAAATGGCAATACACCCACGGTGTCGCCGATCCCGCTACCGTAGCGCCCGAGTCCTATACCCTGGACTCGGCACTGATGGCACGCCCAGGCAATATCGATATCCAGCTCGAGCTGTTTTACGATTACCGGAAAAACCTCGAGCTGTACCCGGCGTTCCAGGAATTCTTCCGCAAAGCTCAGGTGCCGACGCTGGCGATCTGGGGCAAAAACGACCCGTTCTTTACCCCGCCTGGCGCCGAAGCCTATCGCCGCGACAATCCGAACGCCATCGTGCAATTGCTGGATACCGGCCATTTCGCGCTGGAGACCCACGCTGAGGTGATCGGCAAAGCCATCCATGCCCTGTTAGACTAGACGCTTTCGAGGAAAGCCTGACCACGCATCGATGAAGCCATACACCATCGCGCTGCTGCTGGCCGGCCTGGCTTTGGCCGGCTGCAGCAGCAAGCAAACCGTTACCTACACGGCCCCCACCACCGCCTCCAACCCGCAAGTGCTCTTGCTGGGCGAGGTGCATGACAACAAGGAGGCGCATAAGCTGCGCCTGGAAGACTTGCGGCAGCGCGTGGAAGCCGGCTGGCGTCCCGTGATCGCAATGGAACAGTTCGACCGTGAATCGCAAGGCTTGCTGGACGAAGCGCAGAAGGGCTGCCTTGATGCGTCCTGCTTGATCAACGTCATGAACAAGAAGGGCTGGGACTGGCAGCTGTACCACCCGCTCATCCAGCTCGCACTCAGCAACCACCTGCCGCTGGTCGCCGTCAACCTGTCGCGCGCAGACGCGTCGAAAGTGGTGCGCGACGGCGTGGCATCGAGCTTTGATGCCGCCACCGTCGCCGCCTACAAGCTGAATGAGCCGCTGCCTTCCGACCTGCGCCGCGGCCAGGAGAAGGCGATCCAGGAAGGTCACTGCAATATGGCGCCCGACATGATGTTGCCCGGCATGGTCAATGCCCAGGTGGCGCGCGATATCTGGATGGCCAAGCTGGTTCGCCAGCAGCAGCCGCGCGACGTGGTCCTCATCGCAGGCAACGGCCATGTGCGAAAGGACATCGGCGTACCGCGTTGGCTGAATGCCATTGAACCCAGGCTGAACGTCCGCACCATTGGCTTCATCGAGCCCGATGGACTGCAGGGCAGCTATGACGAAATCCGCAAGGTAGCTGCGCAAAAGCGCACAGACCCTTGCGCGAAATTCAAGTAAACTTCCGGCCCTGCCGACCCCAATATACCAAGGAGCAAAGAATGCAGATCGCAGGTGAAATGTTGATCGGACACGCCGCCGTCAAAGGCAGCGCAGGCCAGATGAAGGCTACCGACCCGGCCCGCAATATCGAGATCGAGCCAGCATTTGGCATGGCTACACCAGCCGACCTGCAGCGCGCCTGCGAACTGGCCGCGCAAGCATTCGACTCCTACCGCGAAACCACCCTGGAAAAGCGCGCGCAATTCCTGGAGCACGTGGCGCAGAACATCCTCGACGCCGGCCCGCAACTGATTGAGCGCGCCATGCAGGAATCCGGCCTGCCGCAAGCGCGCCTGGAAGGCGAGCGTGGACGTACCGTCAACCAGCTGCGCCTGTTCGCCAAGGTGGTGCGCGACGGCTTGTTCCTGGGAGCGACGCTGGATTCGGCGCTGCCGGAACGCGTGCCGCCACGATCCGACCTGCGCATGCGCAAGATCGGCGTCGGTCCGGTTGCCGTATTCGGCGCCTCCAACTTCCCGCTGGCGTTTTCGGTTGCCGGCGGCGATACCGCGTCGGCGCTGGCCGCTGGCTGCCCGGTGGTCGTGAAAGCCCACCCTGCGCACCTTGGCACCTCTGAACTGGTAGGCAAGGCGATCCAGAAAGCCGTGGCCGACTGCGGCCTGCATGAAGGCGTGTTCTCACTGGTGATCGGCGATGTGCAGATCGGCGGCGATCTGGTGTCGCATCCAGCTATCAAGGCGGTCGGCTTCACCGGCTCGCGCGGCGGCGGTTTGGCGCTGGTGCGTATCGCCCAGGCCCGCAAGGAGCCGATTCCGGTGTACGCGGAAATGGCATCGATCAATCCGGTGTTCCTGCTGCCGGGCGCACTGAAAGCCGGCGCTGCACGCATCGCACAAGGCTTTGCCGATTCACTGACCATGGGCTCCGGCCAGTTCTGCACCAATCCAGGCCTGCTGATTGCGCTGGAAGGCCCTGAGCTGAACGAGTTTGCTGCTGCGGCAGCGGCTGCGGTGCAAGCCAAGCCGTCGACCACCATGCTGACCCCTGGCATCCACAAATCGTACGAAGCCGGCGTCGGCAAGCTGGCCTCGCTGGACAAGGTGGAACTGCTGGCGCAAGGCGGCGCGGGGAGCACTGCCTGTGCGGCACAACCGCACCTGTACAGCACCGACGTCGACACCTTCCTGTCCACGCCTGCGCTGGAAGACGAGAACTTCGGCCCAAGCTCGGTACTGGTGCGCTGCCGCGACGCGGCCGACCTGCGCCGCATCGCAGAGCATGTGGAAGGCCAGTTGACCTCCACCGTGCATGCAACCGCCGACGACCGAGAGATCGCCGCCGGCCTGCTGCCGACGCTGGAGCGCAAGGCTGGCCGTATCCTGTTCAACGGTTTCCCGACTGGTGTCGAAGTGGCGCATGCGATAGTGCATGGCGGTCCGTTCCCATCGACCTCAGATCCGCGCAGCACCTCGGTCGGCGCTACCGCCATCGACCGTTTCCTGCGGCCGGTGTGCTATCAGGATGCGCCGGAATGGGCACTGCCTTCGACCCTGGCCAACAGCAATCCGCAAAACGTGCCGCGTGTGGTCGACGGCAAGATCCAGACGGGCGCATAAGCCTGCGTGGTCATGGTAAGGTGGTCCGCATGATGGAAACTGTGTACAAGACAGAGCAGCCGAGCCGGGCTGACATCGATGCGCTCACCGGGCCTGCGGTGCTGGAATTTGGCACCAACTGGTGCGGCTATTGCCGCGGCGCCCAGCCGGCCATCGCCGAAGCGTACCGCGAGTACGCCAACATTCCTCACTTCAAAGTGGAAGACGGGCCCGGCCGTGTGCTGGGCCGCGCCTTCCGCATCAAGCTGTGGCCGACCGTGGTCTTCCTGAAAGATGGCAAGGAAGTCGCGCGCGTCGTGCGCCCGGAAGATGCCGACGAACTGCGCGAAGGCTTCGCGCAGATTGCTGCCATTTGACACCATTTGTTCAGGCATCCTTGACATTGTTCAGAAAAAAGATTTAACTATTAACTAATTAGTTAATAGTTAAATCTTTGGGGCGGCGCATGAAAAGGATTCCTAACGTTATACGAAAGCATCGGGTCGCCAGTGAAGACCTGGCCGCGGTATGCGCCGGCCAGGTGCGTTATGCCCCAGCCAAGTCACTCTGGCTGGTGGCGATGGGAGGCGGGGCGGTGTATGGCATCCTCGCATACCCCGTGTTGCCAGCGATTGCGCTATTTGCCTTCGCCACAGCGTTTGTGCTGCTGTTCGGACACTCGCTGGGAAGTCATCGCAAACTGATACACAACAGTTTTGCATGTCCCAAATGGCTGGAGTACCTGCTGGTCTGGACCGGTGTGCAAGTTGGCCTGGCAGGGCCGATCGGTTTGCTGCGCCAGCACGAGCTGCGTGACCATGCGCAGCGGCAGCAGGATTGCCACCCATACCTGCGGCACGGCGCTGGGTTCTGGCGCGACGCCTGGTGGCAGTTGCATTGCGAGCTGATTCTGGACAAGCCTCCGGTGATCCACATCGAACGACGCATTACCGGGAGCGCGTTCTATCTGTTTCTGGAACGAACATGGATGCTGCAGCAGTTGCCGCTGGCCCTACTGTTCTATTTTTGGGGCGGCTGGGCCTTCGTGTGCTGGGGTGTGTGTGCCCGTATCGGCGCCGGTGTGACAGGCCATTGGCTGATCGGCTATTTCGCACATAACCACGGCGATATGTCCTATGAGGTGGATGGTGCCGCAGTGCAAGGGCGCAACATCCGCTGGACTTCCCTGCTGACCATGGGCGAGAGTTGGCATAACAACCACCATGCCTTCCCGCATTCGGCGCGGCTTGGGCTGGCGGAAGGGGAGTGGGATCCTGGCTGGTGGGCATTGCGGGTCCTGGAGCGCTTTGGACTGGTGAGGGATTTGCAGTTGCCGGACGGGCCGGAAAACAAAAATGGCCTGGACCGTTGCCGGTTCAGGCCATTCCTGGTCAGCCTCTGGTGGTGACCAATCACTTGTGCAGTTTCAGCAATCCTTCTCTGCTTCGCTCTTCATGAGCAAGGGCGAAACAAAAAAGCCTGAACCGTTTCCGGATCAGGCTTTTTGATGAATCCTGGTGGTGATAGGTGGACTTGAACCACCGACCCTAGCATTATGAATGCTATGCTCTAACCAACTGAGCTATATCACCAGAGCCACGCATTATGAAGTGTTTCGCCTACGCTGTCAACCATTGACGGCCCCTCTACGCTTGTCCATGCCCACGCAAGATGATTCCTGCGCGCAACGTGACAAAAGCCCTGCTTCCTGCACCGACCGGACGAAATCAGCCGCATTGCCGGTCACCAGGTGCTGCGCCACGCGGGGCGTGAACGCTGAGCATGCCTGGCCACTTCGCTGGAGCGCGTGGATTGGCAGGCTTGCGACAGCGGGATCTGGTCAATAAAAAAGCCGTTGATTCAATTGAATCAACGGCTTCCTGAATTCTGGTGGTGATAGGTGGACTTGAACCACCGACCCTAGCATTATGAATGCTATGCTCTAACCAACTGAGCTATATCACCGCAGGCCAGCATTATCGGCGCTGGCCTGCGGTCTGTCAAGGACTGGTTTTCGCCCTGGCTATGTTGGCAAGCACTTGCTGTTGCAATTGTTCGCTGGCGTCCGGGGCGCAGCAGTCGACCATGATCCGTTCCGGCATGGAGCGTAGCCAGGTTAGCTGGCGCTTACATAATTGGCGGGTAGCAATAATGCCGGTTTCGCGCATCGCCGCGTAGTCGATGCTGCCATCCATGTATTCCCAGGCCTGGCGGTAACCGACGCAGCGGATCGAGGGCAGTCCAGGATGCAGGTCGCCGCGCGCGCGCAGGGTGTTCACCTCATCGAGGAAGCCGGAATCGAGCATGATGTCGAAGCGGCGAGCGATGCGTTGGTGCAGCCAGGCCCGGTCGGATGGTTCGAGCGCGTACGACAGCAGGTCGAAGGGCAGCTCTTCTTTTTCGCGCTGGGCCAGCAGCTCGGACATCGGCTTGCCGGACAGGGCGTGGATTTCCAGGGCGCGCTGGACGCGCTGGGAGTCGTTGGGCTTAAGCCGGGCCGCCGTTGCAGGATCGATTTGTGCCAGGCGTGCGTGCATGGCTGGCCAGCCGATGCGGGCGGCTTCCTCGTCCAGTTGCGCGCGCAGGACGGCGTCGGCGCCGGGCAGTTCGTCCAGGCCATCGGCCAGGCCTTTGTAATACAGCATGGTGCCGCCGACCAGCAGCGGGACCTTGCCGCGCGCGCTGATTTCAGCGACCAGGCGCAGGGTATCGGTGCGGAACTGCGCCACCGAGTAGGAGTCCAGCGGGTCGATGATGTCGATCAGGTGGTGCGGCACGGCGGCGAGTTCTTCTTTTGAAGGCTTGGCGGTGCCGATGTCCATGCCGCGATACACCAGCGCGGAATCGACGGAGATGATCTCGCACGGCACCTGCTGTGCGATGGCCAGCGCGACGGCGGTCTTGCCGGACGCGGTCGGACCCATGATGGCGACCGCCAGCGGACGCTTGTTGGACTGCTCGTTCATTATGCCTTTACTGCCCGCGCAGGAAGAGTTTATCCAGCGCGTTGATGTCGATCTGCACCCAGGTCGGGCGGCCGTGGTTGCACTGGTCGGCGCGCTCTGTGGCTTCCATATGGCGCAGCAGGGCGTTCATTTCGGGCACGGCCAGGATGCGGTTGGCGCGCACCGCGGTGTGGCAGGCCAGGGTGCCAAGCAGCTCATTGCGGCGCTCGATCAGCACGCGCGAGCCGCCGAATTCGCGTACGTCGCGAATCACGTCGCGCGCCAGGGTCTGGGCATCGGCATTTTTCAGCAGGGCGGGGACGGCGCGCACAGCGAGCGTGGTTGGCGACATCACGGCGATGTCGAATCCCAGTGTTTTCAGGGTCTCGCCGTGTTCCTGCACGGTGCCCACTTCCACTGCGTCGGCGTAGAAGGTGACAGGGATCAGCAGGTTCTGCACCGACATTTCGGTGCCGTCGATCTGGGCGTCCAGCGCATTCTTCAACTGTTCGTACAGGATGCGCTCGTGCGCGGCGTGCATGTCGACCAGCACCAGGCCTTTGCTGTTCTGGGCCAGGATGTAGATGCCATGCAGTTGCGCCAATGCGAAGCCGAGCGGGAATTCTTCACCGGCCAGCTGGGCCGAGGAAGCGGTGATTGGCGTGGCTTGCGGCAGCGTATATTCGGAGGAGGCGCGGAAGCCGCCGCCGCCGTCCGCTGCGGTCGCGCCCAGAGCGAAGTTGTCGCGCGGCTCGTTCGACCACAGGGCGCCGTAGCGCTCCGCGCTCTGGGCGACGCCGCCCGCGGCAGGGCTGCCGAACGGCGATGGCGAGAAGGTCGGGCGATACTCGGGGTTCAGGATCGAGCCGAAGCTGGTCTGCTCCTGCGGGCGCCAAACAGGTCCCGATGCATGCAGGTTGTCGGCGGCCGGCAGCGGCGAAGGCACGCTGCCGTGCGAGGTGGCCGAGGTCGCGGCAAGCGCGCGCTGCACGGCGTGGAACACGAACTGGTGCACCGCACGGCCGTCGCGGAAGCGAACCTCGATCTTCGATGGGTGCACGTTCACGTCGACCAGTGCCGGGTCGAGGTCGAGCGCCAGAACGTAGGATGGATAGCGGTCGCCATGCAGCACGTCCTCATACGCGGCGCGCACGGCGTGCACCAGCAGCTTGTCGCGTACGAAGCGGCCGTTGACGTAGAAGTACTGGCTGTCGGCGCGGCCCTTGGAGGCAGTCGGCAGGCCGGCAAAGCCGTGGATGCGCAGCACGCCGGAGCCTTCGTCCAGCGCCAGGCGCGCTTCTTCGAAATTGCTGCCCAGGATCTGCGCGCTGCGCTTGGCCATGTCGCTGACCATCCAGTGGTCGACGGTCTTGCCGTTGTGGCTCAGCGTAAACGATACGTCGGGGCGCGCCAGGGCGATGCGGCGCACCACTTCCGCGCAGTGGCCGTATTCGGTCTGCTCGGATTTCAGGAATTTGCGGCGCGCGGGGGTATTGAAATACAGGTCGCGCACGTCGATCGTGGTACCCGGGGCGCCGGACGAAGGGACTACCGTACCTTCGTGCGAGCCTTCCAGTTCCCAGGCATGGGCGCCGTCGGCGGTGCGCGAGGTCAGGGTGACGGCCGCCACCGAGGCGATCGACGCCAGGGCTTCGCCGCGGAAACCGAGGGTGCCGACGTTCTCCAGGTCGTCCAGCGAAGCGATTTTCGAGGTCGCGTGGCGCGCCAGTGCCAGCGGCATCTGGTCGGGCGGGATACCGCGGCCGTTGTCAGTAATGCAAATGCGTTTGACGCCGCCTTCTTCCAGCCGCACGGTGACCTGGGTCGAGCCGGCGTCCAGGGCGTTTTCCAGGAGTTCTTTGACAACTGCCGATGGCCGTTCGACAACCTCGCCTGCGGCGATCTGGGAAATCAGTTGGTCTGGCAGGGCCCGGATCGGGCGGGGAGGGGTTGGCGCGTTCATTGCCACATTATAATGTCCACATTCGTTCCTGACCCCGAAGTGGACATTTTCCTTATTTCACTTCGCGTACCGGGATGGGGACGTTGCACAGGTCAACGTGGCCGGCTGCATATTTCGTCCACGGGCCGCCGCGGTTGCGCTGCGCTTCGATCACGGAGTTGAAGCTGGCCGATTCGGTGCGCATCACTTCAAACTTCGACCGCTCAGCCTCGGGTACTTCGGCGGCCAGCTTGACCGACTTGATCGGCACCCACTGTTCTTCTTTTTCGAACATGCCCATCGGCGCCGGGCCGCGCGGCAGCACGGACAGCAGCGGCATGCCGCTGACAATACGTCCCACCACAGTGATATTGCGGTCCAGGTGGCGCGGCGAGTTGCCGATCACGGTGTACAGGGTGCCGCCGTTGCCGCTGTCGGACTCATTGCCGCGCGCCACGCCAACCATGCCATAGCAGTGCGCCAGCCAGGCCTGGCCGGTTTTCGGGTCGCGCGCGGACGGGAAGCCGTTGGAGTGGCCCACCTGCTGCGCATAGCCGTCCTTGTCCGGCAGGCGGGTGAACTGGGCGTCGTTCTTCATCGGCACCGTGAATTCCTGCTCCAGCCTGGCCTTGGCCGTCCCGATCGCCTTTGGCTTGTCTTCGCGCGGATCGCCCCACTGCACCACGAAATTGTCCTGGGTGCGGTAGATCCACAGCCCGTCCCAGTAGCCTTCCTTGGCCATGGTGCGGATATTGGCGGCGTGATTGGGCGCAAAAGCCGGCGCCAGTTCGATGATCACGCGGCCGGCCGGCAGGTCCATGTACAGGGTGTTGGCCGGGTCCAGAGGACGCCAGTGGGCTTGCGGCGCTGCCTTGACGATGTCGCTGACAGTCGCCTTGGGCGGCAATTCCTTGGTGGGCGCGGCCATGGCGGCCAGGGGTAAGGCCAACGCCAGGACTACGGGCATGGTGGACTTCACTAATGTCTCCTTTGTGGGGTTCTAAGCAGGTTCTAAGATGCCGGGCAATTTTAGCCTGTAAGATAGACAGTTTGGTATCATTCCCGCCGCAACCTTTTGGGACTTTAAATAAATGGATTTCGTTCAATTGCTGGACATGCTGGTCCACGTAGACCGCGCAATGGGTACTTTGATTGCTCAATATGGCGTGTATGTCTATGCACTGCTGTTTGCCATCGTCTTTTGCGAGACTGGCCTGGTGGTACTTTTCTTCTTCCCCGGCGATACGCTGTTGTTCATTGGCGGCGCCTTCTGCGCGACCGGCCAGATGCACCTCGGACTGCTGATGTTCCTGTTGGCGACTGCCGCAATTTTGGGTAATACGACCAACTACTGGATTGGCGAAGCAATCGGCCAGCGCGTGTTTACCCATGATTATCGTTGGATCAACAAGGATGCGCTGAACCGCACCCACGAATTCTTCGAGAAGCATGGCGGCAAAACCATCATCCTGGCGCGCTTCGTGCCGGTGGTGCGTACTTTCGCGCCATTTGTGGCCGGCGTATCGGACATGACCCATGCCCGCTTCCAGCTGTTTAACGTCGTCGGGGCCGTGGCCTGGGTGGTGTCGCTGTGCGTGGCCGGTTATGTCTTCGGCAACACTCCATGGGTGCGCGACCACCTGAGCGCCATCGTGCTGGTTGGCGTCAGCGCGGCCGTGGTGCCGATGGCACTGGGCGGTGCCTGGAAACTGGGCCGTCGTATGCTCAAGCGTTAAGCCGCTCTCAAGTTTTCCCGCAGCGCAACCGTTAACCGGAGTAACAGTCTCTCCTCCGGATTTAACATGCGTAACTTGATCGCCCTGTCGGCCTGTTGTCTTGTCATCGGGACAGCAGGCGCCGCCGATCCCGTCGTACCGCCGTCGAAAAGCGTGCCGAATATTCGCCCCAACCTGGCCGCTGCCGCAGCTGCCGACAGGGCGAATATTGAAAAAGAGCCCACTGCGGCCGGTGGCCCGAAGTACGTCCCGCCCGCGCGCAAGAACCCGGCGGCGTCTGCCGCCGCCCAGCGCGAGGAAGAAGCGCGCGCGGAAGCGGAACTGTCGGAGAAGATCGCCCAGCGCCTGGCCGAAATGCGCGCCAACCAGGCTGCCCGCATTGCCTCTGCTGAAAAGGCGCGCAAGCAGAAAGCCGTCAAGGCCGCCGCAGCGGAAGTCGCTGCCAAGGCCCCGCCGCCGCGCGTGTACGGCACCCATTGGACGTATGAGGGCGAATCCGGCCCGGCCAACTGGTCCAAAATCAATTCAGACTGGGCCAAATGCTCAAGCGGCAGCCGCCAGTCGCCGATCGATATCCGTGACGGCATGAAGGTGGACCTGGAGCAGATCGCCTTCGATTACCGCCCCTCCGGCTTCAATGTGACCGATAACGGCCATACCGTGCAGGTAATGGTCGGTCCGGGCAATTACCTGAGCGTGGCCGGCCGCACATACGAGCTGCAGCAGTTCCACTTCCATCGCCCGGCCGAGGAGCGCGTCAACGGCAAGGGTTTCGAAATGGTGGTGCACCTGGTGCACAAGGATCCGGAAGGCAGGCTGGCGGTGCTGGCATTGCTGCTGGAGCGCGGCAAGCCGCAAGCGACCATCCAGACCGTGTGGAACAACCTGCCGCTGGAAAAGGGCGATACGGCGATGCCGAGCATCGTGCTGGACCCGAACGACATGCTGCCGCAGCGCCGCGATTACTACACGTTTATGGGTTCGCTGACCACGCCGCCTTGCACTGAAGGCGTACTGTGGCTGGTGATGAAGGAGCCGGTGCAGGCCTCGCCCGCGCAACTGGCCCTGTTCAGCCGCCTGTATCCGTTCAATGCACGTCCGATCCAGGCCAACTCCGGCCGTATGATCAAGGAATCAAACTGATGGTGTGCAGGCCGGTCCATTCGGTGCCGGCCTGCAGCACCTGCTTGTCCACCTGGGCAGGTTCAATGCAGACGAAGCGGCGGTAATCGCCGTCGTCCATGTCGGCGGTGGCTGCCGCGCCTTCCATTCCTGGATTCCACACCACCCATTCCGAGAAGCCTTGCTGCTCCAGCTGCAATGTGCCGGCGCCGGTGTCGAGGCGTAGCCGCGGCGTGGCGGGGCGGATATCGTCCAGGGCACCGCTGAACGGCATGCCGTCCAGCGTGGCTTTCTCGAATTCCGTAACTGCGAAATAAGTGTGCAGGGCGCCGGCCCAGCTGAAGTCCTGCCGGCCTGTGTTGCGCACGGTATAGCGCATTTCCAGGGCGTTGGCTTTCAGGTCGAAACGCAGGCGCAGTTCAAAGGCGTGTGGCCAGGACTGGAAACGATTGCGCGGCAGGTCGCCCTGCGCCAGCGCCAGTTCGGCCCAGCCGTTGGCCTGCTCGACGATGCGCCAGGTGGCGGTGCGGGCGAAACCATGGCGCAGGCCGTCGCCGCGCGTGGCGAACTGGGGGAAGATGACCGGCACGCCGCCGCGCACGGCTGCGCTGCCGTCGAGCGCTGAACGCTGGCTCAGGAACAGGCGTTCCTTGCCGTCCGCAGTCTTCCACGACATCAAGTGTGCGCCGAACAGGGAAATCGTGGCTTCGGCGCCTTCAGGTGTGGAGATGCGAACTTCGTTCATGCGCTTTCCTCAGGTGAGCCGGTTTTTCGAGAGCGGCGGGTTCTTGGCGAAATAGCGGCGGATACCTTTGACGATGGCGTCCGCGATCTTGTCCTGGTATTCGTCGTCCAGCAGGCGCGCTTCCTCTTCCGGGTTGGAGATGAAGGCGGTCTCGATCAGGATCGACGGGATGTCCGGGGCTTTCAGCACGGCGAAACCGGCCTGTTCGACCGAGCCTTTGTGCAGCTTGTTGATACCGCCGATTTCGCCCAGCACGGCCTTGCCGACTTTCATGCTGTCGTTGATCTGGGCGGTGGTGGAGAGGTCGAACAGCACGCTGGCCAGTTGCGGGTCGTGGCCTTTGGCATTGGCGCCGCCGATCAGGTCGGCCTGGTTTTCCTTGTCCGCCAGCCAGCGCGCAGCGCTCGAGGTTGCACCTTTTTCGGACAGCACGAACACGGAAGAGCCGCGCGCGCTGGTCTTCACGAAAGCGTCGGCGTGGATCGAGACAAACAGGTCGGCGTCGACTTTGCGCGCCTTTTCCACGCGCTTGCCGAGCGGGACGAAGTAGTCGCCATCGCGCGTGAGCATGACGCGCATATTGGGGTGGTCTTCGATCTTCTCTTTCAGGCGCTTGGCGATTGCCAGCACGATGTCTTTTTCGCGGCTGCCGCGCGCGCCCATTGCGCCAGGGTCCTCGCCGCCATGGCCGGGGTCGAGGGCGATGGTGAGCATGCGGACCATTTTTTCCGGCCCGGGTTTCTGGCCCGGCTTGTGGTGTGCCGGCGCAGGTTCCGGCTCGCCAGGAGCGGGTTTGCCGGATTGGGCGGCGATTGCGGGCGACTGGCCGGGCGCGCTGGTGCCGGTGCTCGGCGCGGAGGCAGTTACGCCGGCCTGGCTGGACGCGCCTTGGGTGCTGCTGCTTGCGCCGCCTGCCTGGCCGGGCGCTGCCGGCTGGCCCGCGGGGGCTGGCTGTTGCGCGACGGTGGCGCCGTCCTTCTCATCCTGCGACCATTCGCCCTTTTCGATCAGCGCCGCGATCGGGTCGGTTGCCTTGACCGGGTAAAGGTCGAAAATCAGGCGATGCTTGTAATTGCCGACCGGCTCCAGCGTGAATACCTGCGGCGTGACTTTTTCTTTCAGGTCGAACACCAGCCGCACCACATTCGGGCGGTTCTGGCCGACGCGTACTTCCTTGATGTACGGGTCGTTCGACTCGATCTTGGCGACCAGGCTTTTCAGCGTGGAATTCAGCACCAGGCCTTCAATGTCGACCACCAGCCGGTCCGGGTCCGGAACCAGGAAGTGCTTGACCTTGAGGTCGGTGTCGTTTTCCAGGGTGACGCGCGTGTAATCCTCCGCCGGCCACACCCGCACAGCGAGGATCTGCGCGGCTTGCGCCGACATGGGGGCGAGCACCGACAGCAGCAGGGTGCCGCCGGCCTTGAGCACCGTGCGGCGGCTTACAGGTTTGGAGCGAATTGGAGGCGTTGCAGGCATGACGTACCAAGAGCGGAGGACGGCTGCAATTCTACATCACGTCCGGCCCCGGCTACAGAGAGGAAAACATGTAGATCGGGCGGCGGCAACACGCCATCGGCCTTCTCCGGCCATTCGACGATGCAAACGTTCTCGCGATTGAACTCTTCGCGGAAGCCGGCATCGAGGAATTCCTCGGGACTGCCCATGCGGTACAGGTCGAAATGCACCACATTGGCAAGCCTGCCGTCGACTTTCACGCGGTAGGGTTCGGACAGGGTATATGTCGGGCTTTTTACCGGCCCCGCATGGCCTGCCGCATGCAGCAACGCGCGCGTCAGCGCGGTTTTTCCGGCGCCCAGGTCGCCGTGCAGGTAGATCGCCATGCCGGGCAGCAGGGCGCGCGACAGCGCCGCGCCCAGCGCCGCGGTACCGGCTTCGTCGTGAAGATGGGATTTAAAGTGCAGCATCGAATAAAATGATGGTTTGGATTTCCCCGCATTGTAAGGCCGTGTCACTCTCCCAAGCCAATTTAGACGAATTAGCCAGCCGCATCAAGGCATGGGGGCTGGAACTCGGCTTCGCGGAGGTGCGCATTGCCGATATCGACCTGTCCGCCGCCGAGGCGGGGCTGCAGGCCTGGCTGGATGCCGGCATGCACGGCGATATGGACTATATGGCAAGCCACGGCATGAAACGCGCGCGTCCGGCGGAACTGGTGCCGGGCACGGTGCGGGTGATCACGGCGCGCATGAATTACCTGCCCGGTGCGGCCGACGAAGGCTGGCGCGAGCGCGAAACGGCGCGCCTGGCCGATCCTGCGCAAGCCGTGATCTCGGTGTATGCCCGCGGCCGCGATTATCATAAGGTGCTGCGCGCGCGGCTGCAGCAGCTGGCCGACAAGGTCAGCGCGGCGGTCGGGGAGTTCGGTTATCGCGTGTTCACCGACTCGGCGCCCGTAATGGAGCTGCCGCTGGCGGAAAAGTCGGGCCTGGGCTGGCGCGGCAAGCATACCTTGTTGATCAACCGCAGCGCGGGCTCCATGTTCTTCATGGGCGAGATCCTGGTCGACCTGCCGCTGCCGGTGGATGAGCCGACCGGCGCGCACTGCGGCCAGTGCACGGCCTGCATCGACATCTGCCCGACCCAGGCCATTCTCGGGCCGGGCAAGCTGGATGCGCGGCGCTGCATCTCCTACCTGACCATCGAACACAAAGGCGCCATCCCGGAAGAACTGCGGCCCTTGCTGGGCAACCGCGTCTACGGCTGCGACGATTGCCAGACCGTCTGCCCCTGGAACAAGTTCGCCCAGCGCGCCACACTGCCGGACTTCGACGAGCGCCATGCCCTGGGCAGCGCCGGCATGATCGAGCTGTTCGCGTGGACCGAAGAGGAATTCAACCGCCGCATGGAGGGCAGCCCGATCCGCCGTATCGGCCATGAGCGCTGGCTGCGCAATCTTGCGGTCGGCCTGGGTAACGCGGCACGCATGGGTGCCAAGGGCGATCCGGCGATCCTCGCTGCGTTGCAGGCGCGCTGCGCGCACCCGTCGGAACTGGTGCGCGAACACGTGAAATGGGCCGTTCTTCAGCACCAACAGGCCGGCACCGAGGCCTGCTCCTGACCCTTGCCCTGGGCTGGTGGTGGGGCGCGATTCCCGCCTGCTGTTCGACCCTGGTGCTGGCGCTGTATGCCGGCATGCCGCTGCATTGGGCGCTGCTGTTTGCCTGCGCCAATCCGCTCGGATTCAGCATCCTGGCGATCGGCTACCGCGCCATGGTGATGCGGCGCGACTTGCGCCAACTGACATCGCTGCTGTTCTATGTCCAGCTTTGTTTTGTAGCCAGCATTTTCGACTCGTCCGGAGCCCTGATCTGGAGCTATACCAACCACATTGCGCCCGGGGCCCAATTGCCGGTCTGGCAGGACTGATGCCGACCATGCGCCGGAAGTTTTCCGCCAGACGGTGTGGATTTTCTACTGGGTGTTCGCGGCAATCATCGTTTTCATCGCCTTCTTCGGCTACCAGGTGTTTTCGCATTGGCAGGATTCGACCGATGGCCTGTTGGGCGAAATGCAGCGCATGAACATCGACCTGGAGCGCCTGGCCACCACGGATGGGCTGACCGGCCTGCTGAACCGCCGGGCCGCCGACCGCCACCTCGACGCGGAATGCCGCCGCGCGCGCCGCTCCGGCCACGCTTCATCCCTGGTGCTGCTCGATATCGACCATTTCAAGCAGGTCAACGACAAATACGGCCACCCGGGCGGCGACGCCGCGCTGCGCATGCTGGCGGCGTGCATCCGCTCGGTGATGCGGGAAGTTGACGTGGGGGCGCGCTGTGGCGGCGAGGAATTCCTGATCGTGCTGCCGGAAACCGGGCGCGAAGGGGCGTTCGTCTTTGCCGAACGCCTGCGCGAGCGCGTGGCGGGTTGCGAGATCAATCACGACAACCGGCTGTTCCGCTGCCACGTCAGCCTTGGCGTCGCCGTCAGCGACAGGCATGAAGCGAGCTATGAACAGTGGGTGCGGCGTGCCGACGAGGCGCTGTAGCGCGCCAAGCAGGGTGGCCGCAACCAGGCGGTCATGGGCGCTTGATGCGCCAGCGCAGCATCAAGGCCGCCGCTGCGCCCCAGGCAAGAAACGTGACCAGCGAACCTTCCACGCCGTAGGCGCCGCCGCTGAGCCATTCGGGGCCGGCCATCTGTACCTGCAGCCAGCCGCGCGCCGCATGGCCGGAGACCGGAATGCCCAGCACCCCGTCGTACAGGTAATTCCACGCGAAATGCACGCCGACCGGCAGCCACAGGCTGCGTGTCAGCATCCACGCGGCGCACAGGGCGAGCCCGGCGACGCCGGTGTTGAGCACCGCCAGCGCGGTAATGTGTTCGTTGGGCAGGTGGGCCAGCGCAAACAGCAGCACGTTCACCAGCAGCGACGCCAGGGTGCCCCAGCGCGCCTCGACAATGCGGAACAGCACCGCGCGGAACAGCAGTTCTTCCATGATCGCCACCATGGCTTGCTCGGACAAGGGCTTGAGGGCTGCGCCCGGGTGTGTGCTGCCGGTGATTTCCAGCGCGCCGGCCGCCGCCAGCACGCCGGCAACAGCAAGGCTCAAAACGGCGCCGATGCCGAGGCCGCGCAGCAGGCCGGGCGCTGCGCCGGGCAGTGCGGATTCGATGGCGTCTCGCTGCTCGAAGCGGCGTACATAGAAGCGGTATCCGGCCAGGCACAGCGCCGCGGCGAGCAGGTGATGCCAGGCGATGCGCAATTCTTTTGGCACCAGGTTCTGCACCAGCATCATGGTTACGATCAAGGGCACGGCGACGCAAGCGATGCCGGCGAGGATGCGCACCACGGGATTGCGGGCCAGGCGGCTGCGCAAAGGCAAGGATTGGGGCAGCGGGGAAGGGATGGTTTGTTGCATCGTTCTACTCCTTTGCTTTGCGGATGCGTTCGTCAAAAGATTGCTGCTCCAGTGCGGCGATCGCGTGGGCCAGCGTCTCGGCAAGGGGATAGGGCAGATCGGCATCAAGCGAACTGGCCGCTGCAGAAGTGGCGCGCCAGCAGGCCTGCAGCTCGGGCAGCAGGCGTTCGCCCTGGGGGCTGAGGCGCAGCAGCTTCTGGCGCGCGTCGGTGGGGCTGGACTGCGCCACCAGCCAGCCTTCTTTCAGCATCAGGGCCACGGTCTGCGTGGCAGCGGGCTGGGTGATGCCGGCGCTTTCCGCTACCTGGCTGACGGTGCATGGCTGGCCGCCGGCCAGTGCGCGCATCACGGGCGTGTAACGCGGCCGGTAATCGAGGCCGGCGTCAACATATGAGCGCTGCACGGCGCCGTCCAGCAGTTCGATGAGATGGCGCAACTGGGTTCCGAGTCCTTGTTTCATGGACCCATCCTAGCACGATATATAAGTGCTTATGTATTATTTTTTAGTTCACTTCAGCAGTCCGGCCAGTTCGACTGCGGTCTTCACCTGCATCTTGTCGAAGATGTGGGCGCGGTGCACTTCAACGGTACGCATCGAGATGCCCAGTTCATCGGCCACCACCTTGTTCATCTTGCCGGCCAGGATCAGGTCCAGCACTTCCCGCTCGCGGCCCGAAAGCGTGGCCAGGCGCGCCTGTACGGCAGCCTTGCCGCTGGCCAGGCGCGAGGCTGCCAGGCCTTCCTGCACGCGGTCCATCAACTGGTTGTCATTGAAGGGCTTTTCGAAGAAGTCGAAAGCGCCGCGCTTGAGCGTGTCGACCGCCATCGGCACGTCGCCGTGGCCGGTCAGGAAGATGACGGGCAGGCGCGCCGTCAGCCCGCGCGCCGCCAACTGGTCGAAGGCCGCCACGCCGCTGATTTCGGGCATGCGCACGTCGAGCAGCACGCAGTCTCCTTCCGCATCGAAAGCACCGCCCTGCGCAAAGGCCAGGAAGGCAGCCGCGCTTTCGTAAGTGGTTGCTGCGATGCCGCGCGAGGAAGCAAGCCACGACAGGGCATCGCGTACCACGGCTTCATCGTCAACGATATGTAGCATTCTGGGTCTCCCGAACTTACTCTATTGGGCGCCGCCAGCGACCGGCAGCGTAAAAGTGAATATGGTACCGCCTTGCGGGTTGCCGCGGTGGGTCAATGTGCCGCCGTGGAACTCGATCGCGGTGCGGCAAATGTTGAGGCCCATGCCCATGCCTTCCGCCTTGGTCGAAAAGAAGGGCGAGAACAGGCGCTCGGCCACGTCCTGCGGAATGCCGTGGCCATGGTCGATGACCTGCACCACCACCATGCCCGCCTGCGGATCGTTCGCGGCCACCACGCGCAGCACGCGTTTCAGCGGCTGCACGTCGGCCATGGCCTCGATGCCGTTGCGCGTCAGGTTCAGCAGCACCTGTTCAATCAGCATGCGGTCGGCGCGCACCAGCGGCAGCGATTCCGGTATCTCGATTTGCAGCGAAACGTGGTGCTGGCGCGCCTGCAGCTCGATCAGCACCAGGATGGCGTCGAGCATGGATTGCAGCGCCACGTCCTGGCGCTCCGATTCGCGGTTCTTCACGAATTCGTGCACGCTGCGGATGATCTGGCCGGCGCGCTGGGCCTGGGCGCCGGCCTGTTCCAGCGCCGGCTTCAGCATGGCCGATTCGCCGCCGCGTGCAAGGATATTCAGGGCGCCCGTGGTATAGCTTGAAATGGCGGCCAGCGGCTGGTTCAGTTCATGCGCCAGCATGGAAGCGATTTCGCCCATGGTGGCCAGGCGGGCACTGGCCTGCAGCTTTTCCTGGTGCTGGCGGTTCAGGTCTTCCATGCGCTTGCGGTCGGAGATGTCGAGGATCGAGCCCATGAAGCCGGTGTGACGGCCCTCCTTGTCCACCAGCGGCGCTTCGAACACCAGAACCGGGATGCGGGTGCCGTCCGGACGCTGGAACAGGGTCTCAAATTCCGGCGTGACAGAGCCGGCCAGAACACTGGCCAGGCGGTGCTGGTACTCCTCCATGACGTCCGGCGCCCAGTAAGGCATGGGTGGCAGGCGGCCGATCAATTCTTCGGCCGGGTATCCCACCATCTGGCAGAAGGCGGGGTTGACGTAGGTGATGCGGCCCTCCAGGTCGCGCGCGCGCAGGCCGGTTACCAGGGAGTTTTCCATCGCGGTGCGGAAGCTCATTTGCTGCCGCAGTTCGCCTTCCGCAGCCAGGCGGCGCGAGATGTGGCCCCATAGTGCGAACAAGCTCCATAACAGGGCCAGCGAAAGGGCGATGACGGAGCCGACCAGCAGGTTGGGCAGCAGCTTCGGCTCGCTCTTTACGCTATCCGTCATCAGGATGATGGTGGCACCGGGCAGGTCGAGCGCGCGTTTGTGGGTGTAGACGCCGTGGCCGGGGCCGGCCGAACTGCGGCGCGCCAGTACCTTGTCGTCGCGGTCGAGCAGTGAAATCTGGTTGTCCTGGGCGAACCACCACGGCACCATTTCATCGAGCAGGCTACTGAGCTGGAAGGTCGCCACCAGGCTGCCCAGCCACTTGTCGCCGCGGTAGATCGGGAACAGCAGGTCCATTTTCAGCGCGCCAGGCTGGGCGTCTGCGCCGATCGGTTCCGGCTCGGCGTAGACCGGCGTGTGCGTGCGGCGGGCGTGGTCCTGCGCTGCCAGCGAAGCCGGGCCGAGCGTGGCGCTGCCGCTTGTGCTGGCCGCCGCCCCTTCGCTCGCCACCACAACGCGGCCCTCGGGGTCGACCTGGATCACGCTTTTCAGTTCGGCGCCATTTTTCAGCATGCGGCCCATGCGCTGCTGTACGTCGGCTGGTGCCGGGTGGCCGGTGGCAATTTCATTGGCCAGGCCGCGCAAGCTCTCTTCATGGCGCCCGAGCTGGAAGCGGATCGACTGTTCAACCCACAGCGTATCGGCGATCAACTGCTCCTGCCGCTCATTGCTTTCAAGCTGGCGCGCCTGCCAGGGCAGCCAGAACACGATGGCGACGAACAGCAGCACCAGTACCACCGGCAGCAGCCAGCGTATGGAAAAGGGCAGTGATATGCGTTTGAACATGCGCCGAGAGTATCGAATCCAGTTGCTGCTTGTATTGTGGGTTTCCACAGTTGTGTGCCACCATTCCGCTGAACACAATATAAAGTGAGAATAATAATGCACCAAAATCGCCGGGAGACCTTATGCATCTGAAGTCCCTCCTGGCCGCCTTCGGCGCGGCCGCACTCGTCACGTCGCAAGCGTTCGCGCAGGCACCCATCGTCATCAAATTCAGCCACGTTGTCGCGCCGGACACGCCCAAGGGACAGGCTGCGGAGCGCTTCAAACAGCTCGCGGAAAAAGCCACCGGTGGCCGCGTCAGGGTCCAGGTTTACCCGAACAGCCAACTGTATAAGGACAAGGAAGAACTGGAAGCGCTGCAACTGGGGGCGGTGCAGATGCTGGCGCCCTCGCTGGCCAAGTTCAGTCCCCTGGGCGTGAAGGAATTCGAGGTCTTCGACCTGCCCTACATCTTCCCCAACAAGACCGCGCTGTATAACGTGACCGAAGGCCCGATCGGCAAGTCGCTGCTGAAGAAACTCGAGACCAAGGGCATTACCGGCCTGGCGTACTGGGACAACGGCTTCAAGGTCATGTCGGCCAACCGCCAGCTGCGCGTGCCGGCCGACTTCAAGGGCCTGAAGCTGCGCATCCAGTCTTCCAAGGTGCTGGACATCCAGATGCGCGCGCTGGGTGCGGTTCCGCAATCGCTGGCCTTCTCCGAAGCCTATATGGCGCTGCAGACCGGCGTGGTGGACGGCACCGAGAACCCGCCGTCGAATATGTACACGCAAAAGATGCATGAGGTGCAGAAGCACTTGACCATTTCCAACCACGGCTACCTGGGCTATGCGGTGATCGTCAACAAGAAGTTCTGGGATGGCTTGCCGTCGGATATACGCGGCAAGCTGGAAGGCGCGATGAAGGAAGCCACCACTTACGAAAAAGCCATCGCCCAGCGCGACAACGATATGGCGCTGGAAGCGATCCGCAAGTCCGGCAAGACCCAGATCTACAACCTGAGCGCGCAGGAACAGGCCTGGTGGCGCAACGCCCTGCTGCCGGTGCAAAAGCAGATGGAAGAGCGCATCGGCAAGGACCTGATCCAGTC
Source organism: Duganella sp. Root198D2 (assembly GCF_001428585.1). NCBI lineage: Bacteria > Pseudomonadati > Pseudomonadota > Betaproteobacteria > Burkholderiales > Oxalobacteraceae > Duganella > Duganella sp. Root198D2. The sequence continues at coordinate 96,453 of NZ_LMIC01000048.1, read as the reverse complement.
CATCAACCGCGAAACAGCAAAGTGAAATCCTGTCAAGTTGCTCAAAATAAATAACGATATTCGGAAAAAGATCGGTTAATATTGCGACGCCCCCGAACGGTGCGACTTGCACCATGATGGTTAAGGGCACAGGATTTAGTGGGGAGTGTAGAAGAAGACACGCGGCCAGCCCGTGGATACATTGAGGAGACACGCTGCCTGACAGTATGCTGTTGGCCGCCGCCACAAGCGGGGTTAGATGGCCGGGGTGGCGATAAAAAAGATTCAAGACGCACCTGAGGGTGCGTTTTTTTTTGCCCTATCCTGGCGCGCTGGTGTAGCATGATTGCCACAGTTTTATTGGAGTAAGCGTGACCGAAAAACAACAAGCTGGCAGGGATTTCAGCGCCATCGTCCATCTCCCGTTCGGCGCCATGGGCGTCGGCACGGCCGGCGCGGTCGTGACGGAAATGTTCTACCTGCCCGGTGGCACGCCGGAACAGGCGCCAAGCAATGCCCTGGCTGAAAAAGCCGTGCAGCAGCTGCTGGCCTATTGCGACGATGCCGACTATGTTTTCGACTTGCCGCTGGCAATGCGCGGCAGCGAATTCCAGCGCCGCGTGTGGCAATCGCTGCGCGAGATCCCGCGCGGCCAGGTGCGCACCTACGGCGAACTGGCCAAGCACCTCGATTCCGTGGCGCGCGCTGTGGGCCAGGCCTGCCGCAGCAATCCCTTCCCGCCGCTGGTGCCTTGCCACCGCGTGATGGGCGCCAACAGCCTGGGCGGCTTTGCCGGCAGCGACGACCAGAACGGCTTCACCCTTGGCGTAAAACGCTGGCTGCTGGCCCACGAAGGACATCAAGAGTATCAATGGCAGCAGGCAACCTTGCTCTGATCGACGAGTTCTGCGACAGCCTGTGGCTGGAGGACGGGCTGTCCAAGAACTCCCTCGATGCCTACCGGCGCGACCTGACTGCCTTTGCCCGATGGCTGGAGACGGCGCGCCCTTCGGTTGGCAGCCTGCACGCAGCCGGCACAGCCGACCTGCAAGCCTATTTCGCGGCACGCCATGAAGACACCAAGGCCAGCTCGGCCAACCGTCGCCTGTCGGCACTGAAGCGCTTCTACCAGCTCGCGCTGCGCCAGCGCCATATCGCAGAAGACCCCTGCCTGCGCATGGCTTCGGCCAAGCAGCCGCTGCGTTTCGTCCATACCCTGAGCGAAGGGCAGGTCGAGGCGCTGCTGGCCGCGCCCGACCTGCGTACGCCGCTCGGCATCCGCGACCGCACCATGCTGGAACTGATGTATGCCAGCGGCCTGCGGGTATCGGAACTGGTCGCCCTGAAGACGCTGGAGCTGAGCATGAACGATGGCGTGCTGCGCATTACCGGCAAGGGCGCCAAGACCCGCCTGGTACCGTTTGGCGAGCAGGCGCGCCTGTGGATCGAGCGCTACCTGCGCGAAGCGCGCGGCGTGATCCTCGATGGCCAGCAGGACGATGCACTCTTCATTACCGGCCGTGGTGGACCGATGACGCGGCAGATGTTCTGGGTGGTAGTAAAAAAGCATGCTTGCAAGGCCGGCATTAGCGCGCCCTTGTCGCCGCACACGCTGCGCCATGCGTTCGCCACCCATTTGCTGAACCATGGCGCCGACCTGCGCGTCGTGCAGTTGCTTTTAGGCCACTCCGACATTTCCACCACACAGATCTATACGCACGTTGCCCGCGAGCGTTTGAAGCAGATTCATGCGCTACATCATCCGCGCGGATAATTTCGTTTGCGCAGCGCAGTCAATCGGCCTAATGTAGGCTTTCAGGAGGTATTTCCATGGCAAAGACGAATTTCGCATTCGAGAAACGCCAGCGCGAGCTGGAGAAGAAACGCAAGGCCGAAGAAAAAGCACAGAAAAAGCTTGCATCCAAGAATCGGCCCGGCGACGAGCAGGATGCCGACGAAGCCGGCTACGAGAACGAAGAAACCGACACCACCAGTCCAGAATAGCCGAGCCCGTATCACACCTTGTGGTCATCACGGGGACGCCGAGTCCCCAAGTGGGACACGGGCTCTTCCGTTTGGGTCGCCGTCACGTCCCCGCTGAGGCAAGGACTGTTCAGGCGGAAACTGTTTACGCGGCTTCGGCGACATCCGGCTTTTCAGCCGCGTCGTCGTCGTGGTGGCCGCGGCGCAGCCAGCGCTTGGCGCGCTTGCCGAAGCTGTCGAGGTAGGTGTAGGCCACTGGTACTACCACCAGGGTCAGCAGGGTGGAGGTGATCACGCCGCCTATCACTGCACGGCCCATCGGCGCCTGCGTTTCCCCGCCTTCGCCGAGTCCAATCGCCATCGGCAGCATGCCGAAGATCATGGCCAGGGTCGTCATCAGGATAGGGCGCAGGCGAACCTGGCCGGCTGCCATGATGGCGTCGAACTGGCTCATGCCGTCGCGCTGGCCGTGGTTGGTGAAGTCCACCAGCAGGATCGCGTTCTTGGTTACCAGCCCCATCAGCATGATCACGCCGATCACGGAGAACACGTTGAGCGTGGAGCCGGTCGCCAGCAGCGCCACCAGCACGCCGATCAGCGACATCGGCAGCGATACCATGATCGCAATCGGCTGCAGGAAGCTGCCGAACTGCGAGGCCAGCACGATATAAATGAACACCACTGCAATGCCCAGCGCCGTCATGGCGCCATTCATGGTTTCGGCCATCTGCTGTGCATTGCCGGCCACGTCGAAGCGTACGCCGTCGGGCAGCGTCATCGAGTCCATCGCCTTCTTGACGTCGGCATCGACGTCGCCGGCCGGGCGGCCTTCGGTGCCGGCGTAGACCGCCACGCGGCGCTGCAGGGCCTGGCGTTTCAGCACTTGCGGGCTGAAGCCGGGCACGAAGTCCACTACCTGGCGCAGCGGCACCATCAGCGGATTGCCGTCCGGGCCGGTCTTGCTGGAGGTGAGCGAAAGGTCGGCCAGGTCGGCGATGCGCTGGCGGCCGGACTTCGGCAGCTGCACATTGACTTCATAGTTCTGGCCATCGGCCGCCAGCCAGTAGCTGGCCGTATCGCCTGCCACGAAGGGACGCATGGCGCTGCCGATCTGCTGCACGTTCAGCCCGAGGTCGCTGGCCAGTTCGTTGTTGATCTTGATCAGCGTGGAAGGGTTGGCGCCTTCCTGGCTGTATTCCAGGTCGGCGATGCCTTTGATCTTGCGCATCTTGGCCATCAGGGTCTGCGCGGTCTGCTCCAGCTTGGCTTCGTCGGTACCAAGGATGGCGATGAAGATCGGTTTCTGGCCGACCGACATGGTGATGCCGGGAATGCTTTCCAGCCTTTTACGGATCGCTCCTTCCAGTTTTTGCTGCGACTGGCGATGCGTGGTTTTGGCATCGCTCAGCTTCACGCGCATGAAGGACATGTGGCGGCCGCCCTGGTCGCCGACGTTGGCCAGCACTGCGTCGATCTCGGGGAATTCCTTGAGCGCCGCTTCCACCTGCTTCACCTTGGCGTCGTTGTATTCCAGGCTGGAGCCCACCGGCACCTTGAACTGCAGGAAAATCTGGCCCTGGTCGGTTTCGGGGAACATTTCGCCGCCGATCATCGGCACCAGCATCAGGCTGCCCACGAACAGGCCAAGCGCGGTGGCGAGCGTCAGCTTGCGCCATTTCAGCGCGAGGGCCAGCACTTTGCCATACAGCTTGTGCACCTTTTCCACGCCGTGTTCGACCTTTTCCATGATGCGGCCCAGCCACGGCAGGTATTTGAAGCGGTCCTTGACCGGGTCATGCCATACCGACGACAGCATCGGGTCCAGCGTGAAGGATACGAACAGCGACACCAGCACGGCCACGGTCACAGTCACGCCGAATTGCAGGAAGAAGCGGCCGATGATGCCTTCCATGAAGGCCACCGGCACGAACACGGCGACGATCGCAAAGGTGGTCGCCATCACGGCGATGCCGATTTCGTTGGTGCCGTCTTCCGCCGCCTTGCGGTGGTGCTTGCCGAAACCGAGGTGGCGCACGATGTTTTCACGCACCACGATGGCATCGTCGATCAGCAGGCCGATGCACAGCGACAGCGCCATCAGCGTCAGGAAGTTCAGCGTGAAGCCGAAAGCTTTCATGGCGATGAAGGAGGCCAGCACCGAGATCGGCAAGGTCAGGCCGGTGATGATGGTGGAGCGCCAGGAGTGCAGGAAGAAGAACACGATCACCATGGTCAGGATCGCGCCTTCGATGATGGTGCGTTTCACATTATCCAATTGCGCCTGCACGCGCTCGGACTGCGAATCCATGATCTTGATCTTGATATCTTCCGGCAGGGTCTTGCGCAGGTTTTCCGCCACTTTCAGGATGCCGTTGCCGACTTCCACCACGTTGGCGTCCTGCACCTTGGTGATATCCAGCGAAACGGCACGCTTGCCGTTGACGCGCGAGATCGATTGTTCTTCCGCTTCGCCGTCGATCACGTCGGCTACCTGGTCCAGGTAGACCGGGCCGTTGGCGCGGCGCGCCACGATGATCTTGTTGAACTCCGCCGCTTCTTTCAGCTTGCCTTCGACCCGCACCAGGGTTTCGGTGACGTCGGCAGTCAGGCGGCCGGCCGGCAGGTTGGCATTGGTGTTCTGGATGGCGCGCATCACTTCGTCCACGCCCACGCCTTGCGCACGCATGTCGGCAGGGCGCAGGCTGACCAGCATCTGGCGCTTGGTGGTGCCGAACACGCGCACCTGGCCCACGCCCGGCACGCCCTGGAAGCGCTTGGCCAGGATCTGGTCGGTCATGGTGGACAGTTCGCGCAGGCTGCGCTTGTCCGAGGTGAAGGACAGGCTGACAATCGGCTGGTCGTTCTCGCCTTCAGCGCGGGCAATGAAGGGTTCCTTCGCTTCGCGCGGGAATTTCGGGCGCACCAGCGCAATCTTGTCGCGCATGTCCTGCATCGCCTTGTCCATATTGGTGGACAGTTCGAATTCGACGTACACGCCAGCCTTGCCTTCCCACGAGTTGGCGCGAATGGTCTTGACGCCGGACACGGTGTTGACGATGTCCTCGATGGGGCGGGTGATGTCGTTCTCCACCGCCTCCGGCGAGGCGCCCGGGTACACGACCTCAATCGCCGCGAACGGGAAGGAGACGTTCGGCATGGATTCCACGCCGAGGCCCTTGTAAGAAAAAATGCCAAGCACCATCAGCGCCACCATCACCATGGTGGCAAAGACCGGCTGGCGGATCGAGATTTTAGTGATCCACATGGCGGCGCCCCTTAGCCTTTGGCCGCAGCCAGCATGGCCGGCTTGGCAGCGGGAGTGCTTACCGGCGTCGCCAGTTTCACCTTCGCACCCGGCTTCACGCCCTCCAGCTTGGAGATGATGACGTTGGCGCCCTTGTCCAGGCCTGCCGTAACTTCGGCCAGCCCCACATCTTCGCTGCGCAGGCCAAGGCTGACCGGCTGCGACACGACGATACCGTTCGATACCAGGTAGACCACCTGCTTGCCTGCTTCCTCGCGCAGTGCTGCCAGCGGCACCATCGGCGCTTCCTTGGTGCGTTCGGTGGTGATATTCCCTTTGGCGAACATGCCGCCGCGCAGTACGCTGTCGGCATTCGGCACCGAGATATACACCAGCATCGCGCGCGAGCCGGCCTCGGTGGTCGGGTTGATGCGCGCCACTTTGCCGCTGAATTCGCGTTTGGCGAAACCGTCGACGCGGAAGCTGACTTCCTGGCCGATCTTGACGCGCGGGATATCGGTGGTGGGCACTTGCGCCTCCAGCGTCAGTTCTTGCAGGCCGACGATGGTGTAGACAGGCATGTCAGGCGCGACTTTATCGCCCGCCTGAACATGACGTTTGGCGATGATGCCGCTGATCGGGGCGCGGATCACGCTGTCGTTCAGCGCGATGCGGGCCAGCTCGACCACGGCGGAAGCGGATTTGACGTTGGCATGCGCCAGCTCGACGGCATTGGCGGTGGTATCGAAGCTGGTCTGCGAGATGAATTTTTGCGACAGCAGCGCTTTTGCGTTGTATTCGTTTTTCTGGGCCATGGACAGCTTGGCCTGGGCTTCTTCCAGCATGGCTTGCTGCTGGGCCAGCCGCGCTTTCAGGTCGGCCTGGTCGAGGCGGGCCAGCACCTGGCCTTCCTGCACGGATACGCCTTCGCGCAGCGCAGCTTCCTGTACCTGCCCCGATACTTTCGACTTGATGGTGGCCTGGTTGACCGGGATTAGCGAACCCGACAGTGGAAGGCCGACCGACAAGGGCCGCGCATCAATGGCGGCAACGTCGGCGCCGGCCAGTTCGAGGACGGGCGCCGGTTTGGCGGCCCCGGCCTTGGGGTCCCCGGCCGGCTTGGCCTGCGATTTCATGACGGTCCAGCCGCCACCCGCCAGGCCCAGCACAAGCAGGCCGATCAGGGGAAGGCGCCAGCGTTTGGGGGACTTCAGGTGCACGGGTTGTGGGCTCATTATTATCTCTTCGTCAAAATTGTCCGCTGGCGCGGGTTGCGATGGTGTCACTGTAGGTTTTAACAAGTCCAGCGGCCACGGGAATGCGATAAAGCGCAAAATCGGCGACCTGAAATGCAAAAAGTGAGGGAGGAGCCGCACCTTTGATGGATCGCAAACGGGCGCCGCACAACGTGGCAACAATGGAGCTATGAGTACTCCTTCGCCTGCCGCGCCCGCCACGCCTGCGCATGCCGCGCTCGACCTGATCGCACGCATGGTGGCCGCGCTCGAGCTGACGCCATTGATGGCGGTATGCAGCTTCGGCCGTGATGGCGTAGTGCAATTCTGTAACCAGGCCTGTGCCGACATGCTGGGCATCGAAGCCTGCGAGGCGGTCGGCAAGCGTATGGCTGAGTTACGTTCGCATGGTGCACGGCAGGCGGAACACGATGCGCTGCTGGAAGAAATATGGCGCAACGGCCACTCCAGCCCGGCCGGCGACTGGCAGGTGCGTACTGGCGACGGCCGCGAGCTCTGGTTGTATTCGACCCATATCCCGGTCTGGCATGAGGGGCAACTGGCGCAGATCTTTTGCATGGAAGTCGACATCACGCAGCGGCACCGCGATTTCGATGCCTTGCAGGCGGCAGGCGAAAATTTCCACCATTTGTTCGAGCGCTCCAGCGACGCCATCCTGCTGCTACGCGACGGCGTGGTGGAAGAAGCCAACCCGGCGGCGGTCAGCCTGTTCAAGTGCGACGGGGCCGAGCGGCTGGTCGGGCGCGGCCTGCATGAGTTTTCGCCGATGCAGCAGCCGTCCGGCGTGCTGTCGGCCGAGGCCGAGGAGAGCATGGCTGCCGAGGCGCGACATGCGGGCAACGCACACGGTGAGTGGCACTATGTCGATTGCGAAGGCGGACTGTTCTGGGCCGAAGTACTGCTGACCGCGCTTTCCCTTGATGGCAGCAAGCTGTATTACGCGGTAGTGCGCGATATCTCTGAGCGCAAGCGGGCCGAGCGCAAGCTGCACCTGGCGGCCCAGGTTTTCGAGAACAGCCGGGATGCCATCGTGCTGACCGACCGCAGCCGGCGCGTGATTGCCCTTAACCGCGCCTTTACCGTGATTACCGGATTCGGGCCGCAGGACATGCTGGGCAAGCCGGTCAGCCTGTTCCGCTCTGGTGTGCACGACGAATCGTTCTATCGCGAAGTGTGGGCGCAGGTCGAGGCCGGCGACCACTGGGAAGGCGAGTTGTGGGGGCGGCGGCACGACGGCGGGCTATTCCCGTGCTGGACCAGTATCAGTTCGATACGCGACAGTGCAGGCCGCGTCAGCAACTATATGGGCATCGTGACCGATATCACCGAGCGCAAGAAATCCGAAGAACATACACGCCACCTGGCCGAACACGACTTCCTGACCGACTTGCCTAACAGGGTGCTGCTGCTGGACCGTTTGCGCCTGGCGCTGGCGGCGGCGCGCCGCAACCAGGCTTTGCTGGCGGTGCTGTTCGTTGACCTGGACCGGTTCAAGGTGGTCAACGACACGCTGGGGCATTCCGTGGGCGACCGCCTGCTGAAGGAAGTCGCCAGCCGGCTGGTGCATTGCGTGCGCGAGGCCGATACGGTGAGCCGGCAGGGCGGCGATGAATTCATCATCGTGCTGTCGGATGTGGCGGGTGCGCAGGGAGCTGCGCATGCCGCGGACTCTGTGCTACGCGCGCTGGAGCAGGAGTTCGTGTTCGGCGAACACATTGCCCATATTTCCGGCTCAATCGGGATCGCCATGTTCCCGGCCGATGGCGAGGAGATTGACACCCTGCTCAAGAATGCCGACATCGCCATGTACCACGCCAAGCAGGAGGGCCGCAACGGCTACCGCTTTTTCAGCGGCGAGATGAATGCGCGCATCGTCGAGCGCTCGGGGCTGGAGCAGGGCTTGCGGCGCGCATTGGCCGAGCTGCAGTTTGAGCTGGTGTTTGAGCCCGAGGTCGATATCCCCAGCGGCGCGGTGGTGGGAATGGAGGCGCTGCTGCGCTGGCGCCATCCCGAGCTGGGTGTGCTGCTGCCGGAGCGCTTTATCGATGTCGCCACGGAGGCGGGCTTGATGGTGGCCGTCGGCAATTGGGTGCTGCAGGAGGCCTGCCGCCAAGCACGCGGCTGGCAGGATGAGAGCCGCGAGCTGGTGGTGTCGGTCAACCTGGCGCCGGTGCAGTTTGTGCATAAAGACTTGCTCGATTGCGTAGCAAAGGCCTTGCGCTCGGCCGGATTGCCGCCGCGCCTGCTGGAACTGCAGCTCACTGAGGCGATGCTGATGCAAGGCGGCACGCAGACTGAAACCATACTGGGGAAATTGCGCGGCCTTGGAGTCCGGCTGTCGATCGACGACTTCGGCACCGGCTACTCGCGGCTGGGACAGTTGAAGGACAGCCCGATCGACAAGCTCAAGATCGCCCAATCCTTCTTCGAGCGGGGTACCGACGCCACCGCCATTCGCACCATCATCGCCATGGCGCGTAGCCTGGACATGACCGTTATTGCCGAGGGCGTCGAAACAGAAGCCCAGCTCCAGCTCTTGCGCGAGCTTGGCTGCGACCAATACCAGGGCCATCTGGCAAGCGCCGCTGACCCCGGTTAGAAAAAGTGGTGGTCACAAACTGTGACCGCCTAGCGCAGCCGCAGCCGCACCAGCACCTGGCCGTGGTCGGAAACTTCGGGACGCTCCTGGCGCAAGTGGTCGTTGAAGTAGCTGACATCCAGCACTTCGCCGATGGCGCGCGGCGAGGCCGGATTGAATTCTTCCGATACCAGCACGTGGTCGATGGTGGAGTAGTGGCCTTCATGGATGCTGGTGTAGGCCACATGCCGCAAATGGTCTTGCCGCTGCTGGATCTGGTTGGCGTCGTACATGCGGCCGCGCCGCTCGTCGCCAGGCATCATGCCGCCACCGTTGCCAAGCACGATGGTGGTGGTCACCGCGTCGGCCGTATCGTTGAAATCCCCCAGTACGATGCAAGGCCGGCGCGATTCGCGCATCATCTTGCTTAACAGGACCCGCAGCGCCACGGCTTCGGTCCCGCGCCATACCAGCGAACGCAGGCTGGCCATGGCCAGGTGCAGCGGGTCTTCCGAGGTATCGCCACTACGGTAATCGGGGCGGCGCGATTTCAAGTGCACCACGATGACATCCACCACCACTTCGTTGGGCAGCACAATCTGCGCGTGCAGCGGCGCCCGTGCGAAACGGTCCGACTCCGGCAAGCCCGATTCGGCCGGCACGCCCTCGGGGAAATTGGCGTAGACTTCCGGCGCCACGGCCAACGGCAGGCGCGACACCAGCGCCACATTGGGCGTCAGGCGGGAAGCGTGGGGATCGGGGTCGAAGCCGACATGCAGCGCATCGCGGTATTTGCGGGTGCGCGAGAGCACATCGCGCAAGGCTGCCTGGGAGAAGATTTCCTGGAAACCGATCACGTCGGCATCGAGATGGTCCAGTTGCTGTGCGGTCCATTCCGCCTTGGCCTCGTACTCCTGCTCCGTCAACGGCAGCAGGTTGTCGTACAGTTTCGCCCCTGGCGGAGCAAGGTTGCAGACATTGAAGGTGGCAAAGCGAATTTCTTGCTGCATAATGAGAAACTCCTCTCTTGGCACTAGCGTATCACGGCATGGCAAAAAAAGAGCACATTTCCGAAACTCCGGCGACGGCCTTACTGCGTAAGCATAAAGTCGCTTTTTCCGAGCATCCTTATGAGTACGAAGAACATGGCGGCACCTCCGTTTCTTCGCGCGAACTTGGCGTCGACGAACACGCCGTGGTGAAGACCCTGGTCATGCAGGACGAGGCGGCTAAGCCGCTGATCGTGCTGATGCACGGCGACTGCAAAGTCTCAACCAAAAACCTGGCGCGCAATATCGGCTGCAAAGCCGTCGAACCTTGCAAGCCGGAGGTGGCGCAGCGCCATTCCGGCTATATGGTGGGCGGCACGTCGCCGTTCGGCACCAGGAAGGCGATGCCGGTCTACGTTGAAGAGAGCATCCTCGGGCTGGAAACGATTTATATCAATGGCGGGCGCCGTGGCTTCCTGATTGGTATTAAACCAACAGTACTGACGGAAGTGCTGGCAGCCAGGCCAGTGCAATGCGCCTTGGCTGATTGATAAGATCAGCTGGCCGCCGTGCCGCCCGCGCTGGACGGTATGGTGTATAGTCGCTGCCGCATATAAAAACAACGAATCCTGGGGATTTATGATTACTTTGCTTCTGATTATTGCCGCTTACCTGATCGGCTCGATTTCTTTCGCCGTGGTGGTGAGCAAGTTCTACGGGCTTGACGACCCGCGCACCTATGGTTCCGGCAATCCCGGCGCCACCAACGTGCTGCGCAGCGGTAACAAGGGCGCGGCAATCTGGACCCTGATCGGCGATGCCTTCAAGGGTTGGCTGGCAGTCTTCCTGGTGGACCACTTCCAGCAGCAACTGGGCCTGGGCAGCCAGGCCGACCAGGCCATCGCCCTGGTGGCGATAGCCGTATTCGTTGGCCACCTGTGGCCGGTATTTTTCAAATTCGTCGGCGGCAAGGGCGTGGCGACCGCGCTGGGCGTGCTGCTGGCCCTGAATGTTTGGCTGGGCCTGGCAACGCTGGCGACCTGGCTGGTGGTGGCTTACGCTTTCCGCTATTCCTCGCTGGCAGCCCTGATCGCCTCCGTTTTTGCGCCGTTCTACTATGGCCTGCTGTTTGGCGCCGAGCCGCAGCTGGCTGCCGTGTTGGCAATGAGTGGTTTGCTGGTTTGGCGCCATGCCAAAAATATTGCTAACCTTATTGCTGGCAAAGAAAGCCGTATCGGCAGCAAAGCCAAGAAAAAGGCCTAGATAACCATGACTACTACCCCGATCCGCATCGACTTCGTCTCCGACGTTTCCTGTCCCTGGTGTGCGATCGGGCTGAACAGCCTGGAAGTGGCGCTGGGCCGGCTTGGCGACGGCGTGCAGGCACAGATCCATTTCCAACCCTTCGAGCTGAACCCGCACATGGTTCCGGAAGGGCAGGACATCACCGAGCACCTGCGCCAGAAATACGGCGCCAGCCCCGCCCAGCAAGAGCAAACCCGTGAAATGATCCGCCAGCGCGGCGCCGACGTCGGTTTCGACTTCGGCGTAGGTATGCGTAGCCGTATTTACAACACTTTTGATGCCCACCGCCTGCTGCATTGGGCTGGCGAGCAGGGCAGGCAGAAGGAACTGAAAAAGGCGCTGTTCGACGCCTATTTCACGCGCGGCCAGGACCCAAGCTCGCGCACCCTGCTGGTGCAGGTAGCCGGCAAGGTCGGCTTGGACGAGGCGGAAGCGGTGCAGGTATTGTCTTCTGGCCGCTATGCCCAGGAAGTGCGCGATATGGAGCACTTCTACCACCGCAACGGCATCCAATCGGTGCCAGCCGTTATCATCGACGAAAAACACCTCATTTCTGGTGGGCAACCACCTGAAGCGTTCGAGCGTGCGCTGCGGCAAATCATGGCGTCCAAATAGACTGTTATCTTGCTAACAACCTTGTTACACTTGGTATCGTAACAAGGGAGAAAGCATTGTCTGCCGCAGAAAAGATCATAAGGGCCCTGTACCCGAGGCAGTCGGACGACCACAACCGCCTGGCTGCGCTGTACCGCTACGACGCCCTGAACGCGCCCGCTGGCGAAGATTTCACCTTCCTGACCGAGCTTGCCGCCAGGGTTTGCGACGTTCCCTACGCCTTCATCACGCTGCTCGATGCGGAACGCGCCTTCGTCAAGTCTTTCGCCGGGCTGGCGCTGGGCGCCATGCCGCGCAGCCAGTGCTACTGCTCGCTGGCGGTGCTGGGCGGCGAGACCAGCGAGATCTGCGACCTGAGCAAGGATGCCCGTACGGCAGGCCTGCCGCTGACCATCGAAGCTCCTTTCATGCGCATGTACAGCAGCGTGCCGCTGGCGACCAGCGACGGCTACGCGATCGGCACCCTGAGCGTGATGGACAGCAAACCCGGCTGCCTGTCGACATCCCAGCGCGACCTATTGCGCAAGCTGGCGCGCCAGGTGATGGCCCTGTTCGAACTACGCGCCAATGAGCGGGCGCTCAAAACCTCGATGGATGAGCTGGAAACCCTGGCCACCACCGATGAGCTGACCGGGCTGCACAACCGCCGCTCGCTAATGAACCGGCTGAGCTTTGAAGTCGCCCGCACACGCCGCTTCCGCACCCCCTTATCGGCGGTAATGGTAGACGTCGACCACATCAAGAACGTTAACGATGAGTTCGGTCACCAGGCCGGCGACGAAGTGCTGGCCGTCATCGGGCGGCTGGTGCGCGAAAACGTGCGGGTAATCGATGTGGCTGGACGCTACGGCGGCGAAGAATTGTGTATCCTGTTGCCGAACACGCCGCTCGAAGGAGCGCGCAAGTTCGCAGAGACGTTGCGGTCGCGGATTGAAGCCCAGGTGCACAGCGCCGGGGCACGCACGGTAACGGTGACGGCCAGCCTTGGCGTCGGCTCCTTCAATCACATGGATATTGATGATGCCGAGATGCTGCTGAAGCAGGCTGAAGCCGCGCTGTACCGTGCCAAAGCCAATGGCCGCAACCGTGTAGAAGGTTGAACAGGACAGGAGTTTGCATGCCGAAGGCAATTTGGAATGGCGCCGTGATTGCGGAAGCCGATAGCAGCGAAGTCGAGATCGTCGAGCACAATATCTATTTCCCGCCATCGCGGGTCAGGCAGGACTATCTCCAGCCGAGCGAGCACACCACGCTGTGCCCGTGGAAAGGCGTGGCCAGCTACTACAACGTGGTGGTGGACGGCAAGGTGAATGCCAACGCCGCCTGGTACTACCCAACGCCGAAGGAAGCGGCCAACAACATCAAGGACCGCATCGCCTTCTGGCACGGCGTCGAGGTCCAGCATTAATGGTTGAAAGTCGGGGTCAGCTCCGGCAATCGGACATTCGCTACACGAATGTCCGATTGCCGGAGCTGACCCCGACTTTCATTTAGGTATGGATAACATCACTCATTCCGTTGTCGGCCTCGGTGTCGGCGAATTGATCCAGCGCTCACTGCCCGTGGAGGCTGAGCCGGCGCGGCATAAGACGCGCCATCGCTTGCTGCTGACAGCCTGCGCGCTTGCCAGCAATTTCCCCGACCTTGACCTGTTTTTCACCCGGCTGGCGCCGGCGCCGCTGGGCTATTTGCTGCACCACCGGGGACATACGCACACTTTGCTGTACCTGCTGCCGCAGGCATTGCTGCTGTTCGCCCTGTTGTGGACCTTGTGGCCGAATGCGCGGGCGTTGCTGCGGGAGAGCCGCGCCGCACGGCGTGGGCTTTTGCTGGCGCTGGCGGCGGGTTTCCTGCTGCACCTCGGCATGGACTTCATGAACAACTACGGCGTCCATCCGTTCTATCCGTTCAGCGGAACCTGGTATTTCGGCGATATGGTCTACATCATCGAGCCGGTGTTCTGGGTCGCCTTCGGGGTGCCGCTGGCGATGGCGGCGCCTTCGCGGCGGATGCGCATGGTGCTGCTGGCGGTGCTGCCGGTAGTGCTGCTGTATGTGACGATGCATGGCTACCTTGGCTGGGCTTCGTTCGCGGCGCTGGTGGCGCTGGGCGGGGCGGTGGCGGCGCTGCGCTTCATGCATATGCACAGCCGGCGCGCACTCCTGCTGGCGCTTGGCGTGGCGCTGGCGTTTGTCGGCGTCCAGGCGTCGGCGTCGTTCAAGGCGCGCCAGGCGGTGACGGCGGCGCTGGTGCTGCAAGACCCGCAGGCGCGCGTGCTGGATGTGGCGCTGACTGCTTTCCCGTCGCAACCATTGTGCTGGAGCTTCACTTCGATTGAATCGGACGGGAAAGCTTATCAGCTGCGGCGTGGGCATCTGAGTCTTGCGCCTTCGCTGCTGCCGCCGCGCGCATGCCCTGCGGCGCTGACGGCCGACGCGGCGCAGGAAATGGCCGGTACCGTGCCGGGGGTGCTGGTTTCCGGCTCGTGGCAAGGCGATGTGGCTGCCTTGCGTGCGCGTGCGGCCGCCGATTGCCAGCTTGCGGCCTGGCTGCGCTTCGCGCGCATGCCGGCGGTGGATGCGGCGCAGGCCAGCGACCTGCGTTTCGCCACCACGCCGCGCGGCAACTTCACCACGCTGCTGCTGGCAGCGCAGCCGGAATGCCCGTTCGGCGTGCCGGCCTGGGGCATGCCGCGCTCTGATTTGCTGGGAAGCGTGCAATGAAGACCTACGACCCGCACCAGCGCTTCGGCCGGCCGCAAGGCGGCTGGCGCGAAAAGCTGTATGCCGTGATCTTCGAGTCCGATACGCGGGCCGGCATGATCTTCGACCTGGCGCTGATCGGCGCCATCCTGCTTAGCGTGACGACGGTGGTGCTGGCCAGCGTGTCAGGGGTGGCGCGCGACTATGGCGATTGGCTGTTCGCGGCAGAGTGGTTCTTTACCGCGCTGTTTACTATCGAATACGCCTGCCGCCTGCTGTGCGTGCGGCACCCGCTGCGCTACGCACGCAGCTTCTTCGGCATGATCGATTTGCTGGCGGTACTGCCAAGCTATATGTCGCTGATCCTGCCGGGAGCGCATGTGCTGCTCAATGTGCGGATCCTGCGCTTGCTGCGCATGTTCCGTATCCTCAAGCTCACGCTCTACATCGAGGAATATGGGATGCTGGGCCGTGCCTTGCTGGCCAGCCGGCGCAAGATCCTGATCTTCCTGTCGGTGGTGTTCATGATCGTGTTCCTGCTGGGGACCGTCATGTACGTGGTGGAAGGGCCGGCGCATGGTTTCACCAGCATCCCGACTTCCGTCTACTGGGCGATTTCCGCCGTGACCACGGTGGGCTTTGGCGACCTGGTGCCGAAGACGGACCTGGGGCGTGCCATCGCTTCGGTCATGATGCTGCTTGGGTGGGGCATTCTCGCGGTTCCGACCGGTATCATCAGCGCGGAAATCAGCCAGCAGCGCCGTTCGAACCGTACTTGCGCCGGCTGCCTGGCCGCGGACCATGAGCAGTCGGCGCGTTTCTGCAAGAGCTGCGGGAGCCGGTTCCCCGCGATTTAAGCGGCCTGCTTGACCGGTTGCTCGAAGTCGGTCGACAGCGCCAGCTCCTTCCATTGCGCCAGCTCCTGCTCCACCTGCCGGTGTTTGGCGTAGGCGCGGGCAACGGCGTCGCTGCCCAGCTGCAGGCGCAGTGGCGGCTGCTCGGCATCGGCCAGTTTCAGCACGGCTTGCGACAGCCTGGCCGGATCGCCGGGCTGGGCATGATTGGCGCCGGCGGCGAAGGTGCGCATGGCGCCGACCGTGTCCTGGTATTCTTCAATGCGAACCGCAGTCTCGACCAGCGACGTGGCGTCGAGGAAGTCGGTGCGGAAGAAGCCCGGCTCCACGACAGTGACGTGCACGCCCAGCGGGGCCAGTTCCTGCGTCATCGCTTCGCTCAAGCCTTCCACCGCAAATTTGGTGGAGCCGTAGACGCCCCAGCCGTAATAAGCCTGGTAGCCGCCCAGCGAAGAAATATTGAGCACACGGCCGCTGCGCTGCTGGCGCATGACCGGCAGCACGGCGCGGCTCACGTTCAGCAGGCCAAAGACGTTGGTCTCGTAGTTGCGGCGCACTTCTTCAGCCGAAGTCTCTTCAACGGCGCCGAGGATGCCGTAGCCGGCATTATTCACCAGCACGTCGATGCGGCCGAAGCGTTCGATTGCGGCCTGGGTGGCGACGACGGCAGCGGCTTCCTTGGTGACGTCCAGCTGCACCGGCAGCAGCTTGGGATGAACGCCCAGGGCGTCGACGATCGCTTGCGGGTTGCGGGCTGCAGCTACGACGGAATCGCCACGCTCCAGGGCGTCGCGGGCAATCAGCAGGCCGAAGCCGCGGGAGGCACCAGTGATGAACCAGACTTTGTTTGCCATGATATTGCTCCTTCAATCGGGTGGGTTGGTGAAGGGAATATTAGGCCTCGGGAAGCTGCTACACTAGATACGGTAAAGGTGATTGATCTTCAACCAGTAGTTGTGAATCATGGATAAGGCCCGCGTCATCACACTGTTCATCGGCGTCGTGCACGCCGGCAGCTTCAGCCAGGCAGCGGTAGATGCCGGCTTGTCCGCGCAGGCGGTCAGCAAGGCGATTCGCCAGCTGGAGGAATACCTCGGTGTGCGCCTGTTCCACCGCACCACGCGCAGCCTGAGCCTGACCGACGAGGGCCAGCGCCTGTTCGAACTGGCCAACCCCGGCCTGCGCCTGCTGGACGAGGCGCTGGACCATGTGCAGAACAGCCGCGAGGCGGTCGACGGCATGATCCGCGTCGCCGCGCCTACCTCGCTGGGCACGGTGATGCTGGCGCCGCTGCTGCGCGAGTTCCAGGAGCTGTATCCGAGCGCCCATTTCGACATGCTGTTCGATGACCACTTCACCGATTTGATCGAATCGAAGATCGACGTCGGCTTCCGTGCGGGTAATCCGCCTGAGCGCAACCTGGTCGCGCGCCAGCTGGGCAGAATTCCGCTGTATATCTGCGCCTCGCGCGGCTACATTGAGCGTCACGGCGCGCCGCGCACGGTGGAGGAGCTGCAGCAGCACCGCTGCACCGGCTTCCGCCAGCCGAACACGGGCCGCGTCATTCCGTGGGAGATGAAAGGGCAGGGCGGAACGGTTTATCAGGATGTGCCGTGCGTGGCGACCTTCAACACGGCGGAAGGCGAGGTGGAGGCGGTACGCGCCGGCGTCGGCATCGGGCAGCTGGCGTTGTATATGGTGGAGCGCGACCTGGCAGAGGGACGGCTGGTGCACCTGCTGCCGACCCACGTGACGGCGAATGCGGCTGTTTACATGTACTATCCGCAGCGCAGCCGCATGCCGATGCGCGTGCGGCACTTTATCGACTTCATGATGAAACGCAAATGGACCGCCTTTACCTGATGACTGTCTACGTGGCCGTGGCCGAGGAGCAGGGCTTCGCGTCAGGCGCGCGCCGCCTGGGCCTGTCGCCGCCTGCCGTCACGCGCGCGGTGGCGGCGCTGGAGGAAAGGCTGGGCGTAAGGCTGCTGGACCGTACCACGCGCCACGTGCGGGTGACGGAAGCGGGCCAGCGCTACCTGGACGATGCGCGCCGCATCATCGCGGAAGTCGATGAAGCCGACGATGCGGTGGCGGGTATCAACGCCGCGCCGCGCGGCCACCTGACCGTCACCGCGCCGGTGCTGTTCGGCCGCATCTACGTCGTGCCCGGCATCGTCGACTACCTGCAGCGCTATCCTGCGATGGATGTTTCCACTGTCTTTGTCGACCGCGTGACGAACCTGCTGGAGGAGGGCATCGACGTCGGCATCCGCATCGGCGAGCTGCCCGACTCGAGCATGCGTGCGATTCCCGTCGGGCAGGTGCGGCGCATGATCATCGCCTCGCCTTCCTATATAGCGAAGCATGGCGCGCCGGCCACGCCGCAGGAACTGGAGCAACACACCGTTGTCGCTTCATCCGGCTCCAGCGTGCCGCCGGACTGGCGCTTCCAGCATGGCGGCAGCACGCAATCGCTGCGGGTCAAGCCGCGCCTGGGCGTGAATAACAATGACTCGGCTATCGAGGCGGTGCGCAGCGGTTTCGGCATCGCCCGCCTGCTGTCCTACCAGGCGGCCGCCTTGCTCGATGCCGGAGAACTGGTGGAGGTGCTGCAGGACTACGCCACGCCGGCCGTGCCGATCCATATCATCCACCGCGACAGCCGCCAGGGTTCAACCCGCATTCGCAGCTTCGTGGACCTGATGGCCGAGCGCCTGCGCACCGATCCGAGGCTCCAACCGGTGCGCTGACAGCGCTAAATTGGTGCGGCGCACAAACGCAGTGCTTGATTTTCACCGGCATCGCCCCGGAAGCGGGGTGGCACGGCGCTTGCAATATCCCCATTATTTACTCACCGGGGATAGAGATGGATCGCACGTTCAGCCTTACCCGCCGTCGCCTGCTTGCTGCGGGCGCTGCGACAGCCTTATCGAATTACGCCTGGGCTGCAGGCTCCGACAAGCCGGAAAAAGAAGAAGTCAAAGTCGGCTTCATTCCCCTCACTGATTGCGCCTCGGTCGTGATGGCGTCCTTGCTGGGCTTCGACAAGAAGTACGGCATCAAGATCGTGTTGAGCAAAGAGGCCTCATGGCCCGCCGTGCGCGACAAGCTGGTGAACGGTGAGCTCGATGCTGCACATGTGCTGTATGGCCTGGTGTACGGCGTGCACCTTGGCGCCGGCGGCGCGAAGAAAGACATGGCCGTGCTGATGAACCTCAATCACAACGGCCAGGCGATCACGCTGTCGAAGAAGCTTTCCGACAAAGGGGCGGTCGACGGCGTGTCGCTGGCAAAGCTGATGCGCGCCGAGCCGCGCGAATACACCTTCGCCCAGACTTTCCCAACCGGTACGCATGCAATGTGGCTGTATTACTGGCTCGCTTCATACGGCATCAATCCGATGCAGGACGCGAAGATGATCACCGTGCCGCCGCCGCAAATGGTAGCGAATATGCGGATCGGGAATATGGACGGTTTCTGCGTGGGTGAGCCGTGGAACCACCGCGCGATCGTGGACGGCATCGGCATCACGGCGGTCACTACGCAGGATATCTGGCGCGACCATCCGGAGAAGGTGCTCGGTACCAGCGCGGAGTGGGTGAAGAAGTATCCGAACACCGCACGCGCACTGGTCGCAGCGGTGCTGGAAGCGGGGCGCTGGATCGATGCATCCCTGTCGAACAAGGTGAGGATGGCCGAAGCCATTGCCGACAAATCCTACGTCAACACCACGGTCGACGTGATCGGCCAGCGCATCATGGGGCGCTACCAGAATGGGCTTGGCAAGGTCTGGGATGATCCGAACTACATGAAGTTCTTCAATGACGGCGCGGTGAATTTCCCTTACCTGAGCGACGGCATGTGGTTCCTGACGCAGCAGAAACGCTGGGGCTTGCTGAAGTCGGAGCCTGATTACCTGGCCGTTGCGACGCAGGTCAACCAGATTGAGGTCTACAAGGATGCGGCAAGCATGGCGAAGGTGAATGTGCCGAAGTCGCCGCTGCGTAGCGTGAAGATGGTCGACGGCGCACTTTGGGACGGCAAGAATCCCAAGGCGTATGCCGACTCGTTCAAGATCAAGGTGTGAAGGGAGGGCATATGAATGCAGTCTACGAATCGATAGAGGGCATAGGCGCGGCCACAGCCGCGGACGCAGCGCCTGCACCGTCGCGCCGCGCACGCCTGGCAGCGAAGGGAGTACGCCTGGCGCCGGAGGGCGGGCGGCTGCGGCCCTTCGTCATGAAGGTGCTGCCGCCGCTGCTTGGCCTGTCGCTGCTGCTGCTGGCCTGGCAAATCCTGGCAGTACGAAATGCAGGGTTTCCAACGCCGCTGGAAACCTGGCATGAGGCGGTGAAGCTGTTTGCCGATCCGTTCTACCGCAAGGGCCCGAACGACCAGGGCATAGGTTGGAATATCCTTGCGTCGCTGCGCCGGGTGGCGCTTGGCTTTGGCCTGGCGGCGCTGGTCGGCATTCCGCTAGGCTTCCTGATCGGCCGCTTCTCCTTTGTGTATGGCATGTTCAGCCCTTTAATCAGCCTGCTGAAGCCCGTGTCGCCGCTGGCCTGGCTGCCGATTGGGCTGCTGGTCTTCAAGGCCGCCGATCCGGCCGCGATCTGGGCCATCTTCATCTGCTCGATCTGGCCGATGATCGTCAACACAGCTGTTGGTGTGCAGCGCGTGCCGCAGGATTACCTGAACGTGGCACGTGTGCTGGACTTGTCCGAGTGGAAGGTGGTGACCAGGATCCTGCTGCCTTCCGTGTTGCCCTACATGCTGACCGGCGTGCGGCTGGCGATCGGTACCGCATGGCTGGTGATCGTCGCCGCTGAAATGCTGACCGGCGGAGTTGGCATTGGCTTCTGGGTATGGGATGAATGGAACAACATGAATGTGCCGCACATCCTGATCGCCATTGGCGTGATCGGCATGGTCGGCCTGCTGCTGGAACTGGCGCTGGTCGCGCTGGCCAAAGCCTTCAGCTATGAGGAGAAATGAGATGGCGTCGAAATTCATCGATATCAGCAGGGTCGATATGCGCTTCGGCCAATTCCACGCGCTGAGCGACATCAACCTGGCGGTGGAGCAGGGCGAATTCATCACCCTGATCGGCCATTCCGGCTGCGGCAAATCGACACTGCTCAACCTGATCGCGGGCCTGAACTTGCCAAGCAGCGGCGTGCTGGTTTGCAGCGGGCGTGAAATCGCCGGGCCGGGACCGGAACGCGCGGTAGTGTTCCAGAACCATTCACTGCTGCCTTGGCTGACCTGCTTCGAGAACATCTACCTGGCGGTGGAGCGCGTATTCGGCGGCAAAGAGTTGCGCGCGCAGCTGGACGAACGCACCTGGAAAGCGTTGGAGCTGGTCGGGTTGGCGGCGGCCGGCGGCAAGCGGCCCACCGAAATTTCGGGCGGCATGAAGCAGCGCGTTGGCATCGCCCGGGCGCTGTCGATGGAGCCGAAAGTGCTGCTGATGGACGAACCGTTCGGCGCCCTCGACGCCCTGACGCGCGCCCACCTGCAGGATGAATTGATGCGCATCGTTGCCGCTACCGGTGCCACGGTGGTGATGGTCACGCATGACGTGGATGAGGCGGTGTTGCTGTCCGACCGCATTGTCATGATGACAAATGGTCCAGCTGCCACGATCGGCGGTATTGTTAAAGTAAGGCTGGAGCGCCCGCGCGACAGGCTAGCCCTGGCCCAGGATGCGCTTTACCTCGACTACCGGACCAGCGTACTGGAGTTCCTCTACCAGCGGCAAGGACGCCCGGCACAACGTTTTGCTGCATAGCAATGTACAAAAGTGTGGCAGCAGGACGGCTCTGCTGCTACATTTGTGGTCTATACAAATGGAGACGCATGATGAGTACCGAAGTACAGCAGCACGAAGTTATCAAAGAAGCAAAGCGGGATGAAAAGCCGAACCGCCACGAACTGGTACGCCAGCAGATGAACCACACCGGCCTGCGTACCGGTATTGCAGCCGGCCTGCTGGCCCTGGTGGGCCTGAGCGCCTGGCTGCTCGCCTGATCAAATAACCCGCAGTTCGTCCAGCGGCCAACGCGGACGGACATTGAAGGAATAATCCCGCTGCGCCGCCTGCGGATTGATCTGCAGGCGCATGGCGCCGGCGAAGGCAATCATTGCCCCGTTATCGGTGCAGAATTCCAGTTCCGGGTAGTAGACCTTGAAGTGCTTCTTTTTGGCTGCCGCGTTCAGCGATGCGCGCAGCTGCGCGTTCGCACCGACGCCACCGGCAATCACCAGGCGTTTCAGGCCGGTCTGCTTTAGCGCGGACAGGCATTTGGCCGTCAGCACATCCACGATCGCATCCACGAAACCGCGCGCGATGTTTGCCTTGTCCTGCTCGCAGACATTGGCAGCGCCGCCGCTGTTGTTCACTACCGTCAGCACTGCTGTCTTCAGGCCCGAGAACGAGAACATCAGGTCCTTCGAGTGCAGCATGGGACGCGGCAGCTTGTAGGCTTCCGGATCGCCGAATTCGGCCATGCGCGAAATGGCCGGGCCGCCGGGGTAGCCCAGACCGAGCAGCTTGGCCGATTTATCGAATGCTTCACCAGCCGCATCATCCAGAGTTTCACCCAGCAGTTCGTACTGGCCGACGCCGTCTACGCGCATCAGCTGCGTATGGCCGCCGGAAACCAGCAGCGCGACGAAAGGGAATTCCGGCGGCTCGCTGGCCAGCAGCGGCGACAGCAGGTGGCCTTCCAGGTGGTGCACGCCCAGTACCGGCTTATCCAGCGCCAGGCCCAGGGAGCAGGCGATGGCGGAACCAACCAGCAGGGCGCCGGCCAGGCCCGGCCCTTGCGTGTAGGCGATGGCGTCGATGTCCTGGGCGGCCATTCCAGCCTTGGACAGCGCCTGCTCCAACAGCGGAATCGCGCGGCGGATGTGGTCGCGCGAGGCCAGTTCCGGCACCACGCCACCGTATTCCTCATGCATCGCTACCTGCGAGTGCAGGGCGTGCGACAACAGGCCGCGCTGCGTGTCATACAGGGCCAGGCCGGTTTCGTCACAAGAGGATTCAACGCCGAGAACGATCATTGGAGTGCACAAAGGGTAAAAGCAATCCGCCATTGTAATTGAAAGCCTGCTTGCGATGATTGGTATACGTGTATACAATTGATTGCATGAAGACACCTCCACCCCGTGCGCACGGCGGTCCGGCCATCCTGGCGGCCCTGCGCGATGCCATCAGCAACGGCGAACTGGCGCCCGGCGCCGTGCTGCGCCAGGCCGAACTGGCCGAACAATTCGGCACCAGCCGTATCCCCGTGCGCGAAGCGCTCAATTCCCTGCAGGCGGAAGGCCTGGTGCAGATCGAGCCGAATCGCGGCGCCTTCGTGACCACCTTGAGCGCCGAAGAACTGCGTGAGCTGTTCGACCTGCGCGTGCTGCTGGAGACCGAGGTGCTGCGGCGCGCGGTGCCCTTGCATTCGGAGCGCAGCCTGCGCCGGCTGGAGGCGATCCAGCACGAACTGGATGGCGAGACTGTGCCGCTGGAATGGCTGCGGCTCGACCGCGCCTTCCATGACGAACTGTATGCGCCAAGCGCGAGGCCGCGCAGCTTGCAGCTGGTGGGCAGCTTGCGGTCTTCGGTGGAGCGCTTTTACCTGGCGCGCCTGGGGCCGGAGGCGCGCCGTCCGGAATGGAACGATGAGCACCAACGCCTGATCGCGCTGGTGAGGGCAGGTGATGCTGAGGGCGCGTGCGCCATGCTGGCCGCGCACCTGCGCGAAACTGAAAGGAGCATGACTTGAGCATTCATACCGCGGAAGTTGCGTGGCATCGGCACGACGCCAAATTCACCGATAACCGGTACAGCCGCCTGCATAAATGGACGTTTGACGGCGGCATGGTAGTGCCCGGATCGTCGTCGCCGCATGTGGTGAGGGTGCCGCTGTCAGATCCTTCTGCGGTGGATCCGGAGGAGGCATATGTGGCTTCGCTATCGAGCTGCCATATGCTGTGGTTCCTGAGCCTGGCGGCGCGCGACGGGTATGTGGTCGACAGCTACGTCGATGCGGCGGAAGGGAAGATGGAAGATGGCTGGATCAGCGTGGTGACGCTGAAGCCGCTGGTCGCCTTCTCGGGCGAGAAGGCGCCGACGGATGCGGAGCTGGAGCGCCTGCACCACGAAGCACATGGAGCGTGCTTCCTGGCGCGTTCGGTCAAGTCCGAGATGAAGGTTGAAGGCAGCTGGCGCTATTAAGGACGGGCACGCAGTTCGCGGTCAGCCTCTTTCAGCACGCGAACCGTGGTCTCCCAGTCGATGCAGGCGTCGGTCACCGAGCAGCCGTATTTGAGTTCCGACAGGTCCGCCGGAATCTTCTGGTTGCCCGCCACAATGTTCGACTCGATCATCACGCCGACGACGGATTCATTGCCGTGCACGATCTGGTTGACCACATCGGTCATCACCAGCGGCTGCAGTTCCGGCTTCTTGTACGAATTGGCGTGCGAGCAGTCGATCACGATATTGGCCGGCAGCTTGGCCTTCTGCAGCGACTGTTCCGCGATTGCCACCGACACGGAATCATAGTTAGGCCGGCCGTCGCCCCCGCGCAGCACCACGTGGCCATGCGGATTGCCCCGCGTGCGCACGACGGACACATTACCCTGGCTGTTAATGCCCAGGAAGGCGTGCGGATTCGCCGCCGACAGGATGGCGTTGATCGCAATGCCGATATCGCCGTCGGTGCCGTTCTTGAACCCGACAGGAGTCGACAGGCCCGACGACATTTCGCGGTGGGTCTGCGATTCGGTGGTGCGGGCGCCGATGGCGGTCCAGGCGATCAGGTCGCCCAGGTATTGCGGCGAGATCGGGTCCAGCGCCTCGGTGGCGGTTGGCAGGCCCAGTTCGCAGACGTCCAGCAGGAATTGGCGCGCTTTCAGCATGCCCTCGTCGACGCGGAACGAGTCGTCCATATACGGATCGTTGATATAGCCCTTCCAGCCGGTGGTGGTGCGCGGCTTTTCGAAATACACGCGCATTACCAGCAGCATGGTGTCCTTGACTTCTTCCTGCAGCGCTTTCAGGCGGCGCGCATAGTCCAGGCCCGCGACAGGGTCATGGATGGAGCAAGGACCGACGACGACGAACAGGCGCTTGTCCTTGCGCTCCAGGATGGCGCGCAGGTCGGCGCGGCCCTTGGTGACGGTGTCGGAGGCCTTGTCGGTCAGCGGCAGTTTCGCATGCAGCTCCTCAGGGGTGGGCATGGATGCGAACGAGGTAACGTTAATGTTTTCAAGGTTTTGGGCGATCATGATCAGTCTGCTTTTCACTGTGTTTTTTCTTGGGGGATCTAACAGTGTAGCCGAAATGCCGTAAACTGGCTGAATGACGACTAAACAACCTTTCCAGGCCGCTCCGTACATCAAGGAAATCGGCCGGGGCGCGAAGGGCGCCCGCAGCATGGAGCGCGAACAGGCGCGCGAATTGTGGGGCGCGATTCTTGATGGGCGCGTATCGGACCTGGAGCTGGGCGGCATCTTGCTGTCGATGCGTATCAAGGGCGAATCGGTGGAAGAGCTGGAAGGCTTCCTGGAAGCTTCGGAAGCCTCGTTCCACAAGCTGTCTGCGCCGGCCGGCGAGTTTGCACCGGTGGTCATTCCCAGCTATAACGGCGCGCGCAAGATGGCCAACCTGACGGCCTTGCTGGCGCTGCTGCTGGCGCGCGAAGGCGTACCGGTGCTGGTGCACGGCGTGGCACATGACGTGGGGCGCGTCGCCACGGCCGAAGTATTTGAGGCGCTCGGCGTGCACGCCTCGCCCGACCATGCGGCGGCTGAAGCTGCGCTGGCGAATGGCCGCGTGGCCTTCATCACCATCGATGCACTGGCGCCGCGGCTGGCGTGGATGCTGTCGCTGCGCCGCATCCTCGGCGTGCGCAACTCGACGCATACGCTGGTGAAGATCGTGCAGCCGTTTGCAGGGGCCGCGCTGCGGCTGGTGTCCTATACCCACCCGGAGTACCTGGAATCGCTGGGTGAATTCTTCACGCTGAACAAAGGCCACGCCTTCCTGATGCGCGGCACGGAAGGCGAGACTGTCGCCAATGCCAACAAGGCGCAGAAGATCGACTGGTTCCACGGCGGCGAGCGCACGGTGCTGGTCGAGAAGCAGACCCTGGTGGAAAAGCTGCCCGAGCTGCCCGAAGATAAGAGCGCGGAGTCCACTGCCGCCTGGATCCAGGCCGTGCTGCGCGGCGAGATTCCGGTGCCGGATTCGATCGCTCAGCAAGTCGCCCACTGTAAAGATGTAGCCCGCCATTTGCTTCGCGTAAAATAGGAGGTTATGGCTAAAGAATTTGATGTGGCGGTGATCGGCGCGGGCGCCGCCGGAATGATGTGCGCAGCGACTGCAGGCAAGCGTGGCAAACGCGTTGTGCTGCTCGATCACGCCGATAAACTGGCGGAGAAGATCCGCATCTCCGGTGGTGGTCGTTGCAACTTCACCAATATTAACGCCGGCCCCGCCAATTTCCTGTCGGAGAACCCGCACTTCGCCAAGAGCGCATTGTCGCGCTTCACGCCGCACGACTTCCTGGCGATGGTGAAGAAGCATCGTATCGGCTTCCACGAAAAGCATAAAGGACAACTGTTCTGCGACGACTCGGCCGAGCAGATCATCCAGATGCTGAAGGATGAATGCTCCGACGGCAATGTGCACTGGCGCATGCCTGCGAAAGTGGACGCGTTGCAGCAGAACGGTGCCGGCTACATCCTGCAAACAGACGAAGGCGAAGAAATCCACGCGGCGTCGATTGTCGTTGCCACTGGCGGCTTGTCGATCCCGAAAATCGGCGCGACCGATTTCGGCTACCGGATTGCCAAGCAGTTTGGGCTGGAGCTGGTCGAGCCGCGTCCCGCCCTGGTGCCGCTGACTTTCGACACCGAGGAATGGGCGCCATTCGTGCCGCTGTCCGGCGTATCGCTGGAAGTGGACGTGGAAACCGGCTCCCTGAAAGGCCGCAATCCGAGCGGCGCGCGCTTCCGCGAAGACCTGCTGTTCACCCACCGAGGCCTGAGCGGCCCGGCCATCCTGCAGATTTCCAGTTTCTGGCAGCCCGGCACCCCGATCACGATCAACCTGTTGCCGGAAATGGACCTGGCGCAGACGCTGATCGAAGGGAAGGGCACGCTGAAGAAGCAGCTCGGCAACCTGCTGTCGCAATGGCTGCCGAGCCGCCTGGCCGAAGGCTTGCTGCAAGTGCAAGGGCTGGACCCCGAAGCGCGCATCGCCGACATGAAGGACGACACCCTGCGCAAGCTGGGCCGCGCCGTCAACCAATGGACCATCACGCCAAACGGCTCGGAAGGCTATCGCAAGGCCGAAGTCACGCGTGGCGGCGTCGACACCCGCGAGTTGTCCCAGCAATCGATGGAATGCAAGAACGTGCCGGGTCTGTACTTCATTGGTGAAGCGGTGGATGTGACCGGATGGCTGGGCGGCTACAACTTCCAATGGGCTTGGGCATCCGGAGTGGCTGCCGGCCTCGCGATCTGATATCATTCCACTTCCGGCAACGCATTTTTCGCCGGATTCATGATGTTAGCTCGGCTGAAATATTGCCCGCGAAAGACGTCGATATCCCCTGCGGAACCGCCTGAGTGGCCGGTTTGGCGTCTATTGTCTCTTCCATTTTTGAGCAAAACCTGCTAATATCGCTGTCTTTCCTGAACCCTAACGGTTTGAATTTTTACATGACTACTATCCGCCTTAAAGAAAACGAGCCGTTCGAAGTCGCAATGCGTCGCTTCAAGCGCACCATCGAAAAGACCGGTCTGCTGACCGAACTGCGCGCACGCGAGTTCTACGAAAAGCCAACCGCAGAACGCAAGCGCAAGCTGGCAGCTGCCGTGAAGCGTCACTACAAGCGCATCCGCAGCCAGCAACTGCCTAAGAAGCTGTACTAATTCAGCTCTCGTCGGCATTCTTGCAGGCGCATTGATCGCCACGGATGCCCACGCCAGAGTTTCAACCCGCTCCGGTAAATGCCGCAGCGGGTTTTCCTTTTTTCCACGCACACTTTTGAGGTAGCTATGAGCCTGAAAGCCCAGATCACTGAAGACATGAAAGCCGCCATGCGCGCCAAGGAAGCCGGCAAGCTGGCCACCATCCGCCTGCTGCTGGCCGAGATCAAGCGCAAGGAAGTGGACGAGCAGATCGAAGTCAACGACGTGCAGACCGTGGCCATCGTTGAGAAGATGATCAAGCAGCGCAAGGATTCGATCACCCAGTTCGAAGCCGGCGGCCGTTCCGACCTGGCCGACATTGAGAAAGCCGAACTGGCCTTCCTGGTGGATTACATGCCAGCCGGCCTGTCCGACGAAGAGATCGCCGCTGAAGTGAAAGCCGCCGTCGCCGAGTCCGGCGCAGCAGGTCCCCAGGACATGGGCAAAGTCATGGTCATCGTCAAGCCCAAGCTGGCTGGCCGCGCCGACATGACCGTCGTCTCCGCACTGGTCAAAAAGGCCCTCACCCCGTCATAATCTACAGCCCAGCCATATCGTGGGCCGCGTGCGTTGAGGTGGATCAAACTCCCTTTGTGCGCGGCGGTATAGTCTGATTTATAACAAATACCGTTCAGCCTCGTGATTCCACAGTCATTTATTGCCGACCTGCTGAACCGCGTCGATATCGTCGATGTGGTGGGGCGTTACGTCCAGTTGAAAAAGGGCGGCGCCAATTTCCAGGGCCTGTGCCCGTTTCACAGCGAAAAATCTCCTAGCTTTACCGTTAGTCCGACCAAGCAGTTCTATCACTGCTTCGGCTGTGGCGCCCATGGCACCGCGATCGGCTTCCTGATCGAGTATTCGGGCATGGGCTTTGTCGATGCGGTCAAGGATCTGGCCCAGAATGTCGGCATGGTCGTACCTGAACAGGACGACAAAATCCCGCCGGCCCAGCGCGCGGCCCAGCAGCAGCAGTCCATGGCGCTGTCGGAGGCCATGTCCAAGGCTAATGAGTTTTACCGCGCCCAATTGCGCCTGGCGCCGCAGGCGATCGGCTACTTGAAAGGCCGCGGCCTGACCGGCGAAATCGCGGCCCGCTTTGCGCTGGGCTATTCGCCGAGCGGCTGGGATGGCTTGAAAGCCGTGTTCCCGGACTATGAAAACCCGGTCCTGGTTGAAGCCGGCCTGATCATCCAGAACGTCGATGAGGACGGTAAGCGCACCAAGCGCTATGACCGCTTCCGCGAGCGGGTAATGTTCCCTATCCGCAATACCAAGGGCCAGGTGATCGCCTTTGGCGGCCGCATCATGGACCAGGGCGAACCAAAGTACTTGAATTCCCCGGAAACGCCTTTATTTTCAAAGGGCTCGGAGCTGTATGGCTTGTTCGAAGCGCGCCAGGCAATCCGCGATGCGGGCTATGTGCTGGTGACGGAAGGCTATATGGACGTGGTGGCGTTGGCCCAGATGGGCTTTCCGCAAGCGGTCGCGACGCTGGGAACCGCTTGCACCACGACCCACGTCCAGAAGTTGTTGCGTCAAACCGACACCGTGATCTTCAGTTTCGATGGCGACAAGGCCGGTCGCCGCGCTGCAAGGCGTGCGCTGGAAGCCTGCCTGCCGCATGTGTCGGATGACAAGACGATCAAGTTCCTGTTCCTGCCGGCTGAGCACGACCCGGACAGCTATATCCGCGAATATGGCGCCCAGGCTTTCGAGCAGCAGGTACATGAAGCGATGCCGCTGTCCCAATTCCTGCTGCGCGAGGCCGCCGGCGAGCATGATTTAACATCGCCTGAAGGCCGGGCCCGCGTCCAGTTCGACGCCAAGCCGCTGCTGCAGGCTATGCCGCCGACCTCGCTGCGCCTGCAAATCGTGCGCGGCCTGGCGACCATGACGCAGAGCACGCCGGGCGAAGTTGAGCAGCTATTTGAGCTGACCAAGCCAGTGGCTGCTAATAAGGTAGCGCCGCCAAAGAGCCGGCGCGTGCAGCCAGTGGGGCTTGAGCTGAAACTGATCCGCGTCATGCTGACGCACCCGACCCTGGCGCTGCAGCTGGATGACGAAGCCCTGCTGGCCTTCAGTCATTTCGGCCAGGAAGCCGCCGAGCGCCTGGTCTGGCTGATTGTGCAGGCGCAATCGCTGGGGGAGCAGGGCAGCTTTGCCGCGTTCTGCCAGTTGGTGAAAGAAACCGGCAGCGATTATGATGCGCTCATCGGTGAGATTGCTGCCGCGCCGGAGCCGGATATCGAGGGTGAGCGCCTGTGGCTGCTCGCTACCGTGCGCCACTTGAAGATGGATGCTTTAAAACAGGAACTGGACCAGCTATTTACCGCTGGTTTATCCTCCGAAGAAATTGGTGTACGCTACCGCGAAATTACTGCCAAGCAAGACCAGCTGCGCAAGGAAGCTGAAGATGATTTAGGTTCGAGGTAATTGCTGGCACGCACGGAAACCTTCCCGTCTGGTAATTGTAAAGGGGCGTGCTATAATAAAATGCTAAATATTGCAATATTTAGCGGGTCTGATTTTTCGTTTGTTTTCAGTAAGTTACAGTAGTAGTTGTTGCGGTTTGTAGTGGACTTAACTATTCCCGGAAAGCGCCTGTGCCAGCAAAGAAACCTGAAACCAAAGCGGCTGAAAAGCCTCGCAAAGTGACCGCCAAGCCCGCGACCAAGTCGGCTAATAAACCGGCAACTCGCGTCACGGCGCCGCCGGTGGTTAGTCAGACAACGGACGCAGCCGCCCTGGCTGCCATCGATACTTCCGGATATGTGCTGCCATCCGTCAAGGTGCCGGGACGCCGTGGCCGCAAGCCGAAGGAATTCACGCCGGAAAACGACGAGGTTGCAGCACTGAACGCTGTTGAGCGTGCCGAGATGAAGGCTGCGGACAAGGCGAAAGCCAAAGACCGCAAGGCCAAGGAAAAGGCATTGCTGAAAGATGCGTTCTCGTCCGACACCGAGGCTACGGAAGAGGAACTCGAACGCCGCCGCCAGAAGCTCAAGACGCTGATCAAGTTCGGCAAGGAACGCGGCTTCCTCACCTACGCTGAAATCAACGACCACCTGCCAGAAAATATCGTCGATCCGGAAGCGATCGAGGGCATTATCGGCACCTTCAATGACATGGGCATCGCCGTGTATGAGCACGCGCCCGATGCCGAGACCCTGCTGCTGTCGGATAACGTCGCCACTGTCACCAGCGACGACGAAGCTGAAGCTGCCGCAGAAGCCGCGCTGTCCACCGTCGATTCCGACTTCGGCCGCACCACCGACCCGGTCCGCATGTATATGCGTGAAATGGGTTCGGTCGAGCTGCTGACCCGTGAAGGCGAGATCGAAATCGCCAAGCGTATCGAAGACGGCCTGCGCGACATGATCCAGGCGATTTCCGCCTGCCCTGTGACGATCGCCGAGATCCTCGCCACCTCCGAGCGCATCCGCATCGACGAGATCAAGATCGACGAAATCGTCGACGGCCTGGTTGATGAGGATGGCGAAAACATCGCCACTGCAGCCGCCGCTTCCGACGACGAAGAGTCGGACGACGACGAAGAAGCAGAGGGCGAAGAGGAAGAGGACGAAGCCGCCAGTCCAGGCGGCGCCGCGGCCGGTTACACCGCCGAGCAGCTGGAAGCGATGAAGCAGCTCGCCCTCGAAAAATTCGACAATATCGCCAACCAGTTCGACCGCATGCGCAAAGCATTCGAGAAGGATGGCTATAACTCGAAAGCCTACCTGAAGGCACAGGAGTCGATTTCCGGCGAGCTGCTGGGCATCCGCTTCACTGCCAAAGTGGTGGAAAAGCTGTGCGACACCCTGCGCGGACAGGTCGATGAAGTGCGCCATATCGAGAAGCAGATCCTCGACGTGGCGGTGAACAAGTGCGGCATGCCGCGCGCCCACTTCATCAAGGTTTTCCCGGGCAACGAAACCAACCTCGAATGGGTGGATGGCGAAGTCGCCGCAGGTCACGCTTACAGCGCGATCCTGGGCCGCAACATCCCGACCATCAAGGAACTGCAGCAGCGCCTGATCGACCTGCAGGCGCGCGTCGTGCTGCCGCTGCCGGACCTGCGCAACATCAACCGCCAGATGGCGGCCGGTGAAATGAAGGCGCGCAAGGCCAAGCGTGAAATGACCGAGGCCAACCTGCGCCTGGTGATCTCGATCGCGAAGAAGTACACCAATCGCGGCCTGCAATTCCTCGACCTGATCCAGGAAGGCAATATCGGCCTGATGAAAGCGGTCGACAAGTTCGAGTACCGCCGCGGCTACAAGTTCTCCACGTACGCTACGTGGTGGATCCGCCAGGCGATCACCCGTTCCATCGCCGACCAGGCACGTACCATCCGTATTCCGGTGCACATGATCGAAACGATCAACAAGATGAACCGGATTTCGCGCCAGATCCTGCAGGAGACCGGCGCCGAGCCGGATCCGGCAACCCTGGCGATCAAGATGGAAATGCCGGAGGATAAGATCCGCAAGATCATGAAGATCGCGAAAGAGCCGATCTCGATGGAAACGCCGATCGGTGACGACGACGATTCCCATCTGGGCGACTTCATCGAGGACAACAACACGCTGGCGCCTTCGGACGCAGCGCTGCATGCCTCGATGCGCGGTGTCGTGAAGGATGTGCTGGATTCGCTGACGCCGCGTGAAGCCAAGGTGCTGCGCATGCGCTTCGGTATCGAAATGTCCACCGACCACACGCTGGAAGAGGTCGGCAAACAGTTCGACGTGACCCGTGAACGTATCCGCCAGATCGAAGCCAAGGCACTGCGCAAGCTGCGCCACCCATCGCGCTCGGACAAGCTGAAGAGTTTCCTGGAAGGGAACTAAGGCCCGACGGGCCTCTAGCTCACGCTTGGTTAGAGCAGCGGACTCATAATCCGTTGGTACCCGGTTCGACTCCGGGGAGGCCTACCAACACATCAGCAAGGCCCGGTCCTTTGGATCGGGCTTTGTTTTTTCTGTAAATGAACCGATGAACGTACGCGATCAACTGCTGGCCCTCTTCCTTTCGCTTGCTGTTATGGGCACGGGCCATGCCGCGCCTATGGATGAAGCCGTCCTGAAGCAGCTGCTGCCAGGCCAATCCCACTGCGATGACGCGCGCAACGACCCCAAATTCCAGAAGATGGATGTGGATTTTGACCAGTATTGCGTCTGCCTTCCGATAAAGGCCGAGGAGTTCCTGCGCGCGGCAGACTGGCGGTCCCCTGGCGATCCAACGGCGGAGGACAAGGCCAAATACAGCGACCTGATACGCGACGCGGAAGTCGTCTGCGCGAGGCCGTACGTCAAGAAACAAGTCGGTCAGCAACTGGAGGAAATCTGCCGCGGCGGCCGGGGTATTTTCGCGCCGCTGGCCAGGCAAGGGACTGCTGCACTGGATGCGGCCTGCCCATGCATCGCCAGCACGGCCACCGACCAGACCTACGGGGCAGGTGATGCGCCAATTGACCCGAATATCAACACCAAAGCGGTTTTGGTGGCAGCAATCAATTCTTGCGCGCCAAAGCAAGGCGGCAAGTAAAACTTGACGGAAAGGGGCTTCAGCCCTATCCTGCCGGGTTCCCAGGGCCCTTAGCTCATGCCTGGTTAGAGCAGAGGACTCATAATCCTTTGGTGCGCGGTTCGACTCCGCGAGGGCCTACCAATTCGCTATATGCAGTGAAAAACGCCTCTACGAGCAATCGTCGGGGCGTTTTCTATTGGGATATTCCCTCGGACATCAGGGATTGAATCGTTTCAAGGATGCGATTGCTATTCTGGTAATATTTCCTCTATGCATATTATTCGATTCCCTGGATCCATCCTGCTCGGCCTGGCATTTTCCAGCGCCCTGGCCGCTCCCCTCAATGCCAGCAAATTTTCACCCACTTACATAGGTTTTTCTGCCGACAATGCTCGCGCTTGTCTCGTTGGACAAAGCTTTGATCCCGAATGGGGGAATAGCACTGCCGAGCTGACGCTGCTTGACCTGAAGCGCGACGCCGTCCTGGCCAAGACGCAAATCCCCGTGCCCGATGATGACGCATCGCTGTACCCGGTGCAGTGCGCGTTCGATGGCGAGAATGTCTACCTGCTGGCGAACGTGGATACCCAAGCTTCGCGCTCGCTGAACCAGGGCCTCGTCTACATATACCAATTCAATATGCAGGGAAAGCAGCTTGGAAAGAAAGAGCTTGCGATCCCGGGAAGCAACAGCTACGGCCATGCGCTGGGCGTATCCGCGAGTGGGCTACAGGTTGCAGGCTATATCAAGGACGAGGATGACTCCTCCGAGTATTACTCCTTCTTTACGCTCGCGCTGGACCGGCGCCTGAAAGAGGGTAAGCTGAACGTTCGCAAGACGGGCGCCTTCAGGAGCGGTTCCGAGGCGCGCTTTGTAGGCGACAACGTGCAGGTTGCCGGGCCATTCGTTGCAGCTAAAGTAGTGAAGGACAACTGGGTCGACGACTATGCAAATTCGCGCGTCCTGGTCAATGGCGGTTATGCCTGGAGCATGCGTCCGTTCAAGCAATCCCCGCGCCACGTGGCGGCGGGAATTTCCCAGCAGGGTGCGATCTATTCGCTCGCCTACGAGAAGACAGGATCGACACTGGCAGTGACCAGCGCCGAAGGCAAGCAGCTCTCGCTGGCCAGCTATCCGAGCAAATTTTGCGAAACGAGTTCGATTACCGAATATGGCGCGGACGTGCTGGCCTTGCGCAAGCCTTGCGACGTGAAGCGCAAGGCGGCGGAGCTGGTACTCATTTCTCCCGCCAATGGAAAGGAAACTCCGTTGCAACTGGCGCCAGGGGAACCGGTGTTCGCGGCCACCAATTCAGGGCAATGGGTCGTCATCTCCAAAGATGCCGGCGGCAAGCTTGCCTGGTACACGGGCGCTGTTGGCGGCGAGACGCGCTTCAGCCAGACGACAGCCGGAGTGGAGCATTCCCTGAGCCTTGGCCGCATCAATATCGATAAGAAGGGCCAGCGCTCTTTCGATTTCGCTTACGAGCAGCGTGCCGGCGAATGCCGCTTCAGCATGAACGGGCACGCGGTCCAAGTGGATATCTTTAATCCAGAAGGAGACGATGGCAAGGAGCTGCCGCAGGTCGTCATGTACGACAGCGAGGGCATTGCCCTGACGCTGCCACTGGATGGACCGCCGCGGCAGGCTTCTTTCACCGGCACCCTGGCGCCCGAGCAGGCAAAGCGCAGCTGCGGCAACAAGAACGGCGGCAAGGTGTCCTTGACGTTCAGCGCAGCAGGCGCCCGCCGTTAAACGCCATCCATCCACTTGATCCTGCATCCTGTCGGATAGCGGGGGCGCGCACGCGCGCGGGATCCTAGAATCGGCACTCCTATCAACCGTCGGGGGAGTGAAATGGGCATGTGGAAAAAAGTGGCGTGGGGGCTGGCTGCGGCATCGCCGTTGCTGGCGCAAGCGCAGGTCGATTTGACCAAGCTCGATCGCGACATGGCGGGGCCGAAGTCGCAGGTGATGGTGCTGGGCACCGTCCATTTGAGCGGCACGCCGGCCACATTCAAAGCGGCTTCCCTGGGCGGTGTCATCGACCGCCTGGCAGCCTTCAAGCCCGACATCATTACCATTGAGAGCGAGTCCGGGGAGGACTGTGACCTCGCGGCGCGGCATCCCGCAAAGTATGGGGCGAACTGGTGTCCCAAGACTGAGGTAGCGATGGCTGCGACCGGGCTCGATATGCCGGCTGCGCTGGCGGAAGTGGATAAGACGCTGAAGGCCTGGCCTGCGAAGCCGACTGCATCGCAGCGCAGGCGTCTGGCGGCAGCGTTCCTGGCGGCGAACGAGCCCTCGTCGGCCCTGGTGCAGTGGCTGCAGTTGCCTGCGGCCGAGCGCCGCGAGGGCGATAGCCTGGATGCGGCCCTGGTGGCAATGCTGGAAAAGCTTGAAAAGCGCAAGAACGAGGACAACCTGATTGCGGCGCCACTGGCCGCCAGGCTTGGCCTGCAGCGCGTCTATTCGGTTGATAACCATACCGGCGACCGTATCGACCTGCCTGACATCAAGGCCTTCGTGAAGCAGCTGGAGGCTGCCTGGGCGTCAAGCAGCGCCGAAATGAACGTCCGCCGCAAGCAGGAAGATGCCTTGTCGCAGGCGGACGATATGCTGCCCTTGTACCGTTTCATAAACGCGCCGGAGAGCATGCGCATCCATGCGGAGTCGAACGTAGTAGGGCCGATGCGGGCGAAGTCGGCGGAAGTTTACCCGCAAATCTGGGTAGGCGGCTGGGAGATCCGCAACCTGCGCATGGTGGCCAACATCCGTGAAACCTTCCGCGAGCGTCCGGGGGCCCGTGTGCTGTCCATTGTCGGCGCTGCGCATAAGCCTTGGTTTGACCATTGGCTTGCGCAGCTGCAGGGCGTGGAGATCGTCGATGCTGTCGACGTTTTGAAGTGACGCAGCGCAGGAACGCCGCTCAATCAAACGCTGCCCGGATCTCGCGGCTGATTTGTCGCGGTGCCTGCAGGTGGGCGTAGTGGCCGAGCCCGGGCAGGATGCTGAATGGCCGACCTGACTTGGCGGCGAATTCTTCGCCCATCTTCTTGTCGATGTAGATATCCTTCTCTCCCCACACAACCTGGACCGGTGTTTTCAGGCGTTCCAGGTTGGCCTCGAAATACTGCTGGTCGCGGGTGAAGTGCGAGTAGTAGTGGTAGAAGGCGTCTCCCGTGCTCAGGCGGCCCTGCGTCCAGCCGGCCAGCATGTCTTCCGTGAAATCCGCAGGCACATTGAATTGCTCGCTGGCTTCCAGGCCGCGGCGGAAGGTGTTTTCGATGATCTCGTTGCGATTCTGGTTGATCGCGGTGCGGGTTACCTGGGCGGTCTGCGGCTCTTTCAGGCTGCGCAGGCGGTCGGACATGTATTGCGGCCGGTCGAATGGGGCGAAGTCGCCGGCGATGATTTTCCTTGCGATGTCAGGCTGCTCCAGCGCTGCCAGCAGCGGCGGCAGGGCGCCGATATCAGTGGCGTAAATCACCAGCGTTGAGCGGTCGATGCCTGCCTTGTCGATGTAGGCCTTAACGACTTGCGCATAGTCGCGCGGTGCGTAGGCGAATTTGGCGGCGGAAGGGCGTGACGATTGACCATAGCCCGGCCAGTCAAAGGCGTGCACTTCGTAATCGCGGCCCAGGTCCAGCGCCAGGTCGCGCCAGGTGAGCATGGTTTCCGGAAAGCCGTGCAGGAACAGTACCGTGCCTTTGGCTGCCGGATTTTTGACCACCATCCGGCGCAGGGTGATATCGGGGCTGAGTTTTACGTAGTCGATTTCCTGGGCGGCGGCGCCGGCCAATGCAAGGGTGCCTGCAGCAGCGGCGATTGATTTCTTGAGCGCGGACATATTGGTGATCCTTGGTGAAGGGTTCGAGATGCCTTCAATATAGGTTCCGCTGCTTGTGGCGTAAATGACGTATTTCCCTCCTTTCAGGACATGCGCGCTATACGGCGCAGTGCTTGCGGCGGCTGTCCGTAGGCGCGCAGGAAGGCGCGTCGCATGCGTTCGGTATCGATGAAGCCGGTTTCCGCCGCGATTTCTTCGATGGTGTGGCGGCTTTGCTCGATCATCAGGCGCGCGGCTTCCAGCCGCAGGTGCTCGATCGCCTTGGCCGGCGACTGGCCGGTTTCGCTTGTGAAGGCTCGGCTGAACTGTCGAGGGCTGAGGTGTGCGACACCGGCCAGTTCCTGGACCGACAGACCGGAGTGCAGGTGATTGCGCGCATACTCCAGCACGCGCTGGATGCGGTCGGACTTGGCGCCAAGTTGCAGGAGGGTGGAATGCTGGGACTGGCCTCCGCCGCGACGATGGTAGACCACCAGCTTCTTCGCCACCGCTGCCGCGAGTTCGGCGCCGTAATCGGCCTCGATAAGGCCCAGCGCAAGGTCGATGCCGGTGCTCATGCCGGCCGAAGTCCAGACTGGGCCATCGTTGATGAAAATGCGGTCCGCATCGACGCGCGCCGCGGGGAATTGCTGCTGCAGTTCGCGGGCAAACAACCAGTGCGTTGTGACGCGCCTGCCGTCGATCAGGCCAGCTTCGCCAAGCAGGAAAGTGCCGGTGCAGACGGATGCGGTCCGGCGCGCAAGCCTGGCGGCGGCGCGCAAGCGAATGAGTATCTGCGTGTCGGTGGGCGCTGGCGCAACCAGGCCGCAGACGATCAGGGTGTCCAGCCGGCGCCGCGCGAGCGGCTGGGTTTCCAGCGAGGCGCCGAACGAATTTGCAACCGGGCCGCCATGTGCGGAAAAAAAGCCGATGTCGTACAGGCGCTCGCAGGCCGTGGTGTTAGCCAGTTCGAACGCGGAGGCGGCGGCCAGCCCCATGATCTGGAAGCCAGGCGGCAGCAGGAAGCCAATCTTCAGCAAAGCAGGACCTATGGCGTAAAAGGAGGTATTTCGATCATACGCGCCATTGGCTGCCGGCGCTGGCAAGCGATGTTATCCTCATCAGTCGCGCTGCTCATCGTAAGCGCATTTCGTCATGCAAGTTTTAACAAGGAGATCGGAATGGCAATCAAGAAGATCCTGTTTTTGACGGGCGACTTTGCGGAAGATTATGAAACCATGGTGCCGTTCCAGGCACTGCAGATGGTTGGGCACACGGTGCACGCGGTCTGCCCTGGCAAGAATGCGGGCGAGAAGATCAAGACCGCGATCCACGATTTTGAGGGCGACCAGACTTATACTGAAAAACCAGGCCACCAGTTTGCGCTGAACGCGAGCTTTGACGACGCTCGTGCCTCGGCCTACGACGCGCTGGTGATTGCGGGCGGACGGGCGCCGGAATATTTGCGCCTCAACCAGCGAGTGCTGGAAACGGTGCAGGAATTCGCCAAGGCGGGCAAGCCGATTGCGGCGATCTGCCACGGTGCGCAGATCCTGACTGCGGCTGACGTCATCAAGGGCAGGCGCATCTCGGCGTATCCAGCGTGTGCGCCTGAAGTCCGCATGGCTGGGGGCGAATACGTTTCGGTCGAGATGGACCAGGCGGTCACTGATGGAAATTTCGTGACAGCGCCAGCGTGGCCTGCGCATCCGCAATGGATGGCGCAGTTCCTCAAGGTGCTCGGTACCGAGATCAAGCCTTAATTCGCACCCAGCAGCGCCAGTGCTTGCTGGCGTGCCGCCGCGCGCAATGATGCGCGTAGTACAGGATCGTCGGTGGTGCGGGCCAGCACCATGCCGCCGACGCAGAGCGCCACGATGGCTTGCGCCCTCTGCTCGCCGTCGCCGTAGTCCTTCAACGCGTGCGCGTAAATGCGTGTCAGGTTGCGGATCAGGTCTGTGTAGGCGCGCTGTGGCGACAGGCCGGCGCGGGCCACGTCGCCGGGCAAGGCATACAGGGGGCAGTGGTTCTCGATATCTTCCAGCACTTTGTCGCTAAGGTAAAGGTTCAACAGCCGATGAGCCATGTCGCGCGGGTCGGCCGAGGGCGCGCTGGCGATGTCCTTTCGGAAGGGGTTGCAGGTGGTGAAGCTGGCTACAGCGGCGGCGTACAGTTCATCCTTGCTGCCGAAATGGTTGTAGAAACCACCGCGCGTCAGGCCGGCTTCTGACATGATGGTTTCGATCGATACCTGCTCGAAGCCGTGACGGTTGAACAGCTTGCGGGCTGATTCGACGATCCTGGCGCGGGTGCGCTCCTTGTGCTCTGCGGTGTAAGGCATGGGGGGCTTCCTCCTTGATCGGCATTATGCGTCCGATTGAAAATATGTTCTTGAACATATTAAGTATCTCCGTAATCTGCCACATGTTCACATCCCAACCCTAAGGAGACAGACATGTACACCCTGGTTACTTTGCGTTCCGTTCCAGATTTCGCTGTTGGTTACGTGCGCGACCTGCGCGCACGCTGGGCGCTGGAAGAGGCAGGCCAGCCGTATTCCGTGCAGACAATTGGGCCTGAAGACCAGATGTCGTCCACCTATCGCCAGCAGCAGCCTTTTGGCCAGGTGCCTTTGCTGCTGGATGGCGATCAGCCGATCTTCGAGTCCGGCGCCATACTGCGCCACCTGGGCGACCAACTGGGGCTGATGCCGACCGGCGCGCGCGAGCGGCAGTTGGCCGAGATGTGGTTGTACGCGGCACTGAATTCGGTCGAGCCGTATTTCGGTGCCTTTGCGGAGCTGGACGTGTTCCATGCGGGAGAAGCATGGGTCGAAGCTCGCCGGCCCGGGCTGGAAGCGATGGCGAAGCGCCGCCTCGGCGACCTGGAAGCATGGCTGTCAGGTAGCGACTATCTGGCTGGCACGTTCAGCGTTGCCGACATCATGATGTCGACGGTATTGCGCCTGCTGGACTCGAGCGGCCTGCTGGAGCAATTCCCGGCGGTCAGCGCTTACCAGGCGCGCTGCATGGACCGTCCAGCCTACGCGCGGGCAATGGCAGCACAGGTGGCGCTGTATGCGCCGAAGCAGGCGGCAGCCTGAGGTTAGCCGCCCGCCGGGCAAACCCTTATTCAGCGCGGCACGATGGCGAACTGCGGCCGCTCGCTGTAGTTCGGCTTGACGCTACGGTTGATGAAGCGCGTCCATGCCTCACGGGCGTTGGGGATGCCGGTAGCGGCGGCCATGGCCAGCGCCGGCTGCATGTTCGAGGGATAGCCTTCCGGCGAGGTGGCGTAACCGGTCATCTCGCCGGCCAGCCATGGCGAGCGCCAGACGTTGGCATCCTTGTCGACCTGGGTGCGCCAGTTGGCCTGGGCCTGGCTGCCGCAAGGCTGCTCCAGGTAGCGTGCACCGGTGCTGTTCACCATTGGTGAGCCGTCGTTATTGCGCATGGTCGCCTGGTAGGCTTCGGCGAAACTGGTGAAATACGCGGAGGTGGCGCTCGGCCGTACCATGAGGGCGTAGACCGCACCGTCAATCCAGCAGTAGCCACTGGCCATCATGCGGCCGACCGGGAAGCGCGCTTTCCAGGCCAGGATCGGCTGCGCTGCGGTAAATCCCATTTCGTCCAGATGGCCGACCG
Source organism: Duganella sp. Root198D2 (assembly GCF_001428585.1). NCBI lineage: Bacteria > Pseudomonadati > Pseudomonadota > Betaproteobacteria > Burkholderiales > Oxalobacteraceae > Duganella > Duganella sp. Root198D2. The sequence continues at coordinate 55,964 of NZ_LMIC01000048.1, read as the reverse complement.
TCGATGTGAAGAAGTCGTCCATCCAAGGGGCGACGCCGGTACTCGGCCCGGTTGGACCGCTGTAGGCCACGGCGTAGCTGGTGGCTGTATTGTCGATGAAGCCCAGCTGGTTTGTGGCACTGCCGGCGAAGGTGGTGTTGTAAAAATCCAGGTTGTCTTTCAGGACCTGGTTGAAATAGGCCTTCATTGGATGGGCGTCCGGCGTGATGTAGGCGGCATGTCCCAACGTGCGCAGCGACCAGGCCTGGCCACGGACCTGGTTGCCCTTCACCAGGCCTTTGGAAAGCGCGCGGTAATGCGGATTCATGGTGACCAGGTTCCAGTTCGCCCAGAACTGCAATTCATCCAGATAATAGGTATCCCCGGTGAGGAGGTAGGGCAGGTAGGCGAAAGAGGGCTGGTGGGCTGAATCGGGCGTATAAGGCGTGCTGCATGCGCCGGCCACGGTCGAAGTACAACGCGGCATGTCTTCGTGCTTTTGGGTGAGCGGATTGTAGCTGTCGGAGCCGATGCGCTGGTCGCGCACGTAAGGGTACTCAATGATCGACACCACCTGGTCCGTGTTTTTGTCGCGATAGTGGACCGGCCAGCTTCCCGCCAGGTCGCCCAGCCCGACTGTCACCTGCCTGGCGCGGGCATCCATGCTGAGCAGGTAGGTTGCGGCCCAGGCGTGCTGCAGCCCGATATCCGGGCGGCCGCCAGTCGAAGGCATGTATTTGTTCACCAGCGGCATGGCCATCGGGCCACTGTCGGCTGCTTCCCAATCGGTCTTCATCCTGGCAAGGCCGGTTTGCGAGGGAACCACAGTCCGATCGTAATTGGGCAGGGCGCGCGTGCCAAGCAGATAGGCGATATCGTGTTTGACGTGTACTTTCGGTTCGGCGCCGGACCAGAACACCTTGCGCCAGCGCGCGTGATGGAAGTGGCTCAACGCGGCTTTGTTATACACCACCTGGTTGTTCACCACGACTTCGGCATCGTAGGTCACATTCCTGGGATCCGGTTCATAAGCCCAGTTGTTCTCGACGGTCACGTCCACCCGCGTCGGGCCGGGGCGGCCGCTGCCTGGCACGCGATAGCTGCGGATTGCGAAGCGCACGGCAAGGTGCGGGTGCGCGACGCCATTCGCCAGCACGGGAGCGCTTACCTGCCATTCGTCGACCAATGGCCCGGCAAGCCAGGTCTTATATGGCTTGCTGGCCAGTAGCTGCGCGGCGTCCGCAGTGTAAATGACGCCGCCGACGTTGAGCCGCACCACGGCATTGAAACCACTGGCCAGCAGGGATCCAGGGCCGGTGCCACCTGACGGCACAGGCATGGGCATTGTCGCCAGCGCTACCTCGGCAGTTTCGCCGCTGCCGAGTTGCGGCAGCACGGCAGTTAGCACGGCATGGCGCATCGAGCCATCGGCGTGTGTCGCCTTGACGTCGGCCTGCAAAGGTATGGCGACGCCCCTCACTGATGCGGTGATTGTTTCGCCTGGCTTTACATCGCCTTTCGCGAACACGTGGCCGACAGTGACAGGCAGGCCTGCTTGCGCCTGCGCCGAGGCGTCGCTCACTTGAAGGGAGGGCAGTTGCGCCGCCACCGCGGCGCCCGAGGCCAGCAGGCCGACGAGATAGAACAGCAGAGATTTCATGGGCAGATCCTCTCAAATTGAAAGTGCTTGACTTGAATCAATTTAATTAGCCGGCAAACTCCGTACAGTCCTGCACTGGAATAACACAGAGTAGGAGTATTGAAACATGGGTAGCGACAATGAGGTAAACGACGCGCAAACGAACAGCCGTCGTCGATTCCTGGGTAAGAGTGCTGCGTTAGGCTTGGCCGGCGCAGGCGTGCTGGCAGGCTGCAAGGAGAACGGTGCGGGGGCGCCCGGTTCTGCTTCGGCATCGGCAGCAGCAGCGGGCAAGTCGCACGGTGCTGGCAAGGCGCATGTGGAGCCGGGCCAGCTGGATGACTATTACCTGTTCTCCAGCGGCGGCCACTCCGGCGAGGCGCGCATTATGGGCGTTCCTTCCGGGCGAACACTGCGCCGTATCCCTGTTTTCAATATCGATCCTATGGTTGGTTGGGGTATCACCAACGAATCCAAGGCTATCATGGGCACCAAGCCGGATGGCAGCCTGAAATACACCACCGGTGATACCCACCACGTGCATGGCAGCTACAAGGACGGCACCTATGATGGCCGTTTCCTGTGGGTGAACGACAAGATCCACTCGCGCCTGGCCCGCATCCGCATGGACACCATGGAGTGCGACAAGATCACCGAACTGCCTAACGTACAAGGCTTCCACGGTATCTTCCCTGACAAGTGCGACCCGGTCGACAAGTCGGTCAACCACACCACCCGCGTGTTTTGCGGTGCCGAATTCGCGATTCCATTCCCGAACGACGGCCGCGACCTGGACGATCCCTCCAAATGGGGCTCGCTGTTCACCTGCGTGGATGCGGAAACCATGGACGTGCGTTGGCAAGTGCGCGTCGATGGCAATATGGATTTGACGGCGACATCCTATGATGGCCGCTTCGCCTGCTCCAACCAGTACAACACGGAAAATGCGGCGGACCAGGCGGGCATGATGGCTGCCGAGCGCGATGCCTGCGTGTTCTTCGATGTGGCCCGGGTGGAAGCGCTGGTCAAGGCCGGAAAATTCACCACCATCGGCTCCTCGAAAGTGCCGGTGGTTGACGGCCGCAAAGCCGCCAACGCCGATCCCAAGACCGCCGTCACGTGCTACGTCCCGGTCGGCAAGAACCCGCACGGCGTGAACGCGTCGCCGGACGGCAAGTACATGGTGTGCTCCGGCAAGCTGTCGCCGACTGCGACCGTGATCGAAGTGGCTCTGGTGGCCAAGTGGTTCGACGGCGAACTGAAAACCGAGCGCGATGCCGTAGTGGCGGAACCGGAAATCGGCCTGGGCCCGTTGCATACCGCCTTCGACGGCAAGGGCAATGCCTTTACCACCCTGTTCCTGGACAGCCAGATCGTCAAGTGGAACGTGGCTGCCGCCATCGCGCAGTTCAAGGGCGACAAGACCGTCAAGCCGGTGGTTGACCGTGTGGACGTGCACTACCAGCCGGGCCACGGCTACGCTTCGATGGGTGAGACCAAGGAAGCGGACGGCAAGTACTTCAACTCGGGTAACAAGTTCTCGAAGGACCGCTTCCTGCCGGTCGGCCCGCTGCACAGTGAAACGGAGCAGCTGATCGACATCACCGGCGACAAGATGATGATCATTTCCGACCACACCGCTTATCCGGAGCCGCACGACGCAATCATCGTGCGCCGCGATATCGTGAAGACGCGCCAGATCTACAACATGGACGACTTCCCGAACAAGGTGACGGCGGACAACGCGGGCATCACGCGCAACGGCAACAAGGTGCATGTGCGCCTGATGTCGCAGGCGCCGGCCTTCAGCATGCCGGTCATCAAGGTGAAGAAGGGTGACGAGGTAACGCTCACGCTGACCAACTACGACAAGGTGGAAGACCTGACTCACGGTTGCGCACTGCCGACCTACAACATCAACTTCATCGTCAACCCGCAGGAGACCAAGTCGGTCACCTTCAAGGCTGACCATGCCGGTGCGTTCTGGATGTATTGCACGCACTTCTGCCACGCGCTGCACCTGGAAATGCGCAGCCGCTTCCTGGTGGAGGCTTAAGCCCGAAAGGGCGGTTTATCCATGCTGTATCGACTGATTTCCCTGCTTTGGGCGGCGCTGCTTGCGTTGGTGTGCGCAGCGCCCGTCGCCTCGGCCACTTCGATGTACGACACCGTGCTGTCCGCGGGGTTGCTGGGTGGCCCCGATTTGTGTGCCGAAGCGCCGTGCAGCGACGTGCTGCCTGCCGCGACGGCGTTTTCCAAGCGCAAAGGCGCGCCGGCCTACGTTGAAGGCTACGCGCTGGAGCAGGGCAGGCAGAAGGTGGTGGGCTACGTGTTCCTGTCCACCGATGTGGTGGACATTCCGGCTTACTCCGGTAAGCCGGTTGTCACGCTGATCGGCATGGATGCCAAAGGTTTGATTACCGGGGTGCGCATCCTGAAGCACTCCGAACCGATTTTGTTGGCGGGCATTCCGGAAACTGTGCTGACGAAGTTCGTCAGGCAGTACCTGGGCAAGCCCGGCGACGCCAAGCTGGAACTCGGGCTTGGACGTGATGGTGGTGATCTTGATGCGATCAGCGGGGCCACCGTTACTGCCATAGCCGAGAACCAGACCATTGCGCAAAGCGCGTATGAGATAGGCAAGCAGGTGGGCATCTTCAAGGGGATGGTCAAACCGCGCGTACATTTCACGCAGCTGCGCGAACGTCTGGACTGGACCGCGCTCGTCAAGGAGGGCGCGGTCCAGCATATGCGCGTGGAAAGCGCGGATGTGGGCCTGCCATCCGGCGGCAAGCCATATATGGACCTGCACTTCGGCTACCTGAATGTGCCGACCATCGGCATCAGCCTGCTCGGCGAACGCAATTACCAGCGCCTGATGCAGGACCTGAAGGAAGACGAGCACGCAATCTTCATCATCGGCACCGGCCTGGAATCGTTCAAGGGTTCCGGCTTTGTGCGCGGCGGTATTTACGACCGCATCCAGGTGCGCCAGGATGCGGACCGCTTTACCTTCCGCGATACCGATTACCTGAACCTGTATCACCTGGAGCCGGCCGATGCGCCGGAATACAAGGAATCGGCGATCTTCATCGTCCGTTCCGCAAATTTCAACCCTGCGTGGCCGTGGCAACTGAGCCTGCTGGCCAATAAGCTGGACATGCAGACCCACGCCAAGGTGTTTGTCCACTTTGACGAAGAATACTGGACTCCGGCGCGCTACCTGGAAGGCGGCCGCCCGAAAGTCGAGCGTCCGGTGCCGGCCTGGAAATCGGCCTGGCTGGCGCGCAAAGGCGAAATCACCTTGTTCGTGCTGGCGCTGCTGGCAACGGCCGGCTTGTACTCGCAGCGCGAGCGCCTGGTGCGCGCCTCGAAGCGCAAGAGCAAGCCGCTGATCAGCATTCCGCGCACCATGCTGTGGCTCATCGCGGTCGGCTTCTTTGGACTGTACCTGAAGGCGCAGCCTTCAATCACCCAGGTGATGACCTGGTTCCATTCCCTGATCTACCAGTGGAAGTGGGAGCTGTTCCTGTCCGACCCGTTCATCTTCATCTTCTGGTGGTTCATGGTGGTCAGCGTGGTGCTGTGGGGCCGCGGCCTGTTCTGCGGCTGGCTGTGTCCATTCGGTTCGCTGCAACACCTGGCCTACAAGCTCGGCACCCTGATTGGACTGGGCCGCTTCCAGGGCTTGCTGCCCAAGCGCGTGCACGACAAGCTGAAATGGGTGAAGTACGGCGTGTTCGCGGTGCTGGTCGGGGTGTCGTTCTATTCGATGGAACTGGCAGAGCACCTGGCGGAGATTGAACCGTTCAAGACCACCTTCCTGGTGGGCGTACTGAATCGGGGCTGGCCGTTCACGGCCTTCGTGGCGGTCATTCTCGGCATTTCAATCCTGAGCGAGCGGCCATATTGCAAGTACATTTGCCCGCTGGGCGCCGGCCTGGCCGTGCCGAGCTTCTTCCGCCTGTTTGGCCTGAAGCGCAAGCAGGAGTGCGTGACCTGCACCGCATGTGCCAAGGGGTGCGGCTCGCATGCTATCGATGCGCAGGGGCGCATCGACCAGAAGGAGTGCCTGCTTTGCCTGGACTGCATGGTGATGTACTACGACGACCATGCCTGCCCGCCGCTGGCCAAGGAGCGCAAGACGCGCGAGAAGAACGGCCAGCCGCTGACGCCTATCGATGAACGCGGCTACTTTATTTCGCTGGATGCGGTCCGCAGTGAGCTGAAAAGGAAGGCAGGGTAAAACCATGAGTGTCCTCAGGGTTTGCGCGGCCGCCCTGGCTGCGCCCGCGATGCTGGCCTGCGCCCCGGCAGGTGCATACGCGGCCGTGCTGCAGGTGCGCGCCGGCGAATCGATCGCCGCTGCCGTCGGCCAGGCACATCCCGGCGACACTATCCAGGTCATGGCCGGTACCTACGCAGAACGCATCCTGATCGACAAGCCGCTACGCCTTGAGGGTATCGGCAAGCCGACCATCGCCGCCGGCTACAAGGGGGACGTGATCCGCGTCAGGTCGGCTGACGTATCGATCCGCGGCTTGATCGTGCGCGACAGCGGCACCGACCTCGGATCGCAAAATGCCGGCATCTACGTCATGCCAGGCTCCGACCGGATCGTGATCGCCAACTGCGACCTGGTCACCAACCTGTTCGGCGTCTGGCTCGAGCAGTCGCGTGACGCCATCCTGCAGGGCAACCTGATTACCGGCCGCCGTGACCTGATGTCGCAAATGCGCGGCAACGGCATCCAGGTCTACAACACCGACGACACGCAGGTGATCGACAATACGGTGAGCTACGTGCGCGACGGCATCTACGTCGACTACTCGCGCCGTGCCACCTTCCGCGGCAACACCGTGCATCACGTGCGCTACGGAACGCACTATATGAACACCCACAACAGCACGTGGGAAGGCAACACCGTGTACCAGAGCCGCGGCGGCCTGGCGCTGATGGAGGTACGCAGCCTCACGGTGCGCAACAACGTCGCCTGGGGAAACGAAGACCACGGCATCATGCTGCGCACCATCCAGGACTCGGTCATAGAAAACAATATCGTGGCCGGCAATGGACGCGGCTTCTTTATTTACGACGCCGAATTCAATTCCCTGCGCGGAAACCTGGTAATCGGCAATCGCACCGGCGTGCACCTGACGGCCGGTTCCAGCAACAATGCTGTGGATGGAAACGACTTTATCCACAATGCCGAACAGGTCAACTTCGTAGCCTCGAAAGACGTCGAATGGGGGCGCAGCAAGGGCAATTACTGGAGCAATTACAGCGGCTGGGACCAGGACAACGACGGCAACGGCGATGTGCTGTACCAGGCCAACGACGTGGTCGATCGCCTGCACTGGCAATACCCGCTGCTCAAGCTCCTGCTTAGCAGTCCGGCCGTACAAACGCTGCGCTTGGTGTCGCGGCAATTTCCTTTGCTGCGCGCGCCGAGCGTGATCGACAAGCACGCCCGTATGCAGCCCTGGAACACTGATTGGAGAAAATGGCATGGACGACAAGCTGATTGACTTGCGCGCCGTGGGCAAGCGTTATGGGGCGCTGCAGGCGGTCGATGGCGTCGACCTGTCCGTCGGGCGGGGCCGCATGGTGGGCCTGATCGGGCATAACGGCGCCGGCAAAAGCACACTGTTCAAGATGATGCTTGGCTTACTGGAGCCGACTTCGGGCGAAGTACGCATCTGCGGCGTACGCACCAATGATGGCGCCTTCCGCGATGTGCGGCGCCGTATCGGCTATCTGCCGGAGAGCTTTGTCGCCTACGACAACCTGACCGGTCTGGAACTGCTGCACCTGTTCGCGGATTTGAAGAAAGTCGCGCGCGGCGCCTGCTGCAATGTGCTGGAGCGGGTGGGCCTGTCGGCGGCGGCCGATCGCCGTGTTGGCGGCTACTCCAAGGGCATGCGACAGCGCCTGGGCTTTGCACAATTGCTGCTTGGCGCACCGCAACTGGTCTTCCTTGATGAACCGACCAATGGCCTCGATCCGGACGGCATCCACGATTTCTACCGCATCCTGCACCAGCTGCGAGAAGAGGGCGCCACCATCGTCATCACTTCGCACATCCTGGCCGAGATCCAGGAGCGGGTCGACGAACTGGTGATCCTGAGCGGAGGCCGCATTGCGGCGCAAGGAACGCTGGCGCAACTGCGCGCCGGCGCAGCCATGCCTGCCGAAATCCGGCTGGTGGCGCGTCCAGGCGCTACCGGCCGCGTAATCGCCGCGCTGCGCGGCCACCAGGTGCGCGTGGAGCGCGATTGCATCCGCGTTCCTTGCCCGCCGCGCCAGAAAATCCAGATGCTGCAGCTGATCTCGACGCTCAGCGACGCCATCGATGACGTGGCGATCCATGAGCCGTCGCTGGAAGACCTGTTCTTCGGCATGGGAGGCCGTCATGCACGCGCGGCTTGACTGGTCGGCCGCTGCCACCATCGCTGCGCGCGAATTCCGCGACCGCCTGCGCAACCGCTGGGTGCTGGCGGTGGCGCTGGTGTTCGCCGTGTTTGCGCTGGCGATTGCATGGTTCGGCATGGCGCAGCAGGGAAGTGTGGGCTATCGGGGTATCGACGTCACCATCGTCAGCCTGTCCAGCCTTGTCACCTACCTGGTGCCGCTGATTGCGCTGCTGCTGGGCTACGACGCGATTGTCGGCGAGCGCGAACGCGGTTCGCTGGAACTCCTGCTGTCGCTGCCAATCACCCGCTTTGAACTGCTGCTGGGGAAGTTTGCCGGTCTGGCGGCTGCGCTGGCTGCATCGACGGCACTGGGCTTCGGCGCGGCCTTGCTGGCCCTCGCCAACCAGCTCGACGCGCGCGATGCCGTGCATTTCTTCGGCTTTGCCGGCAGCGCCATCCTGTTGGGACTGGCCTTCCTCAGCATGTCGCTTTGCCTGTCGGTGCTGGCGCACAACCGCATTCGCGCCAGCGGTCTGGCGATCGGCCTGTGGTTCCTGTTCGTGCTGGTGTTCGACATGGTGCTGATGGGCGTCCTGGTGCTGTCGCAGGGTGCCCTGGACAGCAGCGTCTTCGGCGCCTTGCTGATGCTCAATCCAGCCGACGTGTTCCGCCTGCTGAATATCTTCAGCTCCGAGCAGGTGCAGGGCCTGTACGGCCTGGCGACCGTGATGCCGGAGCATTTGACCAGCCCGGCGCTGCTGGCTGGCGTAATGCTGGCCTGGATCGCCGTTCCCTTTGCCATCGCCAGCTGGAGATTCAAATGAAGTGCAAGCGAAATGCCGCTGCCCTTGCAGCGCTGCTGCTGTTGCTTGCCGGCTGCGGCGATGCCGCGCGTTCGCTGGCTGCTGGCGAGCCGGTGGACGATGCGGTTTGCGCGCTCGATGGCATGAGCCTCAAGGATTATCCCGGCCCGAAGGCGCAGATCGTGTTCAGGGACGGCCGCATCGACTACTTCTGCAGCCTGTCGGAATTGTTTGAGGTCCTGTTTGGCGACGATGGCCAGCGCGGCATCGGCGCCAGCTATGTGCAGGACATGGGCAAAGCCGATTGGAGCAAGCCGCGCGGGCATTGGATCGAGGCCCGCAGCGCGTTCTACGTGATCGAGAGCCGCGCCCAGGGCGCTATGGGGCCAACCATCGGCACCTTCGCCGGTAAAGAGGATGCGCAGGCCTTCGCTGCGCGAGAAGGCGGCCGCGTACTCGATTACAGCCAGATCAAGCCGGGTGTGCTCAAACCGGGCACCAGGCCGGGGCATGATGCGCATGACGATTCCATGCGCTGAGTATTTTTTTTCACCCACCAACCAAGAGGAAGACAAGCATGAAAGCATTTACCAAGCTGACCGTCGCTATCGCTGCCGCCGTCCTGGCGCCTGCGGTTATGGCCGCCGCACCTGCCAAGGGCGCCGGCATCAGCGGCGAGAAGATCTATTCCGCCAACTGCGCCTCCTGCCACGCCGCTGGCGTGCTGGGCGCACCTAAAGCCGGCGATAAAGCCGCGTGGGCCCCGCGCGTCAAGCAGGGCAAGGAAGTACTGTACACCCATGGCCTGAACGGCTTCAAGATGATGCCTGCAAAAGGCGGCAATCCCGGCTTGAAAGATGATGAGGTGAAGGCCGCCATCGACTTCATGGCCAAGAGCTGATAATGCAGCGCCGACGGCTGTTGGCTTGCACCGTGCTGCTGCCTTTGCTGGCAGCTTGCACGGCCAGGGATGAAGTGCACCGCGTGCAGGGCCATGTGTTCGGCACGCAGGTGGAGGTAAGTATTTACGGGCCATCCGAAGCTGAGGCGCGCGAGCAGGGCGCTGCCGTGCTGCGCGAATTCGACCGCCTGCACCACAAGTACCATGCCTGGCAGCCAAGCCAGCTGACGGCGCTGAACGATGCTATCGCTCGCGGCGAGGCCTTTGACGCAGACGATGAGATGGTGGGGCTGTTGCGCTCCGCCGCCGAATTGTCGGCGCGCTCCGGCGATACGTTCAACCCCGCCATCGGCCGCCTGATCCGGCTGTGGGGTTTCCAGAAGAACGATATTACAGCGGGCGGTCCGCCGTCGGCGGAAATCGAGAGGCTGGTCAAGGCCAATCCGCGCATGGCGGACTTGCATTTCGAAGGGAACCGCATTACTAGCAGTAACCGCACCGTCATGCTGGACCTGGGCGGCTACGCTAAAGGCTATGCATTGGACCGGGCGGCGCAGATCCTGCGCCAGGCACATGTCAAGGCGGCATTGGTCAACGTCGGCGGCAACGCGATCGCGCTTGGCCAGCCGGGCGAGCGGCCGTGGATGGTCGGCATCCGCAATCCGCGCGGGCCGGAGACGGTGGCGCGCGTGGCCCTGCACGACAATGAGGCAATCGGCACCAGCGGCGACTACGAGCGCTACTTCATGAAGGAGGGCAAGCGCCACGCCCACATCATCGATGCCCGCACCGGACAGACGGTGGACCTGGTCGCTTCCGTCACCATCATTGCCTCCGGCGGCGCCGACGCAGGTTTGCGCTCGGATGGCAATTCCAAGCCGCTGTTCGTGGTTGGCCCGCAGGGCTGGTGCGATATGGCGCAACGACTCGATTTGAAAGAAGCCATGCTGATTGATGCCCAGGGCGAGGTGTATGCTACGCCTGCCATGACGGCACGCACCGACCAGGGAAAAGAGAATGGGAAATCTGTACGAGGATGCACTGCCGCCCGCAACGGGTGAGCGCTTCGATACGCTGCTGTCGCACCGGGGGCTGGTTATCGAGCGCATTGTCAGCACGGCGAAGATCGCATCGCAGGAATACGTGCAGGAACAGGACGAATGGGTGGTGCTGCTGACGGGGGAGGCCATGCTGGACGTGGCCGGCAGCAAGGTAGCGCTGAAGGCCGGCGATTACCTGTTCCTGCCGGCGCGCACGCCCCATGCCGTCCTGCAGGTTTCCGATGGCGCCTTATGGCTCGCGGTGCACCTGCACGGGCGCAGCGCGTGACAAAGTGCGCATCTTTTGGTAATCCTGATCTGCTACTCTTGGTTGCTTTACTCCTGGAGCCAACAGAAATGCAGTCAACGCAGCAGCAGGAAGCGATAGAGGAATTCTGGCAGCATACTTCGCACTGCGACCACGTGGTGCAGATGTACGAGAATGAAGACGTTTTCCTCGACATGCTGGAAGTCTTTGTTGCGGAAGGTTTCCGCAAGAACGACGCCGTCGTCATCATCGCCACGCCGGAACACCGGGCTGCGCTGGCAGAGCGGCTGGAACGCAGCGGCATCAATGTCGCAGCGGCGGCATCGAGCGGACAGTTCATCGTGCGCGATGCCCGCGACTGCCTGGCGCGCTTCATGTTCGATGGCTGGCCGGCTGAATCGCGTTTCAACGAGATGATTGAAGAATTGCTGGACAAGGCGCGCGAAAAGCACCCGACGGTGCGGGCATTCGGTGAAATGGTGGCCTTGCTGTGGGAGGAAAAGCTGTATCGCGCGACCATGCGCCTGGAGCATATGTGGACGCAATTGTGCCAGCGCGAATCCTTCCCCCTGTTCTGCGCCTATCCGAAGGCCAGTTTCGATTCCGCCGACCCGGCAGATTGCCGCGAAGTGCACAACGCGCATACCAGGGCCTGCCCGCCGCTATAATGGGGCGATGAAAATCGTCCTGGTCACTTTCGGCTGCCTGTTCATGGTCCTCGCGGTCCTGGGCGTGTTCCTGCCGCTGCTGCCCACCACGCCCTTCCTCCTGCTGGCGTCGGCCTGCTTCGCCCGCAGTTCGGACAAGCTGCATCATTGGCTGCGCAACCACGGCCGCTTTGGCCGCTACCTGCGCGACTATGAGGACGGGCGCGGCATCCCGTTGCGCGGCAAGGTGCTGGCGATGGCGATGATGTGGCCGTCGATGTTCTATTCGATATACAGGGTGCCCTTTTTCTCGCTGAAGGTCATGCTGTTCCTGGTTGCCTGCGGCGTGACGGTTTACCTGTGGCGCCTTCCCACTTCCCGTGCGCTGGATGAATAAAAGGAGTTTGATTGCGGCCGCAGCTGCGCTGCTGCTCTCCCAGGCCGCCTTTGCCGCCAAATGGGAGGTCATTGCGGGCGCGCCGATGGCCTTGCGCAGCGAGCGGATCGACGCGCCGCGCGGTATTGCGGTGGGGCTGGACGACACCGTCTATTTCACCGACGGTGCGACAGTCAGGGCCTTAAAGCCGGAGGGCAAGCTGGTAATTTTGGCCGGACGCTTCATCGCGCCGGCCGGTCTGGCCGTGAGCGCGGATGGCACGGTCTATGTAGCCGATGCGGGCAACCATGCGGTAAAGGCGATTTCACCGGCGGGCGAGGTGCGCACCGTTGCGGGCCAGGCAGGAACCGCCGGACGCAATGACGGCAAGGGCATCGCGGCCCGCTTTAACCAGCCTGCTGGCCTGGCACTCGATCGGGCGGGCAGCCTCCTGGTGGCCGATGCAGGCAATCGTGCGCTGCGGCGCATCTCGGCCGACGGTGTCGTCAGTACGGTGGCCCAGGACTTGCCATTTCAACCGCAGGGCATAGCGCTCGATGCACGCGACGGCGTCGTATTGTCTGACGCGAGCAATGCGCTGCGCGTGGCTGCCGACGGAAAATGGCAAGCGCTCGATGTGCAATCGAACACTGTGACAGCCCAGGGCGAGGAATGCCTGCGCGGCAAATGCCTGCGGCGCTACCAGGCGCCCAGCATGCCGGCTCTTGCGAAAGGGCGCGCAATGCCCGCGGGACAGCTGGCTGCCGACTCGCAGGGCCGCCTGCTGGCGACCGGGCCTGCCACCGGAACTGTCTATCGGATTGAGCGTAGCGGCATGATCGTGCCGCTGCTGGGTATGGGCGACGTCACGGGAGAACTGTCTGGCGTTGCGCGCGACGGCGAGGGCAGCCTGTACCTGCTGCTGGCAGAGCGCCAGGCGGCAACGAGCTGGGATGCCAGCGGCAAGCTGCAGCCGCTCACCCTGCAATACGCCGCATCGCTGAACCGCGATGGTCCGGCGATGCAGGCCCGCTTCGGCGACATCACCCAGCTTGCAGTGGGCCGCGATGGCGGCTTGTATGTGCTGGACGGCGACCAGTTGCGCCGCATCGACAAGGAGGGCGTGGTACGCACCCTGCTGGAGGCGGGCGGCTTTCGCAAGCTGCGCGAATCGCACACGGCGGCGCAGGTGGATTTGCACGGGTCGATGGTGGCGCGATCAAGCACCGGCGTTTTCGTGACCGCCAACGGCGGGCTGGCCGGCGTCAGTACGGAAGGCATGATCTCCCTGGTCAGCGGTCCGCCGGGCATGACGCCGGAGCAGACCGGCCTGGTTCCTGCCCTGAAGCGCATCTGGGCATATGTCGCGCAGGATGCCGAACCCTTCATGCTGCCCGGTTTGGGCCAGCACAGGGTCGCCGCGGATGCTGGCGGCCAAGCCTGGTATTGCGCCGATAACGTGCTGTGGCGCATTCGCCCGCGCGGTGTGGCGCGCAAGACGGAACTGCAGGGCGCGGACGGTTGCGGCGACGTGCTGGTTGCGCCGAACGACGATGTCTTCATGCTGCACGGTCATTATGTGAGCAGGGTAGGAGGCGACGGCTACCAATTGCTGGCCGCCGGCAGCCGCGAACGCAAAGGCAGCAGCGACGGCGTAAGCCTGCTGGCACGCTTCCGAAACATCACCCATGCGGCGACCGACGCCGGCAGCAATATCTACCTCATTGACGATGGAGTGTTGCGCAGGATATCGGTGAACGGTGAAGTCACCACCGAAGGGAACGGCTTGCGGGAAGACACCGGAAAACTGCGCGCCCTTGCCGTGGACAGGAAGGGAGCGCTATACGTCGCCACTCAGCGTACGATCTTGAAGCTGAAGCCCTGAGTCAAGGCTGCCAGTTCACGTTCACTGTCGCCGTGCCGCTGGCCGGGGTGGTGAAAGTGTGGTTGCCGCCGCCTTCCCACACGGTGGGATTGGCGCTCTTCTTCAGGAACTTGTAGCTGAGCGTGGTGCCGGCCGGCACGCTGACATCGGTGTACCAGTTCGGATAGCTGTAGACCACCTGGTTGAACAGCGGGCCAAGCGGCGCTGCTGCGCTCCAGTTGGCAAGTTCGAACTTATCCCCGGCCAGGTAGACGTTTTCGCCCGACACCGTGGTAGCGTTGCCGACGACGAAACGTACCGTTACCTGCGGGCCGCTGAGGATTTCGAAGTTGTCCCAGCTATCGCTCGTCACAGCGCCTGCAGTAACGATGCTCACGCCGCTCATGCCTGCCGCCACGCTTGGCACCAGTACCTTGACCTGGGTATCTTCCCACGAGAGGATATTGGCGCCGCTGACCACCGTGCTGCCGAATTTCACTGTGCCTTTGGAAGCGCCGAAGCCGCGGCCGTCGATGGTAATGGTCTTGCCGGGCATCGACATATTTGGCCCCACGTGGCCAAGTTTTGGTGAAGCCACTGTAGCGGTGTACTGCCAGAGCGCGACAGCGCCGGCCGCCAGCGTGAAGTTGCCGACCGCGCCGTTGGCCCCGACTGTGATGCTGTTGCCATTGAAGCCCAGGCCATTCAGCACGTCGGTATAGCTGCCTGGGGGCAGGCCGGCGATGAAGCCGCTGATCGGCGTTGCGCTGGACAAGTTGCGGTTGATCGCCACCACGGCCACGTTGTTGCCGAAGCTGCGTTCATAGATCAGCACATCGTTATTGACCCAGCGCTGCTGCGTACTGCCGTAGGCGATGGCGGGATTGGACTTGCGCAGCGGCGCCAGGCGGCCCACCAGTTTATAGGCCGCCGTGGTGGTGGCGAAGGACGTCATCATCGCGCGGTTGTCGGGATCGCCGGTGCCTTGCATGTATTGCTCGGTGCCATAGTAGATGGCCGGCACGCCGCGCGAGGTAAGGGTAAAGGCCAGTGCCTGTTCCAGCTTGCGGCCGCTGGCGCCGGCCACCTGGAAGCGCGGCATGTCGTGGTTGTCGATGAAGGTCACCTGGTCGGCCACGTGGGCGTACTGTCCGGCGGTATCGCTCACCATCTGGTTCAGCGAAGTCATGTTCGCCGAGCCATCCTTGAAGACCTGGCGCACTTTCTGCGCAAACTGGAAGTCCAGCAGGCTCATACCGCTGCGGTTGGAGAAGTAGTGGTTGGCCGGATCGACTTCATTCTCGCTCAGGTACCACTCGCCGAAAGTGAACACCGGCTTGTAGCCGTGGATATAGGACATCAGGCTCTTTTGCCAGCCGAAAGGCATGTGCTTGACTGCGTCCATGCGGATGCCGTCAATGCCCAGGTCCAGCCAGACCTTGATGGCGGCCTTCATGTAGCCGTCAACGGTGGCGTGATTGTGGTTCAGGTCCGCCAGGTCGAACAGGTTGCGGTAAATGCCGCTTTCCAGCGTGGAGAAATCGGTGCCGCCATTATGGTGGAAGTAGCCATTCGGGTCCGAACCGTAGCCCGCCATCAGGGCGCCATTGTCATACAGCTTGCCGTTTTCGCCGAAGGTGGTGTCGCTAGCCGAAGCGGGCGAGGTATGGTTGGGCGCGAAGTCGATGATCACCTTGATGTTGCGGGCGTGGGCCGCGTTGATCATATTGGTGAAATCAGTCATGGTGCCGAAGGCTGGATTGGCGCGTTTGAAGTCGCGCGCCCAATAGCCGTGATAGGCGGTGCTGTTGGTGCCCGAGTAGTTCAGCACGGCGGTGATGTTTTCGACCGGCTGCGAAATCCAGATGGCGGTAATGCCCATGCCGCTCAGGTAGCCATCTTCGATCTTGTTCTGGATGCCTTTCCAGTCGCCGCCGCAGAACAGTTTTTTCTGCGTGCAGCCGGAGCTGAAGGCGCTGCCGGTGGGATTGTTGGCGCTGTTGCCGTCCGCCAGGCGGTCGGTCACGATCTGGTAGATCACGTCCGTGTTGAAGCCTTGCTTGTTGCCGACCGAGGTGTCTGGCGCGGCCTGCGCGTGGATGGCGAATGCGGCCAGGATGGCCGTAGTCAGGGCCTTGCGTTGCGTCTCCATAGTCCTTCCTTTCTTTGTTTGGTCGACAAAGTATGGAGTAGTTTGACTACGTGTACTGTTGCTGTGTGGCGTAAACGCAGCAGAAAAAGCGATAAATTCAAAGTATTTTGACTACATCAATTCCTGTAGTCGGTGCCCCAGGCGCTTGCCGAGTGCAAGCAGCGTGAGGGTGGGCGGCAGGCCCCAGGGGACGGGCAGGACGGAGGCGTCGCAGATGTAGAGCCCGGGCGTTGCTGTGCGCAATTCGCTGTCCACGGACGCCGGGCCGCCTCCGCCCACGGCCAGCGCGCCGCCCGGGTGAGCGGCGAAATGCCAGCTCTGGAATAGATGGCGGGCGCCGGCCTGGGACAGGATGCGCCGCGCCATAGCGGTGCCGCGGCGCAGGCGCTCGCGGTCCTCCGTCTGCAGCGTCTTGTCGACCCAGTGCGGGCCGATGCCGCCGCCGGCCTGGTCGCGGATCTTGACCATGATGCTGAGCGTGCGGCGGTGCGCGAACAGGCGGTCAATGCGGCCTACCTGCAGCGCGAAGGCCTGGTACATCGGCCTGGGCAGCGTCAGGTCGGCGAAGGACAGGCCTTCTTCCGGCAGCGCCATGCCGGCAGCCATCGGCACCTCTGCACCGCCTTCGATATCGTCGAGCGCGCCCATCACCGCCACCACCGGGTCGCTGATGAACGGCAGGCTGCGCGGCGCCAGCCCGGAAGCGTGCAGCAGGCGCGGGCTGCCGATGCCGCCGCCGGCCAATATCACAACTTTGGCCTGGACCGTATGTGCCGCGCCATCGCGCAGGTATTCCACGCCGGTTGCGCGGCCCTGCTCGCGCACGACGCGCATGGCCTGCGCATTGTCCAGGATATGGGCGCCGTGCAGGCGTGCGTCATCCAGCAGGTCGCGCGCAGTCCACTTGGCGCCAAACGGACAGCCATAGACGCAGCGCCAGCAGCCGGTGCGGCAGACGGCGGGGCGGATCATCTTGTCGAGCTTTTGCCAGGGCAGGCCGGACGACAGCGCGGCTTGCATGATGCGCCGGGCCATGGGGCCGAGCAGTTCGTCCGGCAACTGGCCGATCGGGAGCTCGGCACGGCATTCCGCGAGGGAGGGTGCCAGGTCGATGCCCAGCGCCGCGAAGCGTTCGAGCGGGGGCGCGGCGGCGGTGGCGAAATTCAGGGTAGAGCTGCCGCCGGTAGCCAGCCCGCGCACCAGCAGCGATGCATCGCGATGGAGGAAAGCGCCCTTGCCGGGAATGGCGCCGATGCCCGCCATCTGGGCCAGCGTGCCGCGCAAAGGGGCGCCGCTGCCTTGCTCCAGTACCAGTACGCGCTGGCCATGCCGCGCCAGCGACTGTGCGACGCTGGCGCCACCGGGGCCGCTGCCGATTACGATGGCGTCATAGCGCGCTGGCATTGGAATCAGCGGGTCTGCTTGTCGTGCTTCTGGTGGTGGATGGCGGCGCTGTTGCGGTCAGCTTCGCGCTGCAGCTTGTTGCGCTCCTTGCGGGTCACTTTGCCGTCGGCCTTGGCCATTGCTTCGTCGCTGGCCAGCTTGGCTTCGCGTGCTTCCAGGTGCTGCGCTTCCTTGGCGGTCAACTGGCCCGACTCGATGCCTTGCGCGATGCGGCCTTGCTGGCGATCTTCGCGCTTGTCGAGGTTAGGAGTGGATTGGGCGAAGGCTGGCAAGACGAAGGCCGATACCAGGACGGCAGCGAACAGCTTGGTGGTTTTCATGGCGTACCCTTTCATTTGTTGGTTTCCGCAAGTCGCGTGGCTGCAGTATATGGCTGGCGGTGCGCGCAAAAAACATCGTGCCATGTAATCGGTGTAAGCATTTGCAACCGTTTTGTTAATGAACTTCAGGGCGCAGGCGCTGCATCAGGTCTTTCAGGGCACCCTGCGACAGGCCGTCAAGCTCCGGCGAACGGCGGTCGATCTCGTTGGCCAGGTCGGCCAGAAGCCAATCCATTTCATCGAGCATGGCGCGCACTTCAGCCAGCACCTCCGGGTCGTCCTGCATCATGGCCAGCATGCTGGTCATATCGTCCGGATTGAAGCCGGCTTGCAGCACCAGTGAGCGGATCGACGCCATGCGCTCGAACAGGAAGGCTATCGGCGAGCCCGGAGAATCGGTGGCGGGGCGCTGTTCCAGCATTGCCCTGAGGTCGAACCAGGCCTGCAGCAAATCCGATAAATGGTTCAGGCGCCGAGACGGATCGGTGGCGGGGCCGGCTTCGGCGGGCTGGCCGGCCTGCGGTTGCAACAGGTCGCGCAGGATGGCCAGTACATCGCCATCGAAACGCGGCTTGTTGATCCGGTACAGCATTTCAAGGCGCTGCATATCGAGGCGGCGCAACACTGTTTCGGTGACATCGGCGGCAGCGACGATGCGTGCCAGCCGGTCGACCTGCGCGCCGTGCAGGGCATGCGGGTAACCGCTGCCGTCCAGCCGTTCATGATGCTGCAGCACGGCTTTGCTGGCGGCGGAGGGAAAGCCCGGCAAGTCCTTCAGCAGCACGTATCCCGTGACAGGATGCACGTGCACGAAGCGCCGTTCTTGCGCCGTGACCTGGTGCGACTGGTCGAGGATGCGCGGATCGGTGTGCATCTCGCCGAAGTCGTGGCACAAGGAAGCCAGCAGCACTGCGGGCAGGCCGGCCGCCGCAACGCCCATGCGCTGGGCGCAGGCGAAGGAGATGATGGAAGTGCGCAGGGTGTGTTCGAACATTTCGGCGTGCTTGTCCGCCATGACGGTCAGGCGCAACTCGACGGTCGAGTGCAGGCGCAGGTTGGCAGTGCAGTGCTTTAACTGGCGCGGATCGCCGGCACGCGAGAGCAGCTGGCGGTAGGTGGCGTCGTGTTCCAGGATGCGGTCGAATTCGATCGCCAGCATGGCGCCATCCACCGCCTTGTCGGAAGACAGTACCTGGTCGAGCGGGGCGGACAGCTTATAGCGGGTAAGCTTTTCGAACTGCTTGCTGTCGATACGGGCGCCCTTGGCCAGCAGCTTGGTGCCGTTGCTGGCATAGATATCCCGGCTGGCAATGACATCGCGCGTGTCGCCCATTTCCGCAACCGAGCGCACGAAATGCGGGCTCTCGCCGGGAACCTCACTTAGTTGCATTTCGCTAGCCAAAACGTCCACCTTGGGGTCAGGAACGAATGTGGACATTCTCGCAGAAAAAAAAAGCCCCGCGCTAGGCGGGGCCGGAAGCAGAGGCGGAGAGACGCCTTTGAAACACCTTAAAACTTGTAGCGCAAGCCGGCCAGGAATTCGCGGCCGGTCACGTTGTTCACCACCACGCTGTTGCGCGCGCGGCTCACGAACTGGTCGTTTTCTTCGTTGGTCAGGTTCACGCCTTCCAGCGTGAATTCCAGCTTGTCGTTGACTTTATACGACAGCGAGAGGTCCACGTTCAGCGACTTGTTCTTGCCTTCGACGTCGTTGTTGTTCTGGCCCGGCACGCGGGTTACGAACGAGGAGCGGGAAGAAGCCGAGATGCGGGCACTGAGCTTGCCGTTGTCGTAGTACAGCGTGGCGTTCCACGAGCGCGGCGACAGGTTCAGCAAGTCGTCGGTAATGCGGGTGTCGCTGGTTGGCGAGACCACGTACTCGATCTTCGACTTCACATGGGTGTAGTTCAGCAGCGTGCCGAAGTCCTTGCCCCACGCTGGCAGGAAGGTGAACGGCTGCTGGTAATTCAGTTCGAAGCCCTTCAACTTGCCGCCATCGGTGTTGATTGGTGCCGTCACCTGGAACACTTCTTCGCCGGTGAAATTGGCCGGCAGCAGCGACATCGGCAGCCCGGTGTCCTTGAACGCGATATTGGTGCGCAGGGACTGGATGTAGGTGCTGATGTTCTTCTGGAACAGTCCCAGGCCGACAAAGGCGTTCTTGCCGAAGTAGTATTCGAGGCTGGTGTCGAAGGTCTTGGCGCGGAAAGGCTTCAGCAGCGGATTGCCAGTGGTGATGCTCGGCGTACCGGTGGTAGCGATGGTGCCGCCCGGCGACAGGTTGTTCAGCTGCGGACGGGTCATCACCTTGGCCGCGGCGAAGCGTGCGATCAGGTCCGGTGTCAGCGTGGCGGCGATGTTCAGCGATGGCAGGGTGTCCGAGTATTCATTGTTGACGGTAACGGCAGTGCCGCCGCCGGCAGCCTGGTAGCCGGTAGCAGAAAGCTCGGTCTTGACGTAGCGGGCGCCGAAGTTGCCGCGCAGGGGAATGGTGCCGAGCTCCGTCTTGAATTCGCCCATCAGGTAGAAGCCTTTGTCTTCCTCGTTGACGGAGCGGTTGTTGCCGCGGGCATTGCCGTTGGTGACGGAGGACAGGGTGAAGTCGCCCGGCCCTCCGGCCGGACCGCTCTTGATGCAGTTGCAGTAGATGTCATACGCCTTGGCGATGGCGTTCAGGTCCGGGATCAACCAGGTGGTATAGGTGCCGGCCGGCAGGTTCTGGCCTTTGCCAAAGCCGCTTAGCGTGGTGGCCAGGTTGCCCGAACCGGAGGGCGGCGCGAAGATGGTGTCGTTCTGGTTCACGCGGCGCGACTCATAGGAATCAAAGTCGTACTTCTTGCGATTCAGGCCGCCCTTGATGGTCAGCGCGTCCGAAGCTTCCCAGGCCAAGTCTACGGTCGCCGTGTCGTTGCGATTGTTGGCGCCCTGCGGGCGGATGCGGATCTCGCTGGTGGTGGTGTTGGCGACGGTGGTCGGCTGGGTGCCGCTGGCAACCTGCGGCACGCCGATAATTCCCATGCTGCCGCCGGCTGCCGGGTCGTACGGCAGCGAAATGATCGGGTGGCGATCATCCTGGCGGAAGTCGATGGCGTAGCCGTTTACGTTCAGCGCATCGAGCGTAGTAGTGGTCTGCACCGGATTGCGGAACTTCGACGTGGCGCGGCCGACGCGTGCTTGCAGTTGCAGGGTATCGGTCAAGCGCTGGTCGAGGGTCAGCGTCGGCTGCGTGAACGTGGTGGACAACTTGTCGAAGCGCGACTCGGCGCGCATGTCGACGCCGTTGAATTTGCCGTACAACAGGTTGCCGTTCGGTGCGTACTGTGCTTCCACTACCGAGGTTTGCGGCTTGCCGCCCTGGCTGGCGGAGCGGCTGAACGAAATCGCTTCCAGGAAGTCTTCCTGGCGCGTCGCATCGAGCTTCGCATACAGCATGTCGAAGGTGACCAGCGAGCCTTGCATAGGGCGCCATTGCACGGCACCGGTCAGGCCTATGCGGTCCTGGTCGTGGGTCAGGCGGCCATAGCGCGGCAGGCGCGGATGGAAGCTATTGGCGTTGCTGGCCAGGTTGTAGGCATCGGTCGCGGCTTGCGATGCAGGCAGGCGTGGCACGGCTTGTGCAGCAGGCCCGCAAGTCGCAGCAGTGGAATTGGACGGGTTGGCGCTCACGCCTTGCGGTGCGCACCAGCCGCCGCTCGACGGGCCGTTGTCCCAGCGCACGGTGGAGAAGCCTTCTTCCAGCAGCTGGCGCTTGGAGAAGGCACCGGACAGCAGCACGCCCACTTTGCGGTCGGCGAAGGTGTCGGACAGCAGGAAAGCTACGCGCGGGTCGGTCTTCTTCGACAGGTCGTTGTACTTGCCTTTGGCGGTGATCGTAGCGTTGAAGCCTTTCAGGTCGAAGGGGCGCATGGTCTGCAGGTCGACGGTGGCGCCCAATGAGCCTTCATCCACGTCGGCGGAGGAGCTCTTGCGCACAGTCAGCGACGAGAACAACTCGGAGGCGAACACGTTGAAGTCGAAGCCGCGCGAGCGGTTGGTGCCGCCGGAGCTGTCGGTGCCGCCGGTGGTGGCCAGCGCTTCCAGGCCGTTGATGCGCACGCGGGTGAAGTCCTGGCCCAGGCCGCGCACGGTGATGCTGCGCCCTTCGCCGGCATCGCGGTCGATCACCACGCCCGGCACGCGCTGCAGCGATTCGGCCAGGTTGGTGTCGGGGAATTTGCCCATGTCTTCGGCCTTGATGACGTCGACGATGCCGTTGTCCTCGCGCTTTTTGTTCAGCGCCGATTCCAGCGCGGCCCGCAGGCCGGTGACGACTACCTTCATTTCTGGTTCTGCTGCCGGCGCGGCCGGTGCGGTGGACTGTGCGTGGGCGAGGCCCATGGCGAGCGCGGTGACTGAGTAAGTGCCGACGAGACGCAGCGCGAACTTGCGCAAGGCCTCGGTTTGATCCGTAAACTTCATGCCATCTCCTGTTTATCGTTGCTGCCGGCTCTTGTAATTGGTCAGGCCGGTTTTGGTATTCTATGCTAATGTTTTTGCAATGTGGTCAGTCCAAATATATTTATTTGCAAAATTGGCCTGTCCAGATCAGGCGTCGGCGGAAAATTCCCCGCTGTAGCGCTTTTCGCCTATGGTGACGTTATCGAGCACAAGTCCGCGTACGTTGTGCAGAAACAACGGTTGCCCGGCATTGCGTGGCGTTCCGAAGTCGCAGTCGCGGATTTTCACGCGCGTGATGGGGGGGATCGCTAAGCCTGCGGCGCCGTTGTAGCTGCCGGCGACGGGGCCGAGCAGCACCATGGCCTGGTAACAGGAGACCTTGCCCTGGGCTGAGTTGACGTTGCCGACTTTGAGGCCTGAGATTTCGATGTCCGATACTTGCGGCGGGCGATTGCGCACGGCGTCGTCCGCTGGCGCGTAATCGCAGTCGATGGTGATTACGGCGCCGGCGCCGGAGGCGACCTGTCCGGATGGCTTGCTGGTGCCGGGCAGCGGCTTGTAGATGCCCGGGCTGGTCTGCACGCCGTTCGGCAGCGTGCAATTGCGCACGTAGAGGTGGCGCAGGAAACCGCCGCGGTTCATGTTTGTTTTCAGGCGAATGGCGGTGTTGAG
The DNA here is from genome assembly GCF_001428585.1 of Duganella sp. Root198D2. Lineage (NCBI taxonomy): Bacteria > Pseudomonadati > Pseudomonadota > Betaproteobacteria > Burkholderiales > Oxalobacteraceae > Duganella > Duganella sp. Root198D2. The sequence goes on along the minus strand of NZ_LMIC01000048.1, from coordinate 33,049 downwards.
TGCATCGCTGGCCCAATGCAGGTTCCTGAATTCGATCTGCTCGGCGTAGATGTGCTCAATGCCGCCGGCCATTTCGCTGCCCAGCGTGACGCCGCCATGGCCGCTGTTCATCACGCAATTGCGGATCAGGATATTGCGGGTGGGGCCGTAGTGGGTGTCCTGGTTCTTGCCGGCCTTGATGGCAATGCAGTCGTCGCCGTTGTTGAAGGTGCAGCCTTCCACCAGCACGCCATCGCAGGCTTCAGGATCGAAGCCATCGCTGTTCGGGCCGAGGCTTTGCATGTTCACGTCCTTGAAGTGGACGTTGCGGCTGGCGACCGGGTGGTGCACCCAGAATGGCGCACCGGCGATTTGGTAGCCCTGGAGCAGGACGTTTTCGCACTCGATCAGTTCGACCATGCAGGGGCGCAGGAAGTGGCCGTGGCCGAAAATGCGTTCCCTGCCCGGAATGCCGGCTTCGGAAAGCGCGGGCAGGTAGCGCGAGTCGGTTTGCCAGCGGTTGCCCGGGCCTGCGATCAGGGCGCGGTCTTCCGGTGTGAGGTGCGGCGCGCGCTGGGCGAGCGGGGCGTTGTCCGGGTTGGGGGCGATTTCAGTGCGTTCACGCGCGGGCTTGCCGCGGCCTTTCCAGTCCCACCAGCATTCCTGCGGGTTATTTTCGAATGGGATGCCGCCCTGGCCGTCGAGCACGGAAGTCCAGTCTTCGCCGGTGAGGGCGATATTCTTCTGGCCGTGGGCGTAGACCAGCGGGGAGAAGTTCAGGCAGTCGTTGCCTTGCCAGCGGCTGCGAACCAGCTTGCCGTTCCGGCCGCAGTCGATGTCGCCGTATTTCGCGTAATCGTCCGGATTGGCGCTGAACATCAGGCGGGCGCCTTTTGCCAGGTGCACGTGGACGTTGGAGCGCAGCACGAGCGGGCCCTTGATGTACCACACGCCTTCAGGGATGACGACGCGGCCGCCGCCGGTTTGGTGTGCAGCTGCGATGGCAGCGCTGATGGCTGGGTAGCAGTCATGGCTGCCTTGCGCCGGCGTTTGCAGCGTGCCCGGTTCGAGCGAGGCTATCTGGCCTTGTACGGAGAGCAGTTTGCAGGGCTTGGCGCCATATTTCGTCACCAGGAAATCCTGCTTGCGGAAGGTGAGCGGTGTGGCAAAGCGTGCTGCGATTTCCCTTGCACGCAGCCAGGGACCGCCATTGACCGCTGCCGCCGCGGCGGCAGCGATGCGTGCGAGCGCGGGATGCGACGCAAGCAGCGTGCCGCCAGCGACGGCTGCGCGAAGCACGGCGCGGCGTGAGCGCAACATGTCCACTTTTGTTCCTGACCCCGGAGCGGACATTTTCATTTGGAAACCGCAAGGACAGTGCGCACGGGATTGGCGGCGCGGGCGGCGGCGTTGGCGATGTAGGCTTCCCATTGCTCGCGGGTGGTGATTTCGCCGGCGCGGCTCCAGGCGCCGCCGGCGTAGTAGCGGAATGGCTTGCCTGCCGTTGCCGGGGCGAGGATCAATTCGTTCAAGCTGTCCTCTGCAAAGCCTTGCGCGGTGGGCACGATGAGGGCGGTACCGAAGGCGCCGTTGCTGGACTGCTCGACCCATTGCAGCAATATCCTGCCTTCGCGCCTGGTGGCGATTTGCGGGCTTTGGCCTTTGTCGCTTGGCGTCTTGTTCAGTCCTGCCGCAATGGTCAGCGGCTTCTCGCCTGCATAGGAGAATGTGGATTCGATCATGTCGAGCTGCTGGCCTGCGTCGACGGTGAAGCGCTTGGTTTCCGTGACGGGCGTACCGGCAGCGTCCCACGCGGCGTACGCCAGTTCGAACACTGAACGCACCGGGCCATTGGCCAGTACTTTCCAGCTTGCGTAGTTGGTCGAGACATACAGCTTGCCGCCGTCCCATATGCCGGTACCGCCGGCGCCGCGCGAGCGGCCGACGTTGTACATGTCCATGCCTTCGCCTTCGTCATGGTGGTAGTGGTCGTGGCCTTTGTTGTACCAGCGGTCGACGATAGGGTAGGGCACGCGCTTGAACCACAGGTCCAGGCCGGAGGTCACCAGCACCTCCTTTGCGACGCCGGGCGGCGCCGGGGCGGCCAGGGCGGGGCCGTAGGTGCGGTGGCCGATCTTGTCGTTCTCCCAGCCGAAGTCGTCCAGGCGCTCGGGCACGTAACGGGCGAAGGTTTGCGCGGCGAATACGGGTGCGACGCCGTCGATCTTTTCTACGGTGTAGGTGGCGGACTTTTCGCCTGCCTTGAAGCTGTGCTGGAAAATCAGCTCGCCGTAGGCGATGCCGACGTTCTGCGGATCTTTCGCCTGTGGCGCAACGTTGGTGACCTGGTGCGGCACCACGCGGCCGGAGCCATCGCGCACGGCGATCTTTTGCACCAGTGCGTGCGGCAAGGCCTTGTTCACTTCCGACCATGGCACGCCTACAGTCTCCGAGGGACGCGCGATGTCGAGGTCGTGCTGCAGCGTGATGGTCAGGCGCTCCGCTGCGCTGGCGGCAAGCGCGGGCAGGGCGGCGGCCAGTGCGGCAAGGATGCGGGTGGTCTTCATGGCTGCTCCTTAGTGGTGTTCGCGGTAGTCGGTCTCGCCGCCTTTCGGCAGGTAATGGTAGGTGCGCACGCGGTACTGGATATCGAGCTTGGGATTGGTGACCAGCTTGATCATTTCGGCGCCTGCCAGCAGTACAGGGCCGTAGCCATGCAGCGCGTGTTTGCTGGTCGGGCGGTTGTAGTAGTACACCTGGTCGCCGGCCAGCGTGGTGCCGACGCAAGTGCCTTCCACTTCGCCTTTGTCGGTGACCCTGGTCTGCAGTCCGGCCCAGCCGGCTTGGGCGATGGAACCGTACGGCGCCGGCGAAATCCATCCCTGGTTGACGGCATGCGCAATCACGTAGGTGAAGATGGCCGAAGCCGAGGTTTCCAGATAGGAGTCGTTGCGGTCGATCATCTGGTGCCACAAGCCGCCGCCGGACTGGCGCTCTGCAATGCCTTTCAGCGACAGGCGCAATTGCGCCAGTACTTTCGGATAGCCGGGATGGTCTTGCGGCAGCACGTCCAGCAGGTCGGACATGGCCAGCACCGCCCAGCCGTTGGCGCGCGACCAGTAGAAGTTCGGTGCATCCTTCATGCCGGCGTGCCAGCCGTGGGTATACAAGTTGGTCTGCGGGTTGAACAGGTAGCCGGCCATGTTCAGCACATTGTTCACTGCGTCGTCGTAGTAGGAACGTTTGCCGGTCATGCGCCCCATTTCAGCCAGTGCCGGCACGCCCATGTACAGGTCATCGCCCCACAATGACTCAGCCTGAGGACGTTTGCGGGCCAGGGTGCCGTCTTTCAGGCGGAACTGCTTGTTGGCGACCCAATCGCTGCAGGTGGCGATCATGTCCGACAGGTCGGGGCCGACCTTGGCGGCGCGGGCGCGCATCAGGGCGGCGCACATCGAACCCGAATCATCGAGCGAGCGCGGGTCGAGGAAGCGCGAGAAGCTGTTGGCGCGCTCCAGCTTGAACTGCTTCTCCTGCTCGGTGAAGTAAGGCTTGGTCGCTTTGAAAAAGTTGAAGTGGCGCTCGGTCATGGCGAGGAAATTGCGGTCGCCGGTCGCTTCGGCTGCGCGCAGCAAGCCGGAGTGCACCACGCCCATTTCGTACACCTGGATGCCGAAGTCGCCCTTGCTCGGTTCGAAGATCGCGTCGGCCACCGGGGTTTTCAGGTCGCTGACCGGCGCGCCGGTTTTTTTGTTGATGACGCGGGTCGGGGTCACGCTGTCCATATAGCCGCGCACTTTTTGCAGCGTGCCGGTGATGTCGGCGGCGGTCGGCATCTTGTAGGGCACAGGGTAGCTGCCTTCGCCGGCATCGTTCTGGTTTTTGTTGTCGGGATTGCGGTAGGGGCCATCCGCGTGGGCCGGGTTGAGGACGAACAGGCATGCCAGGGCGGCTGCCAGCAGGGACGATGTCGGCTTCATAGGTCTCCGATGCGACGTTTTAAGTGTGGTGAAAGTGCGTCATCTGGTCAGGCCATTCTAATTTGGTCAGACCAAATATGCAAGGTGGACTAGCCAATCGAGATTTTTGTGTGGCATACTGAAAACGAAGGCAAGGAACAATGCAAGTACCCAAAGGATTTCTATGAAAATTGCACGCTACATCAAGATGCACGAGGCTGACAATGTCGCCATCGTGGTCAATGACGGCGGCTTGCCGGCTGGCTCGGTATTCCCGGACGGCCTGACGCTGGTCGAAGGCGTGCCTCAAGGGCATAAAGTCGCGCTGGCCGACCTGGCTGAAGGCGCTGCCGTGACGCGCTATAACGTGACCATCGGTTACGCAGACCAGGCGATTCCCCGCGGTTCCTGGGTGTCTGAGAAGGTGTTGCGCATGCCGGGCGCCCGTTCGCTGGATGGCCTGCCGATCGGCACCCGCAAGCCGGCGCCGCTGCCGCCGCTGGAGGGCTACACCTTCCAGGGTTACCGGAATGCCGATGGTTCGGTCGGCACGCGCAATATCCTGGCCGTGACTACCACCGTGCAGTGCGTGTCGGGCGTGGTCGACCACGCGGTCAAGCGCATCAAGGAAGAACTGCTGCCGCGCTATCCCAATGTGGATGATGTGGTGGGGCTGGAGCATATCTACGGCTGTGGCGTGGCGATCGATGCGCCGGGCGCCGATGTGCCGATTCGCACGCTGCGCAATATCAGCAGGAACCCGAACTTCGGCAACCAGGTGATGGTGGTCAGTCTCGGCTGCGAGAAGCTGCCGCCCACGCGACTGTTCCCGACCGGGAGCATCCCGATCGCGTCGGCCAACCTTAACGCGGCGGCCGGCGAGCCGGACGTGGTCTGCCTGCAGGACGGAGCGCATGTCGGCTTCAATTCCATGATCGACTCGATCATGCGCACTGCGGAGCATCACCTGAAAGCGTTGAATGCACGCCAGCGCGAAACCGTGCCTGCGTCCGAACTGGTGGTCGGCGTGCAGTGCGGCGGCAGCGATGCTTTCTCCGGCGTGACTGCCAATCCGGCAGTGGGCTATGCCACCGACCTGCTGGTGCGCGCCGGCGCCAGCGTGATGTTCTCGGAAGTGACCGAAGTGCGCGACGGCATCGACCAGCTTACTTCGCGCGCCGAGACGCCCGAAGTGGCGGCGGCGATGATCCGCGAAATGCAGTGGTACGACGATTACCTGAAGCGCGGCGGCGTTGACCGCAGCGCCAACACCACGCCGGGCAACAAGAAAGGCGGCCTGTCGAACATTGTGGAAAAAGCCATGGGTTCGATAGTGAAGTCCGGTTCGGGGGCCATCAACGGCGTGCTGTCCCCGGGCGACAAGCTGACGCAGAAAGGCCTGATCTACGCGGCGACGCCAGCCAGCGATTTCATTTGCGGCACGCTGCAGATGGCGGCCGGCATGAACATCCACGTTTTTACCACCGGCCGCGGTACGCCATACGGCCTCGCGGCGGTACCGGTGATCAAGGTCGCCACACGCAACGACCTGGCGCAGCGCTGGCACGACCTGATGGACGTGAACGCGGGACGCATTGCCAGCGGCGAAGCCAGCATCGAGGATGTCGGCTGGGAGTTGTTCCACCTGATGCTGGAAGTGGCGAGCGGCAAGGAAACCTGGGCCGAACACTGGAAGATCCATAATTCGCTGGCGCTGTTCAATCCAGCGCCGGTAACCTGATGACGGAGTAAAAGACATGACGCAAACTGGAAAACCATTCAAGCGGATCCTGATGACCGGCGCTGCGGGCGGCCTGGGGAAAGTGCTGCGCGACCGCATCAAGCCGTGGGCGGAAGTGGTGCGCCTGAGCGATATCGCCGACATGGGCGAGGCGCGCCCCGGCGAGGAGCTGGTGCAGTGCGACCTGTCCGACAAGGCCGCGGTGATGAAGCTGATGGAGGGCGTGGATGCCGTGCTGCACTTCGGCGGCATTTCGACCGAAGCACCGTTCGAGGCGATCATGCAGGCCAATATCCTTGGCGTGGCGAACCTGTACGAGGCGGCCTATAAGCACGGCGTGAAGCGCCTGATGTTCGCCAGCTCGAACCATGCGATCGGCTACTACAAGACCACCGATATGCTGGATGCGAACATGCCGACGCGGCCGGACAGCATGTACGGCATTTCAAAGGTATTTGGCGAGCAGATGTCGCGCTACTACTACGACCGCTTCGGCATCGAGACTGTCTGCATCCGCATCGGCTCCAGCTTCCCCCAGCCGGCCAACAAGCGCATGATGTCGACCTACCTTTCGTATGACGATTTGACGGAGCTGCTGCGCTGCTCGCTGTTCGCACCGCGTGTGGGCCACACCATTGTGTTCGGCATGTCGGACAACGATTCGGTGTGGTGGGATAACCGCTATGCGGCGCACCTGGGCTATCGCCCGAAGGATTCGTCGGCGAAGTTCGCGCACCTGTTCCCGGATACTTCCGACTTCCCGCAGAAGGACGACATCACCACCATCTACCAGGGCGGTAAATTCCTGCTCGATGGCCCGATGTTCAAATGATCGAACTGCGCAGCGGCTGCTTGCAGGCGGTAGTGCTGCCGGCTGCCGGCGGCGGCCTGGCGCGGCTTGACTGGCTCGGCGGCATTGCGCCGGCTGCGGTGCTGCGCCCGGCTCCAGACGGCGTCGCGCAGCCGCTGCCGGGCCAGTTGGCCTGTTTCCCGCTCGTCCCCTGGTCCAACCGGATCGCCCCTGAAGGTTTTGAATTTGAAGGCCGCCGTATCACGCCCGCGCCAACACGCGCAGGCGAACCTTGCCCGATCCATGGCGATGGCTGGCGCATGCCGTGGAACGTCGAGGCCAGGGACGACAGCAGCGTCGTGCTCTCGCTCCACCGCCGCGACGGTTCGCCATTCGCATTCACCGCGCACATGGCCTATACGCTGTCGGACAACGCGTTGCGGGTGACGCTCAAGGTGACCAACGACGGCCAGCATCCGCTGCCGTTTGGCCTCGGGCTGCATCCATGGCTGCCCGACCCGGAAGGCGCGCGGTTGCGGGCTGCCGCAGATGGCGTGTGGCTGTCCGACGCCGACAAGCTGCCCGCGGCACGCAGCACTGTGCCGTCGGCATGGGATTTCGGCGGCGATGCGGCGCGCCCACTGCCGCGTGCAGGCGTCGATAACGCCTTCACCGGCTGGGATGGCCGCGCACAGATCGACTGGCCGACGCGACGTTTGCGGCTGCGCATCAGCGCAGACATGGCTTATTACATCCTGTACGTCCCAGCGGGCAAGGACTTCTTCTGTTTCGAGCCGGTCGACCATCCGGTCAACGCGCATAACCTGCCGGGCGGTGCGGCCGCGAATGGCCTTACCGTCCTGGCGCCAGGGCAGAGTTTGCGGCGCACCGTACGGTTTGCGGTTGAGGAGATTGCATGAGGAGGCTGCAAGCCGTGCTGGGCGTCGCCTGGCTGGCCGCCGGGGCGAACAGCATGGCGGCATCTGGGGAGGCGCCATATAACGCCGGAACAACGTTTGCCAAGCTGGCCGGCCAGTATCCTTACATTGCGGTTGCTGCTGCAGAGGCACCTGCACCGGTTCGCGTGCTGCGCAACCTTACATATGCCCAACGCGCAGAGCATGCGTTGCAGCTCGACCTTTACCTGCCCGGGCCGAATGGCGGCGGCGATGAACGCCCTTCGCCGCTGGTCGTGCTGGTCCACGGCGGGGGATGGCGCAGCGGCACACGGGAAAATATGGCGCCACTGGCTGCCCGCCTTGCGGCGCGAGGCTTCGCGGCCGCCACGGTCGATTATCGTTTGTCAGGCGAAGCACAGTATCCTGCTGCGATCGACGATGTCAAACAGGCGGTTCGCTGGCTGCGCCTGGCGGCGCCGCAATATGGCCTGGACGATAAGCGCATCGCCGCCGCCGGTGGATCGGCGGGCGGCCAGATTGCTGCATTGGTCGGCATGACGAGCGGCAGTGATGCGTCGAGTGCCGTGCAGGCGGCCATTAATATAGATGGCCTGTCCGACTTTACCTCCGAGGAGGCGCGCAAGCATGAAGACGACCCGGCCAGGAACCCGTCCGCGGCCGCTGCCTGGTTGGGCGGCCGCTATGCCGAACAGGAAGCGCGTTGGCGCGATGCATCGCCCCTGACGCATGCAGGTGCAGGCAGCGCGCCGGTACTGTTTGTCACCAGCGCCCAGGCGCGCTTCAGCGTTGGGCGCGAGGCGTTGGCGGCGCGGCTCAGGCAATACAAGATACCGGCCGAGCATGTGCATTTACCCGGGACGCCGCACTCTTTCTGGTTGTTCGACCCTTGGCTGGCCCCGACTGTCGATGCCATGCAAGGTTTCCTTGAGCGCACGCTCGGCGTACCGCAAACGCGCCGCGCGCCGTGGTCGCCGGATTTGGCCGATGGCCGTTACCGCAACCCGATCCTGCATGCCGACTATTCGGACCCGGATGTAATCCGCGTCGGCAAGCGCTACTACATGACTTCTTCAAGTTTCACCAATGTACCTGGCCTGCCATTGCTGGAGTCGGGCGATATGGTGAACTGGAGGCTGGTCGGCCATGCCCTGCGAAGGCTGGTGCCGGGAAAGGCGTTTCGCACGCCGCAGCATGGCAAGGGCGTATGGGCGCCGTGCCTGCGCTTTCGCGATGGCAAGTTCTGGATCTTCTATCCCGATCCGGATTTCGGCATCTACGTCATCACCGCCAAAGACTTTGCTGGCCCATGGAGCAAGCCGCGGCTGATCATGGCCGGTAAAGGCTTGATCGATCCAGCGCCGCTGTGGGACGACGACGGCAAAGCGTGGCTGCTGCATGGGTGGGCGAAGTCGCGCGCGGGCTTCAACAACGTCCTGAGCCTGCGCCCTATGGCGCCGGACGGCAGCCGCATGCTGGACCAGGTCAGCCGCGTGGTCATCGATGGCAATACGCTGCCGGGCTATAAGACGCTGGAAGGCCCCAAGCTCTATAAGCGCAATGGCTGGTACTACGTGTTCGCACCGGCCGGTGGTGTGGAGTCGGGATGGCAGTCGGTGTTCCGTTCACGGCATATCGACGGACCGTATGAAGCGCGCATCGTTATGGAGCAGGGCAGTTCCTCCACCAACGGTCCGCACCAGGGCGCCTGGGTGGGAGCGGAAGATGGCGGCGACTGGTTCTATCACTTCCAGGACAAGCGCGCGTTCGGCCGCGTGGTGCATTTGCAGCCTATGCGCTGGCTGGATGATGGTTGGCCGCTCATCGGCGAGCCTTCCGTCAAGCCGGGTGTGGGACAGCCTGTGCTTGAATACGCCAAGCCGATAGCGGGACCGGCGCCGGCGTCGCTGGCAAGCGGCGACGAGTTCGGCGCAAAGCGCCTCGCACCGCAGTGGCAATGGGTGGCCAATCCGGCACCCGGCTGGAACTCGCTGACTGCACGTGCCGGCTTCCTGCGCCTGTACGCTCAGCCCGTGGCAGCGCCGGCGAATGGCGAAGCCGCTATCGCGCCGCTGCGATCATTGCCTGCAGTGCTGACGCAGAAACCTCCTGCGCCAGTCTTTACCGCAGTGACGAAGGTCGACCTGCATGCTGTTGCCGACGGCGATATGGTCGGCCTGGCCATGTACGGCCAAAGCTACGCCTGGCTGGGCCTGCGCCGCGAGCACGGCGAACTGCGTGTTGCCTACGTACGCTGCGAGGCAGCCAATGATAGATGCAAGGAACAGCAGGAAGCATCGTTCCCGTTGCCGCTGAAGACGTCCGTCCATTTGCGCATGGATGTTGGCGCTGGTGGCCAAACCGCGTTCTCCTATGGCCAGGACGGCGTCCACTTCACACCCGCAGGCACGCCGTTCACCGCCGCTATGGGCCGCTGGGTCGGCGCCCAGATCGCACTGTTCGCCACCGGCGCGAAGGGTTCTTACGCCGACATCGATTATCTGCGGATCACGCCTTAGCGGGCCGCGGGGCGGAGTCTGGATAGGTGGCCGGCACCGGCATTAGCCATGACGTTGGGCTGCACGTCGCCAGCGGGGAGGGCGGTATAGCCGTAGGGGACGCTCCATCCGACGTCTGTAGGGAAGCCGCAATCGGCCAGTGTTTTGCCGTTCAATTGCGAGCCGCGGTCAAGGACCGAGCCCGGTTCGGACATGCCCGGATTGTGCAGCACATCGCCGCAGCCACGCGCGCCTTCGATGTCGTAGGCGTTGGCATCGATGATCACGCGCGCCTGTTTGGCGACGCCGACGCTGTATTCATGCGCGTACTCGGCATGCTTGCGCGAACCCTTGTGGAAGTTGTTGAACAAGTGGACTTGCCCGAACCTTACGCGTGGAGTGCGCGCTGTCACGTGGTCGAAGAAGTTGTTCGAGAAGGTCACGCGCAGGTGGCCTTCATCGCCGGTGGCGCGGTCGCTGGCTCCAACCAGTGTGTTCTTTTCGTGCAATGCGAAGTGGTTGTACGACACGGTGACGAAGTCAGAAGCCGCCGTGATATCGAGTGCGCCGTCGTGGCACTGCTTCAGCATGCCGTTCTCTTTGGGCGACTGGCCGTCGGTGCGCGGCGCATCGGTGAAGCTGTTATGGTCGAGCCAGACGTGATGCGAACCGGTGACGGTAATGCCGTCGTGCTGCGAATTCCAGTTGCCGTGCGGCCCGTCCTGGGGATCCCATTTCGGATCGGGGTCGCATGGATTGCTGAGCGCGAGGTTGCGGATAACGACCTGGCTCACGTTGGCCACAATAATGCTCGCATTCACAAGGCCCGCATCTTCGCCAAGCCCGATCAGCGTGGTGTTGGATGGAATCCGCAGCAAGCCAGGCTTGGCTCCGTCGGCCATGTCGAGCATGCCGCGTACCTGGATGATGCGTGCATCGTGAGCGGCGGCCAAGGCCGTGCGAAGTTCGGCCGGAGTGGCGACGGTATGCAAGGCCGAGGCAGGAGCAGCGGCGCCGCCATGCGTGCCGCCTTGCTCGCCGGCCCAACCGTCGGCAGGCGCGTGTTCGCGCGCAGCCTGGCGCGAGGTCTCAGCAGGATCTGTCAGGGGCCCGAGGGCAGGGAACAGGCGCACCAGTTCGCGCGCGGCCATGTCGCCGAAGAAGCGCCCGCCTTTTGGACCAAGGTGGGTGTAGTCGAATCCTGCGCCTTTAGGTTGGGCCAGCGTGTCGGCCTTTTCCGGTCCCATGGCCTGCACGGCAGCCAGGGATAGCGCATTCAAGTCCAGCACCGCTACCCCTTCGCTCCGCGCCACTTCGCGTGCGGCCGATGCCCAGGGCGCCAGGTCATTCCACACGTAGCCATTGCGGAAGCTGCGGCGCGTGAGAGAGGTCACCAGCACCGGCACGCCGCCACCCGCCTTCACGTCGGCCACATAGCGCGCCAGGTTCGCAGGGTATTCCTTGACCAGGTCCGTCGAGCGGCCGGGCTTGCCCGGCTGGTCGTTGTGGCCGAACTGCATCAGCACATAAGTATTGTGGAAGCCGGCTCCATCGCGCAGCAATGCCAGTACCTCGTCCCAGCGGCCCTCGGCACGGAAGGAGCCGGAACTGCGGCCGTTCTTGGCGAGATTGAGGCAGGTAGTGCCGGCGCGCTGTCGCCGGCACAGGTAGTCGCCGTATCCCCCGCCGCTGGCGACGGTCGAATCGCCGACCAGGATGATGCGATCGGCAGCGTGGGCTGGCAAGATGGCCGCACAGGCCAGGGACAAAAGGATGTGACGCAGCATGAGGCTCCCCCGGAAGTTCGCCTCATTTTATTTTGGTCCGACCGCGCTTGCAAGTGGTCAGGCCAAAATTATTCAGCCGCGTGAGAAGGTCTTGGTAACGCGTTCCAGGTGGGCGCGCATGGCCTGGCGCGCGCCGGCGGCATCGTGCGCTGCGATCGCCGCTACGATATTCCGATGGTCATCCAGCGTGTTCTGGCGCAGTTCTTCCGTCTGGAAGTGCTCTTTCAGCTTGTGCCACATGGTGCCGCGCTGGTTCCACAGCGTCTCTACCACTCCCACCAGCGCCGTATTGCCGGTAGCGCGCGCAATCGCCAGGTGGAAGTTGCGGTCGGCTTGTTCGTTGGTGGCGCGGTCGGAGTGGTGCTGTTCCATTTCCGCTGCAGCGCGCAGGATCGCGTCGATGGCCGAATCGGTGGCCATCTTTGCCGCGATCGCCGCGACCTCGGATTCAATCAGGCGTCGCGCAGCCAGCACTTCAAATGGACCCGGGCCGCCTTCCGTCACATCGGAAGGGGCCGATGCCTTTTCGCTGACATATACTCCCGAGCCGCCGCGCACCTCGACGATGCCGGACAGTTCGAGCGCAATCAGCGCCTCGCGCAGCGAAGCGCGGCTGACACTCAGTTTGGCGGCCAGGTCGCGTTCGGCCGGCAGGCGGGTGCCAGGCTTGATGCTTTCTTCGCGGATCAAGTCCTGGATCTTGGCTGCGACCACGCGGTACAGCCGTTGTTCGGCTGCTGGATTCGGCTCCGTTGCAACGATTTTTTTGTTCATGCGGCCAGGGCCTTCTATATAGGGGGAGATGGTCGCCCGATTTTAATTTGGTCCGGCCAATTTCGCAAGAAAGCATGGCGCGAGAATGGGCCAGGATATCTCTGATAGGATGTCTGACATCTTTTTGGCATGTATAATGAGGCCATGACTATCCTCCCTCGCAAGCGACACACCCTGGCCCAGGGCGTGGTCGAACAAATCAGCGGCAGCATCAAAAGCGGCGTGCTGAAGCCCGGCGACAAGCTGCCGACCGAATCGGCCATCATGGAGCAGCATGGCGTCAGCCGCACCGTGGTGCGCGAAGCGATTTCGCACCTGCAGGCGGCTGGCCTGGTGCAGACCCGCCATGGCATCGGCACCTTCGTGCTGGAGAAACCGCGCAATACCGGCGGCCTTGGCATCGACGCCGAGAGCATTGTTACGGTGCGCGACGTGCTGGCCATCCTCGAACTGCGCATCAGTATGGAAACGGAGACTGCCGGCCTGGCAGCTACCCGCCGCAGCGACGAGCAGGTGGCTGAACTGGCGCAGGCGCTGGCCGATATGCGGCAGGCGATGGAGCAGGGGCGCGCTTCGGTGGAAGCCGATCGCCGCTTCCACCTGGTGATTGCCAAGGCCACCGGCAACCGCTATTTCGTCGACATCCTGGGCCAGCTTGGCCAGGCGATTATTCCGCGCGCCCGCGTCAACACCGCCAACCTGTCGCAGGATCGCCCGGCAGACTACCTGGAGCGCGTCCACCGCGAACACGAAGACATCTTCCGCGCCATCCAGCGCCAGGACCCCGAAGCCGCCCGCGCCGCCATGCGCACCCACCTCTCCAATTCCCGCGAACGCCTGTTACAGGCCCAGCAACGTTTCGAAAACGCGGCGTAAAAAATGGGGTACGTCCCCATTTTTTCGCTTGCGCCCATTTGAACTAAGTTGTACGATGACTTACAACTTAGCTCAAGCTCGATTCGTCCAAAAACCACACTTAGGAGTCAACGATGTCCATGTCCCCGCAAGAACTCAAGAAAGTCATGTCGTCCGGCCTGCTGTCCTTCCCGATCACCGACTTCGACGCAGAAGGCAATTTCAACGCCAGGACATATGCCGAACGCCTGGACTGGCTGGCTCCCTTTGGCGCCAGCGCGCTGTTTGCGGCCGGCGGTACCGGTGAGTTCTTCTCGCTGACCGCTGCGGAATATTCGCAGGTGATCAAGGTCGCCGTGGAAAGCTGCCGCGGCAAAGTGCCGCTGCTGGCAGGTACCGGCGGCCCGACACGCCAGGCCATCGCGCTGGCGCAGGAAGCCGAGCGCCTGGGCGCCGATGGCCTGCTGCTGTTGCCGCATTACCTGACCGAAGCAAGCCAGGACGGCCTGATCGAACACGTGGCCCAGGTGTGCGAGTCGGTCAGGATCGGCGTGATCGTCTACAACCGCGCCAACTGCCGCCTGAGCGCCAACTCGCTGGCGATCCTGGCAGCGCGCTGCCCGAACCTGATCGGTTTCAAGGATGGCGTGGGCGAGATTGAGCTGATGGTGCAGATCTACCGCAAGCTGGGCGACCGTTTCTCGTATCTCGGCGGCCTGCCGACTGCGGAAGTCTATGCCGGCGCCTATAAGGCCCTGGGTACGCCGGTATATTCCTCGGCGGTGTTCAATTTCGTGCCGAAGCTGGCGATGGACTTCTACCACGCCACCACCGCCGGCAACACTGCCGAAACCGACCGCATGCTCGATGAATTCTTCCTGCCATACCTGGAGATCCGCAATCGCAAGGCAGGCTACTCGGTGTCGATCGTGAAGGCAGGTGCGCGCCTGGTCGGCCATTCCGGTGGCCCGGTGCGGGCTCCGCTGACCGACCTGACCGCGGAAGAAGACGCAATGCTGCTGGCGCTGATCAAGAAGCAAGGTGCCCAATAATGCAGGTCACCGGTGAAATGATCATCGGCCAGCAACTGGTGCGCGGCGCAGCCGGCACCTTGTTGGCCTTCAACCCGGCTACCAGGCAAAACCTGCAGCCGGCGTTCGGCCAGGCCGAACTGGCGGACGTGGAGCGCGCCTGTGCGCTGGCCGAACAGGCTTTCGATGCCTATCGCGCCACCACGCCGGAAGTGCGGGCCGCCTTCCTGGAAGCGGTCGCCGGCAATATCGACGCCCTCGGCGCAACGCTGACCGAGCGTGCCATGGCCGAAACCGGCCTGCCGCAAGCCCGCCTGGAAGGCGAGCGTGGCCGCACCGTCAACCAATTGCGCCTGTTTGCCAAAGTGGTGCGCGACGGCCATTGGCAGCACGCCACGCTCGACTCGGCGCTGCCGCAGCGCACGCCGCCGCGTCCCGACCTGCGCCTGCGCAAGATTGCAATCGGCCCGGTCGCCGTGTTCGGCGCTTCCAACTTCCCGCTGGCGTTTTCCGTGGCTGGTGGCGACACCGCTTCCGCGCTGGCTGCCGGCTGCCCGGTGGTGGTGAAGGCGCACGCCGCCCATCCCGGCACATCGGAGCTGGTGGCGCGCGCGGTGCGGAAAGCGGCGGCGGATTGCGGCATGCCTGAAGGCGTGTTCTCGATGATCCACGGCGATGGCCGCGTGGTCGGCCAGGCGCTGGTCGCCAACCCGTCGATCAAGGCAGTCGGCTTTACCGGTTCGCGCCAGGGCGGCACTGCCCTGATGCGGACTGCCGCTGCGCGCCATGAGCCGATTCCGGTGTACGCCGAAATGAGCAGCATCAACCCGGTCTTTATGCTCCCTGCGGTGCTGGCAGCGAATGCCGAAACACTGGGCGCCGCTTTCGTGGAGTCGCTGACGATGGGCGTCGGCCAGTTCTGCACCAATCCAGGCCTGGTGATCGGGGTAGCCGGTTCCGACTTCGACCGTTTCGCTTCGGCTGCCGCTGCTGCGCTGCAGCCGAAGGGTGCCGGCACCATGCTGACCGCTGGCATTCACACTGCATATGAATCCGGCGTCGGCCGCCTGTCCGATGTTGCCGGAGTTAAATTGCTGGCACTGGGCCAGGCAGAGGGCGCTGGGTGTGCCGCGCAGGCTGCGCTGTTCCGGGTCGACGCAGAAACCTTCCTCGCCAGCCATGCGCTGCAGGACGAGGTGTTTGGCCCGGCCTCGGTACTGATCTCCTGCCGCGACGAAGCCGAAGTGCTGCGTCTTGCCGCCAGCCTGGAAGGCCAGTTGACCGCCACCGTGCACTGCACTGCCGACGACCATCCGCTGGCTGCCAGGCTGCTGCCGACGCTGGAACGCAAGGCCGGCCGCGTGCTGTTCAACGGCTTCCCGACCGGCGTCGAAGTGTGCCACGCGATGGTGCACGGCGGCCCGTTCCCGGCTACCTCGGACACCCGCACCACGTCGGTTGGCGCCACGGCGATCGAACGCTTCCTGCGTCCGGTAAGCTACCAGAATGTGCCGGCAGCCTTGCTGCCGGCCGCCCTGCAGGACGATAATCCACTGCGCCTGGTTCGCATCGTGGACGGGGAGCTGCGCACGGCAGTTTGATCAAGTAGTACGGCCGGAGGAGACGCCGGCCGCTTTCGAATATAAGAAACTATGAATCAGCCCAACCCGCAAGCCGTCGGCCTGGCAGCCGAACCGGCCGCCGCCATCGGCAAATACCGCTGGACCATCTGTGGCCTGCTGTTCTTTGCCACCACCATCAACTACCTTGACCGCCAGGTGCTGTCGCTGCTGGCGCCCGCTTTGTCGAAAGAATTCGGCTGGTCGAATAGCGACTACGCCAACATCGCTGCCGTATTCCAGTTCGTGTACGCGATCTCGATGCTGTTTGCCGGCCGCGTGATCGACAAGATGGGAACGCGCCGCGCTTTCGTACTGGCGATCGTGGTGTGGTCGATGGGCGCGATCCTGCATGCATATTCGGTGTCGATCGGAACCACGTTCTCGAATATTCTCGCTGCCATCGGTATCGCCGCGGTGCCGGTGTCGGTGGCCGGCTTCATGGTGGGCCGCGCCGTACTGGCGCTGGGCGAGGCGGGCAATTTTCCGGCGGCGATCAAGGCCACCGCTGAATATTTTCCGAAGAAGGAACGCTCCTTCGCCACCGGCATCTTCAACTCCGGTGCAAATATCGGCGCGATCCTGGCGCCCATCACGGTGCCGCTGATTGCCGAGCTGTGGGGCTGGCAATCAGCTTTCATCATCATCGGCGCGATCGGCTTTGTCTGGATGGGCTTCTGGCTGTATTTCTATGAAACGCCGGCCAGGCAGAAGCGCCTCTCGCGCGCCGAGCTGGATTACATCAACAGCGATGCGGGCGATGCGCCGGCCGCGCCGGACGCCGACGCGGCACCGCGCAAGGCATCCTGGTTCAAGCTTCTGGCCTACCGCCAGACCTGGGCTTTCACGGTCGGAAAATTCCTGACCGACGGCGTGTGGTGGTTTTTCCTTTTCTGGCTGCCGAAGTTCATGTCGGCGCAATACGGCGTATCGGCTACCGAAATGGTGCTCCCGCTTGCGGTGCTGTACTCGATGACCATGTTCGGCTCCATTGGCGGCGGCTGGTTCCCGACCTTCTTCATCAACCGCGGCGCCAGCGTCTACCAGGGCCGCATGCGCGCCATGCTGACCATCGCCTTCTTCCCGTTGGCGGTGCTGCTGGCGCAGCCGCTTGGTTACCTGGGCATCTGGGTGCCGGTAGTCCTGATCGGCATCGGCGCCTCGGCGCACCAGGCCTGGTCGGCCAACCTGTTCACCACCGTGTCCGACATGTTCCCAAAACATAGCGTCGGCTCCGTGGTCGGCATCGGCGGCATGGCTGGTGGCCTTGGCGGTGTAATGATCACCAAGGTTGCAGGCCGCATGTTCGACCACTACAGCGCACTGGGCCAGATCCAGACCGGCTACATGATCATGTTCACCTTTTGTGCGCTGGCCTACCTGCTCGCCTGGTGCGTCATGAAGGCGCTGGTTCCGGCCCACAAGGAAATCACTGACCTCTGATGGAAAAAATAAGCGGTGTACATTGCACGGTGGGTGAAAGCCCCACCTGGCACGCGGGCGAGGGCGCATGGTATTGGGTCGACATTCCGGCGCGCCGCATCTGGCGCCTTGACTACGCAAGCGGCGCCACGCGCTTCTGGCAAGCTCCGGAAATGGCGGCCTGCGTTTCGCCGGCCGCGCGCGGCGGCCTGATCGCCGGCATGGAGACCGGCATTTTCCACCTGTCGCTGCAAGAAGACGGCAGCGCATCTGCCCAAAGACTGGCCGCGCCGCCCGGGCCGGAACTGGGCGAGGGCATGCGTTTCAATGATGGACGCTGCGACAGGCAGGGCCGCTTCTGGGCCGGTACCATGTTCATGGATATGTCGGCAGAGCGTTCGGTCGGCCGGCTTTATCGTTACAGCGCGGGTGAAGGGCTTTCGGCGCCTTTCGTATCCGGCTTGCTGACCCAGAACGGCACCGCCTTCTCGCCAGGCGGGGACGTGATGTACCTGTCTGATTCCCATCCGAAGCGGCGCATGGTGTGGGCCTTCGATTACGACATTGCCAGCGGTACGCCGCATAACAAGCGCATCTTCCTCGACCTGGGCGCGCAAAAAGGCCGTCCCGACGGCGCCGCCGTCGATGCCGACGGCTGCTACTGGACTTGCGCCAACGACGGCGGCCTGCTGCAGCGCTACACGCCGGCCGGTGTGCTGGACCGCGAGACCGCGCTGCCGTTCGCCAAGCCGTCAATGTGCAGCTTCGGCGGCCCCGACCTGCGCACACTGCTGGTCACGTCGATCGACCCCGGCAATGTCACCGACGGCTGGCCGGGCAGCGTCCTGCTGCTGCGGCCGGGCGTACAAGGCCTTGCCGAAGCTATGTGCAACTAACCAGCCCTGCTGCTGGCGCTTGCCGCGCCGGCCCATGCGGGCGTTGTCGCCAGCTTTGACGTCACTTCCGCAGTCCACTGGACCTCAAAGGGCGAGGGCAATATCGATGACGCGGAAGTGTTCGAGCCTTTTGGCTGTACCATCCGCTCGAATATGCAGCCCCTGCGTAACTGCCGCAAGACTTACACTTCCGTACATATGTCGACCTGCTATTTCGATAGCGACCTGTCCGGGTTCAGCTCGCCATACGATAGTGCTTACCTGAAGCGCCTTGGACTCGCTGGATTCAACCGTACTCCAACGCTGGTGGCACTACTGAGAGTATCGAAGAGCGGCTCGTACTACGGCAATTTCACGTTCCTCAGCGGCTCTTACGTCTCGGAGCCAGACGGCAACGACACTTTGTTTACCGGTTTTAACACCAACTACCAGTTTAATTTTTACGGCACGGGCATGGATTTTGGCACAACGCTGAACGCTGCCCTTGCGGACTTGCTATGGCAACGTGAGACGAAAAGCCTGCGCTACACCACTTTCCTGGAACACACCCGCTTTGATCCGCTGACTGGCATCGACGCGACCATCACGGCGGAAGGATGGAACGGCCAAATGGCGGTGAGGGCGGTGCCGGAACCTGGCGTGCTGGCCCTGTTTGGCATTGGCTTCGCTGGCCTTGCGGCCCTGCGCCGGAGGAAGGCATGAAGTCCCTCGTTTTGCCAGCCATCCTCCTGGCTTCGGCTGGCTTGGCGCATGCCGGCATTGCGACCACGTTCAGCGTCGATTCGGGCAAGCACTGGAATGTCAAAGACGATGTCCTCAGTTACGACACGCAGGTCTTCACGCCATTTGGCGGCACCTTGCGCTCCAACCTGACTTCCCTGCGCGATTGCCGCCACCGCTATGTCGGCACGGCACACGGCTCGACCTGCTTTTTCGACTTTGACCAGTCGGGCATCCAAACGCCCTACGACAGCGGCTACCTTGCCCGCTTTGGAACTGCGGATCCTTCCGACCAGGTCCTGTATGCCAATATTCAGGTGGAACCCGATGGCAGCTACACGGGCCACTTCATCTTCAGCGTCGAGAAGGATGAATACAACTGGAAGGACCGGATTTCGCTCTTCTACAGCAGCAGCTACCAGTTGTTCTTCAAAGGCACTGGAATGGATTGGGCGACATCAATGGATGCCACCTTGGCTGAGACCTTGTGGCACCGCGAGCCGCTGTCCGAGACGTGGTTTGGTACCCAGTGGAGTCGCGTCCGCAACGATCCGGGGACCGGCGCTGAAACATGGCGGGAATTTGAGGGTTGGGAGGGCGGCCTGAAGGTGGCCGCAGTCCCGGAACCGGCAGCGCCCGCGCTGTTCGGCATCGGCCTGGCGGCTATCGCGGGCCTGCGCAGGCGCAAGCCTGGCTAAGCCGCCTGCCCGTTACGAGCGCGGGAGCGCGCGCACTTCGACCGTGCCGCCTGCATCGTAATCTGGATTCCCGGCAAGGAAGCGTTGCGCCGCTTCCAGGCTCTCTGCGCGGACCCTGATGTAGCCGTTCACGCGGGCAGGCGCCGGCACGACGCTGCCGCCATCGAACTGTCCCGAGGCGCGCAGACCGGACAGGTAGTGCTCCCAGCGGGCGCCGTCTTCGGCGACGGCTCGATCGATGGCATCGTCATGCATGAGGAGGATGTAGTCGTTCATATCGACCTTTCAAGTGAACGGCAAAATACGGCGCTGGCCTCATCTGCCGGGAAGCACGATTCAATATGCAGTTCTTCCAGCGTAACGTCGCGCGGAGTACCGAAGGTGGTGATGGTGGAAAAGAATGCCAGGCGCTGCCCGTCGCGCTGGAACACCGTTTCAAGCAGCGGCTCGGGCACCGCGCGCAAGTCGCGCTGGCGCCATTTCTCGGGTACGCCGGGGTAGGCCAGCACTTCGTCCAGCAGTGCGCGAGCCTTGCTGTCGTTGGGTGCTGTCGCAACCAGCTTGTGCAGGTGGGCCAGCAGGGTGCCGGCGATTTCCTCCCAGTTCACCAGGACCGAGCGCAAGTCCTGCGGGTCGAATGCGTGGCGCAGCATATTGCGGTGCGGACTGTCGCGGCCATCCAGCAGCCAGCGGTTCATGCGGATGGCGGCGTCGTTGGCCATCACGATGTCCCAGTGCCGGTTCATCAGGAAGGCGGGGTAGGGCTCCTGCTGCTTCAGCATCGCTTCGATGGCGCGCCGCATTGGCGCCAGTTCGGGATTGGCCAGCGCGGATTCCGTGTAGCGCGGCGCGTACCCGGCGGCCACCAGCAGCGCGTTGCGGTCGCGCAGTGTCATTTCCAGTGCGTCGGCGATGCGCGCCAGGACGTCGCGGCCGGGTTGGGCCTTGCCGGTTTCGATGCAGCTCAGATGGCGCGTGGAGAGGCCGGCATCCAGTGCCAGGTCCATCTGGCTCAGGCGGCGAGCGGAGCGCCATTCGCGCAGCAGGGCGCCGATATGGGCGGTCGGGGTGGGGATTGCGTTCATGTGGCGATATTAGCAAGGTTTGGCGCTGCGCTTCCATGACCTCCGAGGTCATTGCTTCGCGTCGCTCCCGGGCCGATCATGCATACCATTGAAAACCTGTCTTGAAGGGAATGAGCATGATTCGCCGGGACTTTTTGAAATTGGGTTTTGCCGCTACCGCACTCAGCGCCTTGACGGGCATGGGGGGCTTTGCCAGTGCTGCCGAAGGCGTGGCAGCGGGGGATGCAGCGCTGCGCGCCGGGGCTGCGCGCGATGCCCGGCGCTGGCACGCGGCGCGGCGTTTTGTCGCCACCAGCGTTGGCCGCATTGCAGTTGTGGAACGTGGCCGCGGCCCGCAGGCAGCGCTGTTCCTGCATGGCCTGCCGTTGAACAGCTTCCAATGGCGAGGCGCGGTGGCGCGCCTGGCGCCGCATCGCCGCTGCATCGCGCCGGACTTCCTCGGGCTTGGCCACAGCGAACCAGCGCCGCAAGCCAAGCTCGATCCGGAAGGCCAGGTCGCCATGCTGGCCGAGCTGCTCGATAAACTGGGCGTCGATAAAGTCGATGTGGTGGCCAGCGATAGCGGCGGCGCCGTGGCGCAGCTGTTCCTGGTGCTGCACCCGGAACGCGTGCGCAGCCTGCTGCTGGCCAACTGCGACACCGAAATCGATTGCCCTCCGCCCGCCATGCTGCCCGTGATCGAACTGGCCAGGCAAGGCAGGTTTGCGCAGGAATGGCTGGCACCCTGGTTGGCCGACAAGGACAAGGCGCGCGCGCCGGAGGGCCTGGGCGGCATCTGCTATGCCCGTCCCGCCGCACTGGCGGACGAGGTATTCGAAACCTACCTGCGTCCCCTGGTCGACAATCCGCAGCGCCTGCACGGCTACATTGCGGCGCTCGAGCGCAATGCCCTGCACGGCATCAAGCCGGCGTTGCAAGCCAGTACCGCGCCGGTGCGGGTGTTGTGGGGCATGGCGGACACTATCTTCCTGCCGCGCGGCGCCGACTATCTTGAGCAGGCCTTTGGCAACAGCAAAGGCGTAGGCCGCCTCGAAGGCAGCAAGCTATTCTGGCCTGAGGAGCGCCCGGAACTGGTGGCGCAGGAAGCGCTGGCGCTATGGCGCAGCGCATGACGGCCAGCGCTTAACGCTTGCGGTAGATGCAGACCATGATATCGCTGGGGAACAGCCGCATCAGCGGCAACAGCGCCCAGCGCATGGCCAGGTAGCGCAGCGGGGCCTTGAACGGGTGGAGTCGGCCGAACACGGTCATCCAGCGCCACATGCCTTCCTTTTTCACGATGGCCAGCTCGGTGCTGTGGCGCAGTGCGAAGCCTTCCCGTTCCACCAGCCTGGTGAGGTTGGACGGATTAAAGTAATGCGCATGCGGCGACGGCATGTCCTTCTGCCACAGCCGGTCGAACGGACCATGCAGGCCGAAGCGGGCGAACAGCTTGGACAAGCGGTAGCACAGCCCGCGGCTGCTTGGCAGGTTCAACACCAGCGTGCCGTCCGGCGACAGGCGCTGGTGGCAGTCGCGCAGCGCGGCACGGATATCGGGGATATGTTCGATCACTTCGTTCAGCACGATGATGTCGAATTGCTCCCCGTCCGCCAGCGCCTGCGGGAAGTAGCCGATGCGCACCGGCAGCCCGCGCGCAGCCGCTTGCCGCGCCAGCACTTCATCGGGCTCGACGCCCAGCACGTCGAAAGCACAGGATGCCGCTTCCAGGAACCAGCCATGGGCGCTGCCCACGTCAAGCAGCGTGTTGGCGCGCGGCGCGGCAAACTGGCGGGTGAGGGCGACGATGGTGCGGCAGTTGTCCTGGCGCAGCGCATTCAGGGACGCTTCGCGCATGTCTTCAGCGCCGCTTGCAGGTGCGACGCAATGGGCTGCGCCTTCATAGGCGCAGCCGGGGCAGGTCCGGTGCCAGCCTGAGAGGCCGGTCTTCAATGGGGCGTAGCAAATAATACAAGTCATGCGCGCCACGATAGCATGCTTACATTGTTGCGATATTCACAAATACTCACTTTGCAGACTGCGGTAAAATCGCAGGTTTGGATCTTTCCGAGGTTTCGCAATGAAATGGGCTGTTGTCGGCTTTTACATCCTGTCCGTCCTGCATATCCACTTCCGTGGCAAGGTACGGCTCCCGATCGGCCGCCAACTGTTCGACCATTCGTCGTTCATGGCCCCGATCAATATCTTCATGCACTGGTTCTCGCGCGTGCCGTCGACCCCTTACCTGCCGGTTGACACCTTCCAGGAACTCAAGCCGCTGCAAGACAACTGGCAAGTGATCCGCGCCGAAGCGGAAAACCTGCTGCGCCTGCAGAAGATCAAGGCTTCGGAAAAGAACGACGACGCCGGCTTCAATTCCTTCTTCAAGAATGGCTGGAAGCGCTTTTACCTGAAGTGGTACAACGCCAGCCATCCATCGGCGCAGGAACTGTGCCCGCAGACCTATGCCCTGCTGGCCTCGATCCCGTCGGTGAAGGCTGCCATGTTTGCCGAACTGCCGCCTGGCGGCAAGCTCAATCCGCACCGCGACCCGTTCGCCGGGTCGCTGCGCTACCACCTGGGCCTGGCCACGCCGAACGATGACCGCTGCTTCATCGACGTCGATGGCGAGCGCCATAGCTGGCGCGATGGCCAGGGCGTGATTTTCGATGAAACCTATATCCACTGGGCGATCAACGGTTCCGAGAGCGGCCGCATCATCCTGTTCTGCGACGTGGAGCGTCCAATGCGTTATCGCTGGGCACAGGCGGTCAACCGCTTCCTGGGCCGCACCATGATGACCGCCGCCGCCTCGCCCAACGAACAGGGCGACCAGGTCGGCCTGGTGTCGAAGCTGTTCCGCGTTTCCTTCTACGCCGGCAAATACCGCCGCGCTTTCAAGGCCTGGAACAAGACCGTCTACAAGATCACCAAGTTCGGCCTGATTATCGGCGCCGCGGCAGCGCTCTATTACATCTGAGCGGGTGCTGGCGTAAAACTGTCGGAATTCCTTACAGCTGAAAAAGTGCTGCATTTAAAATCAGCAACTTATATTTCTTGGCGTGATTATTGCTTACTGTCTGGTTAAGAAAAATTAACTAGAGGAAATATATGGGGAAGCTGGGGCTGGGCGCTTGCGCCTTGCTGCTGTCCATGAGCCAGGGGGCTTGCGCTGCACTCCTGTCCAGCTCCGATGCACCTGGTGCAGGCAATGCCGGTCCCGACCCGTTCGAGTTGAGCGCCGCCGAAGACGGCGCCGCCACGTTCCAGGACGGCTTGGCCGAGCCGCCGGAATTTCCCTTCAGCCCGCCCGGCAATGCCGGCAGCCTGCGGGCCAACCTTGGCAGCATGATGCTGGATGTCGATCCGGCCTTGGCCAATAATGTCCTGTTGGGCAGCAAATTCGAAGCAGTCGACGATTCCGCGCACAAGCCTGCCATACAGGCCTTGTGCGGCATCAGCCTGGTGGTGCTGTTGGCGTTTCGCGCGGCGGGACGTTTCAGCGGCAAACGGCGGCGTCGGCGACGGTAAAGTGATAGCGCAGCGCGATGCGGCGCCACTCGCGGTCGCAGGGCATGGCGGCCGCAATCCTGTCCAGCTCTATTGCCAGCTCGCCGGCATCGCGCGCCAGGACGAAGTGGCGGCCAAACTGGCTGAAGGGCTTGTCGCCCACATGCAACTGGCCAAGGGGCAGTTTTTCCCGGTCCATCTGGCGTCGCAGGTAACGGAATGAACTGAGCGGCATCACGGTGAAATCCGCCTGGCCCGCTACCAGCTTGCGCAGGTTGCTCATGGCATCGGCCGCGTTGCTGCGCGCCAGGCTCTTGCCGACGTATTCGTCGATGCCGGGATAACGGTTGCCGGCAATGCCGGCAAAGCGCAGGCCGACCAGCGAAGCGGGGCCTTCGTAGCGCACCGGATTGTCGATGCGCGACACGATGGCATTGCTGTCGTCCAGGAAGGCCGGGCTCCAGTGGAAGCGCTTGCGCGGCACGTCGCCGATGAAGGCTGGCGACAGGAACAGGGCCACGCCATCGAAGCCGCCGGCCGCCTCCATCAACTGGTTAAGCTGGCGGCGCTGGAGCGACACCAGCTGCAGCGTGTAGCGGCCGTCCAGCTTGTGGTTCAGGTAGCGTACCAGCGCGGGCGCCAGCCCGCCTTTGCCGTCGATGTAAGGCGGTCCGCGATAGCTGTTATAGGCCTTGACGAGGGTGCCGGCGCCGGCCTGCGCCGAGGCTGCAAGCAGCAGGGCGAAGGCAAGGCGGCGCCGCAGCATTGCTCAGCGCTTGGTGGCTGCCGGCAGGCGCGCTTCTTCCTGCGTCAGGATCCAGACCCGGTCGATATTGCCGTTCATGTCTTCGGTGTAGTTGACGATCAGGGTCGCCTCGGCCAGTGCGCTCGGCACCAGGGTCAGGTTTTCTTCGCTGAAGATGCGCGCGGCAGGCGAGAGCTGGCGCGGCTTGCCGTCGATGGCGATGTCGGGCGCATAACCGAAGGCCATCTTGCCGCGCTTGGCGCTGGGCGGGAATGGGCGGGGTTCGCCGGCCAGCGCAGGCAGGGCAGGCAGGGCGATGGCGGCGGCAAGGGCCAGCAGGAAGTGTCGTTTGTTCATGCGCGCTAGCTTACCATGCTGGCGAACATGGCCAAAACTGCCAAGGCCATGACTGTGGTACAGGACCAGCCCAGCACGCGCAGGCGGCGCGACAGGACGACCTCGCCCATCACCCCGCGCCGCGTCGACAGCAGCATGGTCACCATCATCACCGGCACCGCGACCACGCCGTTGACGACTGCGCTCCAGAACAGCGCCCGCATCGGGTCCATCGGCAGGAAGCCGATGCCGACGCCGGCCAGCGTGGCGGCGACGATGATGGCGTAGAACTTGCGCGCGGCCTTCGGTTGCAGTTCCAGGCTGCTGCGCCAGTTGAAGGCGCCGGCCATGGCGTAGGCAGCCGAACCTGCCAGCACCGGGATCGCCAGCAAGCCGGTGCCGATGATGCCCAGGCCGAACAGCGCAAACGCCAGTTCGCCTGCAATCGGCCGCAGCGCCGCCGCGGCCTGCGCCGACGAACCGACGTGGAAGATGCCGTGCGCATGCAGCGTGACCGCGGTGGTCAGCATGATCGACCATGCCACCAGGTTGGAAAAGCCCATGCCGATGGCCGTATCGAGCTTGATGCGGCGCAGTTGCGGGCGCACCTGGCGCGGCGCGCGCTTGAGCGGCTCGGCCTGCGGGTCGGCCTGCAGTTCCTCCACTTCCTGCGCGGCCTGCCAGAAAAACAGGTAGGGGCTGATGGTGGTGCCGAATACCGCCACCATCGTGGTCAGGTACGCCTTGTTCCATTCCATGTGCGGCGAAAAGGTGCGCTTGGCAACCTCGCCCCAAGGCACGTCGAGCACCAGCACTGTCGCGGCATAGGCCAGCAGCGCCAGCGTCAGCCACTTCAGCATGCGCGCGTAGCGCTGGTAGGGAATGAAGACTTGCAGCAGCACCGACAGCAGGCCGAAGGCCAGCGCGTGCCACTGCGCCTTGCCGCCGGCCACCAGGTGCAGCGCATCGCCCATGGCAGCCAGGTCGGCCGCGATATTGATGGTGTTGGCAAACAACAGCAGGCTGACCATGCCGTACAACAGCCAGGCCGGGAAGCAGCGGCGCATATTGGACGCCAGCCCGCGCCCGCTGGTACGGCCGATGCGGGCGCTGGTTTCCTGGATGCCGACCATCAGCGGATAGGTGAACAAGCCAAGCCACAGCATGCCGAAGCCGAACTGGGCTCCAGCCTGGGAATAGGTGGCGATGCCGCTGGGATCATCGTCGGCGGCCCCCGCGACCAGGCCCGGGCCGAGCTTGTCCAGCCATGATTGGCTCTGCTGTTCCATGCCACCGATGCTAGCTGGCTCCGGCCCCGCCTTCTGTTAGAACACGAACATGCAAGTCGGGCTCTGATCTGGCAATCCGCCAAAACCTATACGTTCATGCTTTTTTTGTCCGATTGCCGGACCTGACCCCGACTTTCTTTCTGCGAGCTTCCCAGGCGGCGAGGGCGCTGCGGTAGCGCTCGAGGTCGTCGTAGTAGAGGTCGAGCACGCACCAGGTGCAGCCGCTGTGGCAGCACTCGCCGGGGCCGGGCTCGGCCGGCGCTTGCGGCTTGGGGTCGTCTTGCGGGGCCACGTCCATTATTCTTCCATTGCCAGCAGGGCCTGGTTGCGGCCGCGCTGCTTGGCGCGGTACAGCGCTTCGTCCGCCAGCCGTACCAGTTGCTCGGGGCGGCTGTTTTCGGTCGGCACCAGTACCGCCACGCCGATACTGATGGTGACATGGCCGAGCGGGGAGGCGTCGTGCGGCAATTGCAGGCGCGCCAGTTCGGTGCAGATGGTCTGTGCCACGCCGATCGCGTCGGCGCCCGGCGTGGCCACCGACAGCAGCGCAAATTCTTCGCCGCCGTAGCGCGCCACCAGGTCGGAACTGCGCCGGCCGTGTTCGGTGATCACGCGCGCCACCGCGCGCAGCGTGGCGTCGCCGGCCAGGTGGCCATAGCGGTCATTGTATTTCTTGAAGTAGTCCACATCCAGCATCGACAGCGCCAGTGGCTGGCCGGTGCGCTGGGCGCGCCGCCATTCCGCCTCCAGCGCCAGGTCGAAGCCGCGCCGGTTGCCGACGCCGGTCAGGCCGTCGGTCTGGCTCAGAGCCTCGAGCTTGCGGTTGGAGTCTTCCAGTTCAACGGTGCGGGCGGCAACCTGCTGCTCGAGCACTGCTTGCAGGCGCGTCAGGCGGCGGATGCGCCAGTGGTACAGGCTCCACAGCCCGCCCACGATCAGGGCAGCCGCAGCCAGGCGGAACCAGGTGGTTTGCCAGAACGGCGGCGTGATCGTCACGTGCAGCGTGGCGGGCTGCTCGCTCCAGCTGCCGTGGTGGTTGGCGGCGCGGACCCGGAATACATAGCGGCCGGGATCGAGGTTGGTGTAGGTGGCGACGCGGCGCTCGGCGTCGGTTTCCTGCCAGTCAGGGTCGAAACCTTCCAGCTGGTAGGCGTAGCGGTTCTGCGACGGTTCGGTGAAGTGCAGGGCTGCGAACTCGATGGTGAAGGCGGTGGCTTGCGAGGACAGCACCAGGCCGGTGGGCGCCGTCAGCGGGCCTTCCAGCCGGGCCTGGTCGCGGAAGCGGCCTTCGCTGAGCGAATGGCTGAACAGCTTGATGTCGGTGATGGCCACCTGCGGCGGCACCGAGTCGCTGCGCACCTGCTCCGGCTCGATGCCGGTCATGCCGTGCACGCCGCCGAAGTACAGCCTGCCATCCGGGCCGGGCGCCGAGGCGTTGGTGGTGAAGCCGTCGGTCATGCCGTCGGCGACGGTGTAAAGCTGGGCCGAGCCGTTGCCGGGATTCAGGCGGAACAGGCCGGCCAGCGTGCTGACCCAGATCTTGCCCTTGGCGTCGGACTGGATGGACAGCGTCTTCAGGTGCTGCACGGCGGCGGCATGTGAGCGCAGGCGCAAGCCGCCGCCTGCCGTTTCTTCCAGTTGCACCAGGCCGCGCGAGGTGCCGATCCACAGCCGGCCGGCGGCGTCTTCGTGCAGCGAGGTGACGTTATCGTCGATCATGCCTTCCGGCCCGCCGGCGCGCAGGTGGCGGAACTTGCCGGTGGCCGGGTCCAGGAGGTCGAGCCCGCCGCCATTGAATTCGGAGCCCATCCACACGCGGCCCTTGCTGTCTTCCAGCACCACGCTGGTGCCGCCCACGCTGCGGCTGTCCGGATTTTGCGGGTCGTGATAAAACAGCAGGGAGCGGTCGTGCAGCGTGTCGTAGCGCACCAGGCTGTTGCCGGTGCCGAGCCACAGCACGCCGTCCTTGCCGGGCGCGATGGAGTTGATGAAATCGCTGGCGGTATTGCCGAAGCGGACCAGCTGGAACTTGCCATCGAGCGTATCGAGCCGGTTCAGGCCGTTGGCCGTGCCGATCCACAGCGGACCGCCGGGCTGCTGGTACAGGCTGTACACGATATTGCTGTTCATCGAACCGGGCCGGCCATCGGCCTGGTAGCGCCGCAGCACTTCGCCCTTGGCGGGATCGAACAGGCCGGCGCCAAGGTTGCCGCCAATCCAGACCGTGCCGTTCGGCCCGCTCTCCAGGCTGAGCAAGGCGTTGTTGGCGCGGCCGTGGCGCCCGTCCAGGCGATACGGCAGGTGGCGCGTGAAGCCGCTGCTGCTCAGGTTGACCAGGGCAATGCCATCGGTGAAGGAGGCGATCCACAGCATGCCGCCGCGGTCTTGCAGCATGGCGCGCAGGTTATCGCCCGGCAGCGAATACGGGTCGTCGCTGTTGTGGCTGTACTGGTCGAAGCGTTGCGCCGTCGCGTCCCAGCGCAGCAAGCCGGCCGACAGGGTGGTGGCCCACAAGGTATCGTCGCGGTCGAAATAGAAGCTGGTGACGCGGCTGTCGGGCACGGCCACGCTTGCGCGCGTGTCCCATGGCTGGCTGCTGTCCCAGCGCCAGACCCCGCCTTCGGTGCCGATCCACAGCACGCCATGCTGGTCGAAGCGCAGGGCGCGCACGATGTTGGCGCGGGCGTTCGGGTCCTGGCCCTTGTCCACGCGGCGATGTTCGAATTCACTGGCGCCGGCTGGCAGGTAGTCCAGGCCGCCGGGCCAGGTGGCGGCCCAGACGCCGCCCTGGACATCGACCGCCAGCGCATTCAGGTCGTTGCCGCCCAGGCTGCCCGGGCGGGCCGGATCGTGCATATGGATGCTGAACTTGCCGCTGCCAGGTTCAAAGTGCTGCAGCCCGCCCCAGGTCGCCAACCACATGCCGTCTTTTCCATCGGACACGATGGCGCGGATGATGCGGCCGTTGTTGGGCACATTGGCCGGCACGAAGGTGGTGAAATCGTTGCTTTCCGGGTTGAAACGCGCCAGGCCGCTCTGGGTGCCGGCCCACAGCCGGCCCTGGCTGTCTTCAAACAGCGCCGCTACGCGGTCATGCGGCAGCTTGCGCGGGTCGCCCGCCTTGCTGCGATACTTGGTCACACGGTAACCGTCGTAGCGGTACAGCCCGTTCGACTGGGTGCCGATCCACATGAAGCCGCGTTTGTCTTGCAGCAGGGATAACATTGACGGCTCGTCATTGCCGAGTGGCCCGAGCTTGCGAAAGCGCAGCGACGGCGAGGCAGCCTGGGCGACAGCAGTCAACAGGCTGCATGCCAGGATGATGAGCAAAATAAAGCGGCCCATTTGCCAGCCGCGAGCGTAGGTAGCATTCATTTAGTGACATTATAGCTTCCAACTCGGCAATAATTTCCGTTCTGGAGCGCCATTCCATGCGCTTTACCACAGTTCTCGGGTATCATGCGGGGTTGGCCGCTGTTAACTAAAGAATTGTATGTCTGACATTGAGAACACCCCTGAGCAAGTAAAGTTCGCCGATTTCGGCCTGGCGCCGGAAATCCTGCGAGCACTGACCGACCAGGGTTATGTGCACCCCACGCCGATCCAGGCGCAAGCGATCCCGATCCTGCTGCAGGGCCGCGACGTGATGGGGGCCGCCCAGACCGGTACCGGCAAAACGGCCAGTTTTTCGCTGCCGATCATCCAGCTGCTGCTGGCCCATGCGAGTGCGTCGATGAGCCCGGCGCGCCACCCGGTACGCGCCCTGGTGCTGACGCCGACCCGCGAACTGGCGGTGCAGGTGGCGGAAAACGTGGCCGCCTATTGCAAGCACACCCCGCTGCGTTCCACCGTCGTCTTCGGCGGCATGGACATGAAGCCGCAGACTGAAAAGCTGCGCAGCGGGGTGGAAATCGTGATTGCCACCCCGGGCCGCCTGCTGGACCACGTGGAGCAGAAGAATATTTCGCTGGGCCAGGTGCAGATGCTGGTCATGGACGAAGCCGACCGCATGCTGGACATGGGCTTCCTGCCCGACCTGCAGCGCATCATCAACCTGCTGCCGAAGAAGCGCCAGAACCTGATGTTCTCGGCCACCTTCTCGCCGGAGATCAAGAAGCTGGCGTCGACCTTCCTGACCGACCCGATCACGATCGAAGTGGCGCGTTCCAACGCGACCGCCGAACGCGTGACCCAGGTGGTGTACAAGGTAAATGAAGACCACAAACGCGATGCCGTCGCCCACATCCTGCGCCAGCGCGAGCTGAAACAGGTGATCGTGTTCTCCAACACCAAGATCGGCGCGTCCCGCCTGGCGCGCGGCCTGGCAGCAGAAGGCATGAAGGCCTCCGCCATCCATGGCGACAAGACGCAGCAGGAACGCATGCAGGCGCTGGACGCGTTCAAGAAAGGCGAGATCGATGTGCTGGTCGCCACCGACGTGGCGGCACGCGGCCTGGACATCTCGGACCTGCCGTGCGTGATCAACTTCGACCTGCCGTATAACGCTGAAGACTACGTGCACCGCATCGGCCGTACCGGCCGCGCCGGCGCTTCCGGCGATGCGATTTCGATCTTCTCGGACAAGGATGAACGCCTGCTGGTGGACATCGAAAAGCTGATCAAGCAAACCGTCCCGCGCGCTACGCTTGAAGGCTTCGTGCCGGGCGGCTTCCGCAGCGACGAGCGCCACGGCGACCGCCGCCGCGACCGCACCCAGGCCGACCGCTCGGCGCCGCGCAGCGGTGAGCGCCGTGAAGGCCGCGGCGACGGACCGGCGCTGTCCCCGCGCCGCGAGAAAGTCGATCCATGGTTCCTGAAACCGTATGAGCCGACTCGCAGCAATGGCGCAGCGGCAGCTGCGGCGCCGGCCGCTCCTGCCAAGCCGAAACAGAAAATTGCCGCCCTGCTGGGCGGACTGCCGAAAGGCTAAGGCGTAAAAAAGGCCCGTTGATCAACGGGCCTTTTTTATGGTTCTTCACGGATTACCGGGAAACGCGGCTTTGATCTTCAAGAAGAAGAATTCGGAGTCGCGATACCCATAAGCCATCCGCTTCATTACCTTGATCCGATTGTTTGAACCAGTGGTAACGTGTTTCNGGTTCTTCACGGATTACCGGGAAACGCGGCTTTGATCTTCAAGAAGAAGAATTCGGAGTCGCGATACCCATAAGCCATCCGCTTCATTACCTTGATCCGATTGTTAATCCCTTCAAGCTGTCCGGTATGCATTGGCCAGTGCATCCGGGCCAGAATGCCTTTCCAGTACAAAGCAAGACGTCTGGCAAAGCGCTTTAGAGGTTCGATTGCACTGGCTTTTGCCATGTGCTGCCATGATCTCCAGGCGGCGCGCCAGCACCAGGGATTGGTAGGCTGCCAGAGTTCTTTCAAGCTTGCCTTCATTACGTAGACGGTCATTAGAGCTTGGTTTGCCTCGAGAAGTTCGGCCAACTTGGGAGCTTGATCTGGCGGTACGTTGCCTGGATTGCGCAGCAGCAGCCACCGCGCTCGCTTCACGTACTGACGGCCCGCTTTGTCGTCGCGCAGCCGATTTGCCTCATCGACCCGTACTCGATCAATGACCTCGCGACCATATTTGGCGATGACATGGAACAGGTCGTAGACGACTTTGGCCTGGCGGCAATGGCATTTCACTTCCAGATCGAAGGCGGTGTTCATATCCATGGCCACGGCACGGATACGCCGGCAGCGCTCGGGACCTAACCACGCAAAAAACGGTCGAATGGCCTCTCGACTACGCCCTTCACAGACCCAGATGACGCGTCGAGTGTCAGCATCTAGTACGACCGTGGCGTAGCGATGGCCTTTAAACAGGGCAAATTCATCCATGACCAGCCTGGTTGGCTGGGGTGGCGGCAATGCCGCCACCCTACGTTCCAGGTCTTGGCGATGAATTTGATGAACCGTGCCCCAGTGAAGGCCGGTAAGTTGGCAAACATGGGCGATTGGCAGCTTCTCACTCCATTGAGCGACGAACTCCGCCAAACGGCGTGACACCCGAGCATGGCGATCCAGCCAGCTGATTCGCTGGGTGCAACAGCGGCAGCAGGTCGCGCAGCGCAATCTATTGACTGCAATAGTGAGAAACACAGGCAATCCCGCCATCGGCAAATCACGCACCGTACGCCATGTGGTTTCATGGATGCACGATGCACTGGCTCCGCAGTGGGAACAAATCAGCGCGTACGCAGGATCAGCTGCCAGCCTTACTTGCAACTGATTGCCGACGACATCCAGAGAGGAAACGAGAAAGCCTTCCCAGAATGGGAGGCTGAGTCTATGATTTGACATGAGAGCAGTGGGTTGGTTAGTGGGTTTGGTCGCACAAACACAATAACTCTTCCTTACTGCTCTCTTGCGTTTACAGCTCGGTCATCCCGGTAATCCGCGATGAACCTTTT